>JAVBUG010000131.1:0-14783 GCA_031555515.1 Microbacterium sp. | reverse complement strand
CGGCAGGGTCCACGGGGTCGTGGTCCACGCGAGGGCGCGCACCGCGGTGAGGCCGAGCGCCTCGGCCTTTGCGCCCACGAGCGGGAAGGTGATGGTGACCGACGGGTCCTGGCGCATCTTGTAGACGTCGTCGTCCATGCGCAGCTCGTGCGCCGAGAGCGGCGTCTCGTCACGCCAGCAGTAGGGCAGCACGCGGTGCCCCTCGTAGGCCAGTCCCTTGTCGTAGATCGTCTTGAACGCCCACAGCACGGATTCCATGTACGTGAGGTCGAGCGTCTTGTAGCCGCGCTCGAAGTCCACCCAGCGCGCCTGGCGGGTGACGTAGTCCTCCCACTCGCGGGTGTAGGCCAGCACGGACTCGCGCGACTTGGCGTTGAACGTGGCGATGCCCATCGCCTCGATCTCGCTCTTCTCGGTGATGCCGAGCTGCTTCATCGCCTCGAGCTCGGCGGGAAGGCCATGGGTGTCCCAGCCGAAGACGCGGTCGACCTTCTTGCCGCGCATCGTCTGGAAGCGCGGGAACACATCCTTGGCGTAGCCGGTCAGCAGGTGGCCGTAGTGCGGCAGCCCGTTGGCGAAGGGCGGGCCGTCGTAGAAGACCCACTCCTCGGCGCCGTCGCGCTGATCGATGGACGCGCGGAAGGTGCGGTCGGCCTCCCAGAACGCGAGCGTCTCCTGCTCGATCTCGGGGAAGCGGGGGCTCGGAACGACGGGGGCGGGCGCGGCGTCGGCCGCGGGCCCGAAGGCGGAGGGGCGGGGGTAGGTCATCTTCTCTCGCAGGTGCTCGCTCGTGTGCTTCCTGCGGGGACGACACTGCCTGGAACCCTGACCAGACGTACCGCGGTACCACCCTGCATTGACGACGCCGAGGCGACCGCCCTCTCTCACAGCGGCTGTGACGGGCCTGACCCGCTCGGTTCTAGTGGGGACGACACGTGGGTGGCGTCCTGTTCTTCCGAGAGCTCCCCGGTGATGGCCGGATCCGCGCTGGTCCGACGATTCTACCGTGGCCGGGCAAGGGGAATGCGGCGGCGGCCGTCGAGGTTTCTGGACTCGTGCCAAGATTGACGCCCGTGACCGCAGCCGCACCCGACACCGCGCTCGCCCTCGAGACCGCCCCCACGCGCCGCGTGGCGTGGGCATCGATGGTGGGCACCTCCCTCGAGTCGTTCGACTTCTATCTCTTCGCGTACTTCTCGGCGTTCTTCGTCGGGCCGCTCTTCTTCGACCCGCTGGGCGAGTTCGGAGCGACCAGCGCGGCGTTCCTGACCATCGCGCTCGCGTTCGTCGTGCGCCCGATCGGCGCCGTGATCTTCGGCTACATGGGCGACCGGCTGGGCCGTCGCGCGACCCTGCTGTGGACCGTCGCCCTCATGGGCGTCGCCACCGGCCTCATCGGCCTCCTTCCGACCTACGCGCAGGCGGGCTGGCTCGGCGCCGTTCTGCTGATCATCCTGCGCATCGTGCAGGGCCTGTCGCTCGGCGGGGAGTGGGGCGGCTCGATCCTCATCGCCACAGAGAACTCCGGACCCCTCAAGCGCGCCTTCTACGCCGCGGTCCCCCAGCTCGGATCCCCCGTCGGCTCGATCCTGTCCGCGACGGTGTTCATCGTCCTCACGGCCGTGCTTCCGGCAGAGCAGATCGCCGAGTGGGGGTGGCGTATTCCCTTCCTCCTCGCGATCCCGCTGCTGCTCGTGTCGCTGTACCTGCGATGGTCGATCACCGAGACGCCCGTGTTCGAGAGCGTCGTCGCCGAGGGACGCCGCGACCGCGTCCCGTTCCTCACGATGTTCGCGAAGCGGCCCGGCGCGATGGCGATCGCCATCGGCGCGGCCCTCCTCGGCATCGGGTCGTACTCGCTGATGAACACGTACACCGTCAACTACGGCGTGGAGCAGCTCGGCTTCAGCTTCCAGGACCTGCTCGTCGCGACCACGATCGGCGGTCTGCTGCAGCTCGTCACCATCCCGCTGTTCGGCGCGTGGGCCAGCCGGGTGGGCTCGGCGAATGTCGTCGTGTGGGGCGCGCTGGGCACGCTCCTCATCACGTTCCCGATGTACTTCCTGCTCCAGTTCGCGACCTTCCCGATCCTCATCGCGACGATGCTCGTCGGCGGCATCCTGCCGACGATGGCCTGGGCGGCGCTCGGGGGTCTCATGAACGACCTCTTCCCCGACCGCTTCCGCTACTCCGCGCTGTCGTTCTCGTACGCGCTGGCCGCGACGATCAGCGGTTTCGTGCCGTACCTCACCTTCGAGCTGGGTGTAGCCACGGGCTTCGCCTGGTGGCACCCCGGCGTGATCCTTGCGATCCTGTCGGCCGTCACCCTCGTCTCGGCGTGGTTCGCCGCCCGTCGCGTCGTCGAGCCGGAGCTCGCGACGGACCCTGCGACTGCGACGGCGAACGCCTGAACCGGGATGGATGCTGCGGGCCGCGGCATCCATCCCGCCCGAGTGGGACTTCCCCCTCCAGACCTGCGGTTTCGTGCGTGTCGCGACCCTCCGGTACGGTGACCACGTGCCCGACGTCGAGCCGTCACCACCGCTGCCGGAGGCGGAGCAGCCGCCTGTGCCGAGCCTTCGATCGCGGATCCCCGGTCACGCTGTCATCGAGGAGATGATCGCGCGCCAGCAGAGCACAGCTGCGGAGCGCCCGCGTGACGACCATCTGAAGGCCCACTTGGATCCGGAAGCAGAGAGCTGGTACTCGGGCGCGCTCGGCGAGATCCGCGTCGGATTGCTGCTCGGCACGCTGGACGACGGTTGGACAGTCCTCCACTCCATCCCGGTCGGCGAACGAGGCAGCGATCTCGATCACCTCGTCATCGGCCCCGCAGGCGTCTACGTCATCAACACCAAGCGGCACTTCGGCAAGCGGGTCTGGGCCGCGGGCCACGGGTTACGGGTCGAGAACCACCAGGTGCCCTACCTGCGGAACCTCGAACTCGAGGTCAGCCGGACGGAGGAGGCTGTGCGGAGGACGTCAGGCCTCGCCGTCGACGCGGTCGGCGTGATCGCTGTGGTGGACGCGCTTTCGGTCACCGTCACCGCTCCGCCGGCGTTGCTCCACCGCGAGGCACACGTCATGGACGCGTCGCGCCTCGTCGAGTTCCTGCGTGGCCGCTCGCGCGTCTTCAGCGATGACCAGGTGAGCCGGATCGTCGAGGCGGCGGTTCGGCCGGACACCTGGACGACGCTGCCGGCGCCTGCCACGGACGGGGACCTCCTGCGATCCCAGTTCGAGGCGATGCGCGCCCGGGTGGAGGCGGGCGCGAGAGCAAGCAACGCGACCCCACGCAGCGTGCCGGCTCCTCTGCCGGAGCAGCGTGGCCCCCGCACGGTCCGCGCCCCCGGCGCCCGCCGGCTGAGAGCCCGGCACGGTGGTCGCGGTCGGCGGAGCCTCCTCGCCGTCGCCACAGTCCTTTTCGCGGCGTGGTGGCTGTTGCAGTTCGCGCTCCACCAGATCTCGGCCGCACCGCCCGAGCCGACTTTCGCATCGGCTGCCGCGGAGCAAGCCGCGCTCATCGAGTCCGCCGGCACCGCGGCGATGATGATCGACCAGCAGAGCGCCTCGGGGATCCGGCCGGACCAGCTCGTACTCACGCCGGACGCGTCAGTTCTGCAGACGCCGGAAGGAACCATCCTCGTGGACCTGCCCGATGGAACGTCCGCGAACTATGTGGCCAGCGCCGATCGCCTCACCTACACGCTGACTCTCACCGGACCGCAATTCGGCACGATCGTCTCCGTCACGCCGGAAGCCGGCGTCGTGCCCGCTCCCTGACTCCTTCGGCTCGCGGCATCCATCCCGCCCTGCGGGTGCATTGCACCCGGGTAGAATCGAGCGACATCCCACACTCAGGCACGCTCACACAGTGCCGCACATATCGCCTCGAGGAGACGCCATGACCGACGCCCGCCCCGCACAGGGTCAGATCCCGGACAAGCCCGCGCTGGAGGGACTCGAGGAGAAGTGGGATGCCGCGTGGTCGGGGCAGGGCACGTACCTGTTCGATCGCGCACGGGCCGCACAGGTCGGCCGCGCCGGCGTGTATTCGGTCGACACTCCCCCGCCGACGGCGTCCGGGAGCCTGCACATCGGACACGTCTTCTCGTTCACGCACACCGACCTCAAGGTGCGCTACGAGCGCATGCGGGGTAAGACCGTGTTCTACCCGATGGGCTGGGACGACAACGGCCTGCCCACCGAACGCCGCGTGCAGAACTACTACGGCGTGCGCTGCGACCCATCGCTGCCCTACGACGCCGACTTCACGCCGCCGTTCGAGGGCGGCGACAACAAGTCGAGCCGCGCCGCCGACCAGGTGCCCGTCAGCCGCCGCAATTTCATCGAGCTGTGCGAGAAGCTCACGGTCGAGGACGAGAAGCAGTTCGAGGCGCTCTTCCGCCAGCTCGGCCTGAGCGTCGACTGGACGCAGACGTACCGCACCATCTCCGACGACACGATCCGCACGAGCCAGCGCGCGTTCCTGCGCAACCTCGAGCGCGGCGAGGCCTACCAGGACCTCGCGCCGACGATGTGGGACATCGACTTCCGCACCGCCGTGGCCCAGGCAGAGCTCGAGGACCGCGAACAGCAGGCGTCGTTCCACACCATCGACTTCCCGTTCGCGGACGGCTCGGGCGCGATCACGATCGAGACCACTCGTCCCGAGCTGCTGCCGGCGTGCGTCGCGATCGTCACGCACCCCGAGGGCCCTCACAAGCACCTCATCGGCACGAAGGTGCGGAGCCCGTTTTTCGGCGCCGACATCGAGATCCACGGCCACCACCTCGCCCAGCCCGACAAGGGCACGGGCGCGGCGATGGTCTGCACCTTCGGCGACGTGACCGACATCGTGTGGTGGCGGGAGCTGCGCACCACCGACGGCCGCCACCTGCCGAACATGACCACGATCGGCCTCGACGGGCGCTTCCTGCCCCAGGCGCCCTCGATCGTCGCGAACGCCGAGGCGGGCGCGTGGTACGAGGCCGAGATGGCGGGCAAGACCGTCTTCTCCGCCCGCAAGGCCCTCGTCGAGAAGCTGCAGGAGACCGGCGACATCACCGCCGTCGGCAAGCCGTTCAGCCACGCGGTGAAGTTCTTCGAGAAGGGCGACCGTCCGCTGGAGATCGTCTCGACGCGCCAGTGGTACATCCGCAACGGCGCGCGCGACGCCGAGCTGCGCGACAAGCTCATCGCACTCGGACAACAGATGTCGTGGCATCCCGATTTCATGCGGGTCCGCTACGAGAACTGGACGAACGGTCTCACCGGCGACTGGCTCGTGTCGCGCCAGCGCTTCTTCGGCGTGCCGATCCCGCTGTGGTACGGCCTCGACGAGAACGGCGAGCGCGACTACGACCGCGTGCTCACCCCTGATCTCGCGTCCCTTCCCGTCGATCCGTCGATCGACGTGCCCCCGGGCTACAGCGCCGACCAGCGTGGCGTCGCGGGTGGCTTCGACGGCGAGAACGACATCTTCGACACGTGGGCGACGTCGTCCCTCACGCCGCAGCTGGCGGGCGGCTGGGATCGCGATCCCGAGCTCTGGAGCCTCGTGGCGCCCTTCGACGTGCGCCCGCAGGGTCAGGACATCATCCGCACCTGGCTGTTCTCGACCATGCTGCGCAGCGCCCTGGAGGACGGTCGCGCACCGTGGTCGGATGCGGCCATCTCCGGCTTCATCGTCGACCCCGACCGCAAGAAGATGTCGAAGTCGAAGGGCAACGTCGTCACGCCCGCGGACATCCTGGCGCAGCACGGCTCGGACGCGGTGCGGTACTGGGCGGCCTCGAGCCGCCTCGGCACCGACGCGGCGTTCGACCCGCAGAACCCGACGCAGATCAAGATCGGCCGCCGCCTCGCGATCAAGGTTCTCACCGCCGCGAAGTTCGTGCTGTCGTTCCCGGTGCCCGAAGGTGCCGAGGTGACCCACGCCCTCGACGCGTCGATGCTCGCGACGCTCCACGGCGTCGTGCGCGACGCCACGAAGGCCCTCGAGAACTACGACCACGCCCGCGCGCTCGAGGTGACCGAGTCGTTCTTCTGGACGTTCTGCGACGACTACCTCGAGCTCGTCAAGGAGCGCGCGTACAACCAGACCGACGCCGGACAGGCCTCGGCCGCGCTCGCGCTGCGCCTCGCGATGTCGGCGCTCCTGCGCCTGCTGGCCCCGGTGCTGGCGTTCGCGACCGAGGAGGCCTGGTCGTGGTTCAACGAGGGCTCGGTGCACACCGCAGACTGGCCCGTCGCACCGGACGAGGAGTGGGGCGACCTCACCGTGCTGACCGCAGTGAGCGCGGCGCTCATCGGCATCCGCCGCGCGAAGACCGAGGCGAAGGCCTCGCAGAAGACCGCGGTCGCCCGCGCGGTGCTCGCCGGACCGGCCGCCGCCCTCGAAGCGCTGCGGCTCGCGGAAGGCGACCTCAAGGCGGTCGGCCGGATCGCGGAGATCGAGTACGTCGAGGCCGACGCCGTCTCCGTCACGGAGATCGAACTCGCTCCTCAGGAGGTGTGACATGCAGCTCGGAACACGCTGGACCTCGGGCGACGAACCGCCCAAGGCCGTCCCTGACGCGCTGGTGCGCGGCATCCGTTCCGTCGATGACACGATCCCCGCCGACCAGCTCGGTCAGCCGCGTCCGCGCTGGACGCTCACGTGGCTGGAGGGCAAGCCGATCGCGGAGCTCGACACGGGTGTGATCGTGTCGCTGGACGCCGACGGCGAAGCCGTCGTCCGGCACGATCCGGACGACGGCTTCGCGTAAGCCTCAGCTGCTCATTCCTCCGGCGCGTCGTGGTGCGACGCCGAGAGGAGCAACCGGATGGCGAAGAGGGTCGCGACGAGTGTCACTCCCGCGGCGATGAGGAACGGCAGCCGCAGATCGATGCGGGCCACCCACCCGCCGAGAAGCGTCGCGAACGGGAAGATGCCCCACGTGAAGGTGCGGGTGATCCCCAGCACGCGACCGAAGATGTGACCCGGCACGATCGTCTGGCGCAGCGCGCCCCACGGCACGTTCCACACGGAGACGGCCGCGGCCATGAGGCCGTACGCGATGGTTCCCGTGATCGCCTCGGGCGCCGCCCACACCGCCGCGAGGCTGATGGCCGCGACGATGTTGGCGCCGAGCATCACGGCTCCGCGACCGAACTTGGCGACGAGCGATGACGCGACCAGCGAGCCTGCGAGCCCGCCGAGTCCGATCCCGGCGGTGACCACGCCGATCGCGGCCGCCGGAACGTGCTGCACGTCGAGGAAGTACAGGTACACGGGCGCTTGGGCGAAGGCGAACGCCGAACCGACGATCGAGGTGAAGATCACCATCGAGCGCAGGAACCGGTGGTTCCAGAGGTACTGGAAGGCGTCGCGAGCCGAGACGCTCGGACGGGCGGTGGCGGCAGCATTCGCTTCGACAGATCTCTCGGATGCTTCCTCTGAAGCCGCCAGCGGGTCGCCGGCCGCGACCGCGGCCTCGGCGCGCACCGACGAGGCAGGGGCGTCGCGCAGCGGGCGCGCGGCGGACAGCGGGAGCATCACGGCCAGCACGATCGGGATCAGGTAGCCCGCGGCACCGACCCACAGCGGCAGTGCGAGCGAGATCGCGAACAGCACGCCGCCGATCGGCGAGGAGATGAAGCTGTCGATCGTGATCTGTGCGGCCTGCATCCAGCCGTTCGCCCGATCCAGCGCCGGGCGCTTGACGACAGCCGGCATGATCGCGTTCGTCGCGTTGTCGAACAGCGTCTCGCCGAGGCCGAACACCAGCACACCGGCGAACAGCCACCAGATGTCGAGAGCCCCCGTGACGGTGAGCAGGGCGAGCCCGACCGCAGCGAGTCCACGGATGCCGTTGGCGATCGCCATGATCCAGCGGCGATCGAACCGGTCGACGAGCATGCCGGCCGGCAGGCCGAAGACGAGCCACGGGAGGAACGCGAGCGCAGTGATCGCCGAGATCGCGAGCGGGTCGCGGGTCAGGGTGGTGGCGATGAGTGGAACCGCCACGCGTCCGAGGCCATCCGCGAGATTGCTGAAGGCGGCCGCGGTCCACAGCTTGCCGAAATCGCGGCCGAGCGGGACCCTGCGTGCCCGCCCGGCCGGCGATCCGGTCCGCTCGGTCGTATCGACGCTCTCGCTCATCGCGGGAGCATCCCCATCGCGGCACGCGCTTCGGCTTCGCGCCGGACGCCGCTCGCGGTGGCCTGTGCGGTCAGTGCGCGGCGCTCCTGGGCGCCGTCTCGCTTCTCGAGGCGTGCGACGACGTACGCATCGAGAGCGGATGCCGTGCGCAGGAGCGCCCGGTCGAATCGGGTGGCGGATGCCCGGAACCCACGTGTCGCGAGTTCGTCTGCCGTGATGGCGGTCATGACTGTCCTCCTATTTGCGGGAGCGGGAAGAGGTCGGCCCGGATGGTGACGGGACGGACGTTCTCGCCGGTCTGATTGCGGTAGTTGTCGACGGTCTCGTCGATGAGCGCCATGATCTTGAGCGCCAGTTCCTTGCTCTGCTCGGCGGTGAGGCGCGCGGTGGCGGTGGAGATCAGGGTGCCGTCCTGCCACATCTCGTCTTCGCCCCCGATCCCCCGGTTGACGAAGTCGAGCAGCTGGTCGTTGCGGTTGCGCAGGAACTCGTTCATCACGACCTGCGTCGCTGCGCGGCCCGCGGGCGTCGCCATGGCGTCGGGGTTCGCGAACGACACGCCGCCGACGGGACGCTCCCACCAGCGCTCGCGGCCGGTGCCGCGGTCCTCTGCCTCGCGGATGAGGTCCTGCTTGGCGAGAGCGCGGAGGTGGTAGCTCGTCGACCCGCTGGACTCCCCCAGCCGCTCCGCGAGTGAGCTCGCCGTCTGCGGGCCGTACTGGCTGAGGATGTCGTAGATCTTCACGCGCAACGGGTGCGCCAGAGCCCGGAGCGCCCCGGAGTCGAGGACGCGATCCTGGTTGTGACGCTCCTCGGTGCGGGCGGCGGCATCCGTGGTCTCGGGTGTCTCGTTCTCTGCCATGACCCCAGAGTAGCGATGCAAAGAAGTCTTTGCAAGTACTGCTTTGCAATCAATAGTTTGCAAGCTGATCTTTGCAAAAGACTCTCGGCATGGACGGTCGGCGTGACTAGGCTGGACGCCATGCCGAACGAGAACCCGCTCCTGTCCCCCAGCACGCTGCCGTACGGTCTGCCCGAGTACGCGGCCATCCGCCCCGAGCACTACCTGCCGGCGTTCGAGCAGGCGTTCGCCGATCACGCGCGCGAAGTGGCGGCGATCACGCGTGTGCGCTCGATGCCCACGTTCGAGAACACCCTGGTGCCGCTGGAAGAGAGCGGACGACTCCTCGGTGATGTCGCGCGGACGTTCTACACCGTCTCGTCGGCCGATGCGACGGCCGAGATCCAGGAGATCGAAGAGCAGCTCGCGCCGCTCATGTCGGCGCACCAGGACTCGATCCAGCTGGACTCGGACCTGTTCTGGCGCATCAGGACGATCCACGAACAGCTCGACCAGCTTGATCTGACGCCCGAGCAGCGATACCTCGTGGAGCGCCACCACACCGAGATGGTCCACGCCGGTGCGGGACTGGATGACGCGGCGAAGCAGCGCCTCACGGAGCTGAACCAGCGGCTGTCGACCCTCACCACGCAGTTCGAGAAGAACCTCCTCGCCGACACCAATGAGCTCGCGATCGTGTTCGACGACGCGTCCGAGCTCGACGGGCTCTCCGAGGGTGAGCTGTCGGCGGCGGCTCAGGCGGCAGCGGATCGCGGGCTCGAGGGCAAGTGGGTCGTGACCCTGACCCTCTTCACGGGGCATCCCTACCTGTCGAGCCTGACCGACCGTGGATCCCGTGCGCGCCTGCTCGCGGCATCCCGCTCCCGGGGCTCGCGCGGCAACGAGCACGACAACCGCGCCACCCTGCTCGAGATCGTCAGGCTCCGCGCCGAGCGGGCGGCGCTGCTCGGCTACGACTCGCACGCGTCGTACATCACGTCGGACGAGACCGCCGGCTCCCCCGCAGCGGTCCACGACCTGCTGCGCCAGCTCGCCGCGCCCGCCGCCCGCAATGCCCGGCGCGAGCAGGGCAAGCTGCAGGCCATCATCGACGCCGAGCCGGAGCCGTTCGCGCTGGAGGCGCACGACTGGGCCTTCTACACCGAGAAGGTGCGCGCGGCCGAGTACGACCTCGACCGCGCCGCGCTGCGCCCCTGGTTCGAGGCGGAGCGGGTGCTCCAGGACGGCGTGTTCCGGGCGGCCACCGATCTGTACGGCATCACGTTCGCCGAGCGCACCGACCTCGCCGCGTACCACCCCGACGCGCGCGTGTTCGAGATCCACAACGCCGACGGATCGACGCTCGGCCTGTACATCCTCGACCTCTACACACGAGACACCAAGCGCGGCGGTGCGTGGATGAACTCGATCGTGCTGCAGTCCCGGCTGCGCGGCACACAGCCGATCGTGGTCAACAACCTCAACGTGCCGAAGCCCGCTGAGGGGCGCCCGACGCTGCTGAGCCTGGACGAGGTGACCACGCTGTTCCACGAGTTCGGTCACGCGCTGCACGGGCTGTTCGCGACCGTGACGTACCCGCACTTCGCCGGCACCAACGTCTACCGCGACTTCGTCGAGTTCCCCAGCCAGGTCAACGAGATGTGGATCTACTGGCCCGAGATCCTCGCGTCGTACGCCCGTCACATCGACACCGGTGAACCGCTGCCCGCGGAGATCGTGGAGAAGCTGCACGCGTCCGAGGCCTTCAACCAGGGCTTCGCGACGAGCGAGTACCTCGGTGCTGCCTGGCTCGACCAGACGTGGCACTCGCTGTCGGTGGACGACGCCGCGGCAGACATCGATGTCGCGGACTTCGAGGCGAGGGCCCTCGCCGACATCGGCCTCGACAACCCGGTCGTCCCGACGCGCTACTCGTCCACGTACTTCGCACACGTGTTCTCGGGCGGCTACAGCGCGGGCTATTACTCGTACATCTGGAGCGAGGTGCTCGACGCCGACACCGTCGAGTGGTTCCGCGAGAACGGCGGCCTGCGCCGCGAGAACGGCGACCGCTTCCGCGGGCGGCTGCTGGGAGTGGGCGGGTCGAAGGACCCCCTCGAGGCCTACCGCGACTTCCGCGGTCGGGATGCCGAGATCCAGCCGCTCCTCGAGCGCCGCGGACTGGTGGGCTAGCAGCCTTCACAGCAGGTCGAGTTCGCGGGCGAACGCGCGCACCCGCTCGGCCATGATGGCGGGCACTTCGGCGATCGCGAAGTGCCCGCCCTCGTCGAGCCTCTCGAAGAGTCGCAGATCGCGGTAGAAGCGCCTCGCCAGCGACTCCGGGTAGTCGCCCTCGTGGCGCTGGATGTGGATGGATGCCGGCACCTCGACCGGCGGCATCTCGTCGGGCTGGTCGGCGCCCTCGTAGTACGGCCGGAACGACGTGCCGATGCTCTGGGTGGTCCAGTAGATCATCGCCTCGGTGAGGATCCGGTCCCGCGAGATCCGCCGCTCGACCTCGCGCGCGTCGCCTGGCGGGGTGTCACTCCACTCCACGAGCTTCTCGGTCAGCCAGGCGAGCAGCCCCGCCGGCGAGTCGTTCAGGGCGGCCGCGAGCGTGTCGGGGCGCGTCGCCTGCACGTGCCCGTACGCGCCGTTGGCGCCGCCCCACCGCTCGAGCCGTGCGAAGAACGCGACCTCGTCCGCAGCGGTGAGCCCGGGACGCTCCGCCATCGACGGGAAATGCGAGTGGGTGACCACGACTCCCGCTACCGCATCCGGATGCGAACCCGCGATCAGATCGTTGACGTTCGCGGAGACGTCCTCGCCGTACGTGAGGTAGGACGTGTACCCCAGCACCTCGGTCATGAGGGCATGCATCGTTGCGGCCAACCGGGTCTCGGTCATCGGGCCGTCGGCATAGGCGGACGAGTACGCGAAGCCCGGGAAGCTCGGCACGACCACGTGGAAGTCGGGGAGCAGATCCGCGAAGTCGAGCTGCAGGGCGAACGTGTGCGGCCAGCCGTGCATCACGAGAAGCGCCGGGGCATCGGCGCGCGCCGAGCGAAGGTGCGCGAAGTGGACGGTGGTGTCGCCGATGTCGGCGAGGAACTGCGGGTGGGCGTTCAGCCACTCCTCACGCGCGCGCCAATCCCATGCCCGCCAGGTCTCGACGAGCTCCGCGAGGTACCCCGCGTTCATGCCCGAGGTCGGCCGCCGCGGTGAGTCCGGAAGCGGTCGGAACCGGAAGAGACGCTCCCGCAGATCGGCGAGGTCGGCCTCGGGCACGTGGATCGAGAAGGGAAGGACCGCGGGCATGGCCCGAAACTACTCGGCGGGTACGACACCGTCCTTCTTGACCGCGTGCATCAGCTCGCGGACGCGGGCGAAGGTCGGTACCTCGACGTTCGCGAGGCCGGTGACCGTGGTCGCGGTCGGCGGGTGATGCCGGCTGGCCGCAACGACGCCGTGGTCGCCACCCACGATGATGAGATCGTCATCATCGAGCCACACTCCTCGCCCGTAGCCGAGTCCGTCTCCGGCGTCGTCGGTGACCCGCTCGGTGAGCAGCGTCACCAGCGAGGGATCAACGATGCGCCCGGCGAGGAGCGCACGCCAGAAGCGGTGGAGATCGCCGACCGTGGAGTGCGCTCCTCCGTCCCCCGACCCGACGACGGGGAGCGCGAACACGTTGGTACGGCCGTCCTCCTTGTAGCCGGTGGCCGTGCCGGGCGGAAGCCGGTCGGAGCGCGGGAAGCCCGACGCGCCCATGTCCGCCGGCCCGAAGACGCGGGTCCGCACGAGGTCGGCGAACGGAATGCCCGCGACGCGCTCGGCGATGATCGCGAGCACGACGTAGCCCCCGTTGCAGTACGAGAATAGTTCGCCGGCCGGGAACTTCGTCGGGTACCCCTCGAGCATCGGCAGGTAGGCGGGCGTGGAGTCGAGCTGCTGGACGGGCACGCTCAGGGGCGCCAGCGCATCGATCTCCTCATCGAGGTAGTCCCCGATTCCGGAGGTGTGGCTCATCAGGTGGTCGATGGTGACATCGTCGGCGATCAGCGGGAGGTCGGTCCCGAGGAGCTCTCGCGCGCGAGTGTCCAGACGCAGGAGGCCGTCACCGATGAGCGAGAGGGTGGTCAGTGCGGTGAAGGTCTTGGTGCCGCTGGCGAGTCCGAAGCGCGTCCCGGGAGTGTTCGGCACACCGGCCGTTCGGTCTGCGAACCCGACAGCCCATTCCCCGAGCACGTCATTGCCGCGCCGCGCGCTGACGACGCCGCAGAACCCCTCGAGATCCGGTTCGACGTCAGTCATGCGCTGAACTCTCGCGGCGGTGGAACCTGAATCAGGCGCTCTTGCGCTTCTCCCGGAGCACGAGCGTGGGGGGCGCCCCCTCGTCGACGGCGGCGCGCGTGACGATGACCTTGTCGACATCGTCGGTCGAAGGGATCTCGAACATGATCGGGCCGAGCACATCCTCGAGGATCGCGCGAAGGCCGCGCGCACCGGTCTTGCGTGCCACCGCGAGGTCGGCGATCGCCTCGAGCGCCTCACGGTCGAACTCGAGCGTGACACCGTCGAGCTCGAACATGCGGTGATACTGCTTCACGAGCGCGTTCTTCGGCTCGGTGAGGATCTCCATGAGCGCCTCGCGGTCGAGCGGCGAGACCGAGGCGACGACGGGGAGCCGGCCGATGAACTCCGGGATGAGGCCGAACTTGTGCAGGTCTTCGGGCTGCACGTCGCCGAACAGGTTGAGGTCCTCGTCTTTGCGTTGCAGCGAAGCGCCGAATCCGACGCCGTGCTTGCCGACGCGGGACGAGATGATGTCTTCCAGCCCGGCGAACGCACCGGCCACGATGAACAGCACGTTCGTCGTGTCGATCTGGATGAACTCCTGGTGCGGATGCTTGCGGCCGCCCTGCGGCGGCACCGACGCGACCGTGCCCTCGAGGATCTTCAGCAGTGCCTGCTGCACGCCCTCACCCGAGACGTCTCGCGTGATCGACGGGTTCTCTGCCTTGCGGGCGATCTTGTCGACTTCGTCGATGTAGATGATTCCCGTCTCGGCGCGCTTGGTGTCGAAGTCGGCCGCCTGCAGCAGCTTGAGGAGGATGTTCTCGACGTCTTCGCCGACATAGCCCGCCTCGGTGAGCGCAGTGGCGTCGGCGACGGCGAACGGCACGTTGAGGCGCTTCGCGAGCGTCTGTGCGAGGTAGGTCTTGCCGCAGCCCGTCGGGCCGAGGAGCAGGATGTTGCTCTTGGCGATCTCGATCTCGTCGGCGCGCTGCTCGGCCGACTGGATGGTGCCGTGGGCGCGCACACGCTTGTAGTGGTTGTACACGGCGACCGAGAGTGCTCGCTTGGCGTCGGTCTGCCCGACGACGTACTCCTCGAGGAACGCGAAGATCTCACGCGGCTTCGGGAGGTCGAAGTCGGCGACGACGCCCGACGACGACTCGGCCATGCGCTCTTCGATGATTTCGTTGCACAGTTCGACGCACTCGTCGCAGATGTAGACGCCGGGTCCGGCGATCAACTGCTGGACCTGCTTCTGGCTCTTGCCGCAGAAGGAGCACTTGAACAGGTCGGCGCTCTCACCGATGCGTGCCATGCCGCTCCTCCTCGTACGTCGGGGGCGCGAGCCCCCCAGCTGTTCTCCGAGCCTAATAGCTGACGCCGACATGCGGCGGCATTGCGACGCACGTTGTGGATGACCCGGGGTTCGCGGAGAGAGAACCGCAGCGGTTCATGCAGAAGCGCCCCGCCTCCCGGTCAGCCGGGTGGCGGGGCGCC
>JAVBUG010000216.1:0-4950 GCA_031555515.1 Microbacterium sp. | reverse complement strand
TCGACGGCAGCGACTACGCCGACCTCCGCGAAGCGCTCGACAAGCTCAAGCTCTCGGACGCGTCACTGCAGTACGAGCCCGAGACTTCCGTCGCGCTGGGCTTCGGCTTCCGCTGCGGCTTCCTGGGCCTGCTCCACCTCGAGATCATCACCGCGCGACTCTCGCGCGAGTTCGACCTCGACCTCATCACGACCGCGCCGTCGGTGACGTACGAGGTCACGACGGACACCGGCGAGACCGTCGTCGTGACCAACCCGAGCGAGTACCCCGACGGCCGCGTCGCCGAAGTTTCCGAGCCCGTCGTGAAGGTCGGCATCCTGCTGCCCAAGGACTACGTCGGCACCGTCATGGAGTTGTGCCAGTCTCGCCGTGGATCGCTCCTCGGCATGGACTACCTCAGCGAGGACCGCGTCGAGCTGCGCTACCACATGCCCCTCGGCGAGATCGTGTTCGACTTCTTCGACCAGCTGAAGTCCAAGACGCAGGGCTACGCGAGCCTCGACTACGAGCCCGCCGGCTCGCAGACCGCCGACCTCGTCAAGGTCGACATCCTGCTCCAGGGCGACAAGGTCGACGCGTTCAGCTCGATCGTGCACCGCGAGAAGGCGTACGCGTACGGCACGATGATGACCGAGCGCCTGCGCAAGCTCATCCCTCGCCAGCAGTTCGAGGTGCCGATCCAGGCTGCCATCGGCGCCCGCATCATCGCCCGCGAGAACATCCGCGCGATGCGCAAGGACGTCCTCGCGAAGTGTTACGGCGGCGACATCTCGCGCAAGCGCAAGCTCCTCGAGAAGCAGAAGGAGGGCAAGAAGCGCATGAAGATGGTCGGTCGCGTCGAGGTCCCTCAGGAGGCGTTCATCGCCGCGCTCTCAGGGGACGTCGAGGGTCCTGCCAAGAAGTGATGCGACTCGCGAAGTAGGCTGGAATCCATGCGTCGAGGAACCTTCCGTGACGACACCGTCGACTATGCCGCTGTCGGGGCGACCCAAGCGCCGGATCTGATGCAGTACCCGCCGGAGCGCAGCATCCCTGCAGAGCAGTCGTGGCGGATCGGCAGCGGCGAAGCGCGCTTCCGCGCCGCGGGCGAAGCGCTCATGTCATGGACCGCTCAGCGCGGCGCCGGGCTCGAGCTCACCGACGTGCGTCCCGCGTCCGGCCCGATGTACTCGGGGGTGAGCTTCGACGCCGAGGGCAACCCCGTCAAGCCCAGCCGCTCCGAAGCCGAGCAGCGCTTCGACGCCGACGGCACGCCGTTCGTCGGCGCGGGCACGACCATCCGCGTGGACGGCCGCGTCAAGGGGCTGCGCGCCGACGCGGAGCTGCGCGTCATCTTCGCCGTCGAGGAGCCTCGACGGGTGGGCTTCGCGCTCGGCACCGTGAGCGACTCCGTCGTGAGCGGCGAGGAGTCGTTCATGCTCGACTGGTACGACAACGACGAGGTCTGGTTCACCGTCCGCGCGTTCGACGCGCCCCGTGCCGTGCTGTACCGGATGCTTCCGGGGCTCACGAAGCGCCGTCGTCGCGAGCTGTTCACGCGGTACCTGCGCGCGATCTCGCCGCTGTACACGACTCCCGCGTGAGGCGCTGATGGGCTCCGCTCTTCCGCTCGGCGAGCCCGTTCCCACGGACGGCTCGCTGCCGGCCGGCACGCGCATCGATCCGGCCGCCCAGTTCAGCGTGTATCTGCACGTCCCCTTCTGCCGCGTCCGCTGCGGGTACTGCGACTTCAACACCTACACGTCGTCGGAGCTGCGGGGGGCGCGCCAGGACGAGTACGCCGACACGCTGCTTCGCGAGATCGCGCTGGCCGCGCCCGTCCTCGAGCGCGCCGGGGGCAATCGGCCCGCGTCGACGGTGTTCTTCGGCGGCGGCACCCCGACGCTGCTCCCGCCCGGCGATCTCGCGCGGATGCTCGCGGGCGTCCGCGACACCTTCGGCATCGCCGACGGCGCCGAGATCACGGTCGAGGCCAACCCCGACACCGTCACTCCCGCGGTCGCGGCCGAGCTCGCGGCATCCGGCGTCACGCGCCTGTCGGTGGGCATGCAGTCGGCAGTTCCGCACGTCCTCGCGGCGCTCGACCGCACGCACGATCCCGACAACGTCCGCACCGCCGTCGCCGCCGCACGTGGCGCCGGACTCCACGTCAGTGTCGACCTCATCTACGGCGCGCCCGGCGAGTCGCTCGACGACTGGCGCGCGTCGCTGGAGGCCGCGGTGGCGCTCGAGCCCGACCACATCTCGGCGTACGCGCTCATCATCGAGGACGGCACCAAGCTCGCGCGGCAGATCCGCCGGGGCGAGGTCGTCGCACCCGACGACGACCTGCAGGCCGACATGTACGAGCTTGCCGACGACATGCTCGCGGCGGCCGGGTTCGACTGGTACGAGGTGTCGAACTGGGCGCGCGGCGACGCGCACCGCTCCCGCCACAACCTCGCGTACTGGGTCGGCGCGGACTGGTGGGGCTTCGGCCCCGGTGCGCACAGCCACGTCGCGGGCGTGCGGTTCTGGAACGTCAAGCACCCGGCGGCGTACGCGCAGCGGCTCGCCGCGGGCGAGTCGCCGGCCGCGGGACGGGAGATCCCGGATGCTGCGGCCCGCACCCTCGAGACCGTGCTGCTGCGCACCCGCATCCGCGAGGGACTGCCGGTCGAGGAGCTCCTCGGCGAGGGCCGTCACGCGGTCGCCGCGCTCATCGCGGACGGGCTCATCGAGGGTCCTGCGGCGCTGCGGGGGAGGGTCGTGCTCACCCGCCGGGGCCGCCTCCTCGCGGATGCCGTGGTCCGCGCCCTCACCGACTGACGCCCGCCGCGCCCGCGCACTCCGCGGCGACGGCAACGAGACCCTGCGTCGCTCGACGATCCTGACAGGGGCATCGGATAGAATTGGCACTCCAGTCATGCGAGTGCCAGCTGCGGCGTGAGGAGGCGGGATGGTCAGCGAACGAGGACTGCAGGTGCTGCGTGCAATCGTCCAGGACTACGTCGACACGCGCGAGCCGGTCGGCAGCAAGGCGATCGTCGAGCGCCACGCCTTCGGCGTGTCCGCGGCGACGATCCGCAACGACATGGCCCTGCTCGAGGACGAAGAGCTGATCGTCGCCCCGCACACCTCGTCGGGCCGCGTGCCCACCGACAAGGGCTACCGCGTCTTCGTCGACCACCTGGCCGAGCTGCGTCCTCTCTCTCCGGGGCAGCGTGCCGCCATCGCCTCGTTCCTCGACGGCTCGGGCGACCTCGACGACGTGCTGGTGCGCACCGTGCGCGCGCTCACGCAGCTGACCGGGCAGGTCGCGATCGTGCAGTATCCCTCGTTCGCGCGTGCGAACGTCACGCACGTCGAGCTCGTGCAGCTGGGCGGCGGACGCATGCTGGTGATCGTCGTCACCGATACGGGCCGGGTGTCGCAGCGCCTCACCTTCGTCGGCGAGGACTTCGACGACGCCGATCTCGCGCGCATCCGCGCCGGGCTGGGCACCCTCCTGGTCGGCCGGCCCGTCCGGGAAGGACTCCAGCGCATCGCCGAGCGCCTCGAAGGCCCCGACGCGCAGGCGCCGGCGCACGAGCGCGCGACCGATGAGATCGTCCGCGCCGTCGCCGAAGAGCTCGAGGAGTTCCGCCAGGACAAGCTCGTGATGGCCGGCAGCGCCAATCTCGCCCGGCGCGAGTCTGACTTCCGCGGCAGCATCTACCCGCTCCTCGAGGCGATCGAGGAGCAGGTGACGCTGCTCAGGCTGATGGGCGAGATGGTCGCCGACGAACACGGTCTCTCGGCGAGCATCGGCCGTGAGAACGACGCGTTCGGCCTGGGCGAGGCGTCCGTCGTCGCCAGTGACTACGACGCGACCGGATCGCTCGCCCGCGTGGGCGTGCTCGGCCCGACGCGCATGGACTACCCCACGAACCTCGCGACGGTCCGCGCCGTCGCGCGCTATCTCACGCGCATGCTCGAGCAGGACGACAGCTCCCGCTGACGCACGCGCGCACACACGATCCCGCGGCATCGCCGCGGCAGGAAGGCGAATGTGGCTGACCACTACGAGGTCCTCGGCGTCTCACGCGACGCCACCACCGACGAGATCAAGAAGGCGTACCGACGGCTGGCCCGACAGCTGCACCCGGATGTGAACCCCGGGGAGGAGGCGTCCGAGCGCTTCAAGCTCGTCACGCACGCCTACGACGTGCTGAGCGACCCCGAGCAGCGCGCCCGCTACGACATGGGCGGCCGCGACTCGCCGTTCGGCGGCGGCGCCGGCGGCTTCGGCGGGTTCAACGACATCTTCGAGACGTTCTTCGGAGCCGCGGGCGGCTCCCGCGGCGGTCGGCCCCGGTCGCGCCGCGAGCGCGGCCAGGACGCACTCGTGCGCGTCACGCTCGAGCTCGGCGACGTCGTGTTCGGCACGCATCGTGACATCGAGGTCGACACGGCAGTGGTGTGCGAGACCTGCCAGGGCTCGTGCTGCCAGCCCGGGACGAGCCCGGTGACGTGCGACATCTGCCACGGCACCGGCAATGTCCAGCGCCAGGTGCGGAGCCTGCTGGGCAACGTCGTCACGACGCAGCCCTGCAACGTCTGCCAGGGCTACGGCACGACCATCCCGTACCCGTGTGCCACGTGCCAGGGGCAGGGACGCGTCCGTTCGCGCCGCACGGTGTCGCTCGACATTCCGGCGGGCGTCGAGACGGGCCTGCGCCTGCAGCTTCCCGGTTCGGGCGAGGTCGGCCCCGCCGGAGGCCCGAACGGCGACCTGTACATAGAGGTCACGGTCACGCCCCACGAGGTGTTCAGCCGTGACGGCGACGATCTGCTCGCCACGCTCGAAGTCTCGATGCCAGACGCGATCCTGGGCACCACGACGACGATCGAGTCGCTGGACGGTCCGGTCGACCTCGAGGTGCGCCCCGGCGTGCAGGCCGGTGACATCCTCACGATCAAGGGTCGCGG
>JAVBUG010000045.1:0-56304 GCA_031555515.1 Microbacterium sp. | reverse complement strand
GATCGAGCGGGACTGGTTCGTCATCTGGACGATGTGGGCGCTGCTGCTGGCATTGCTCGTGCTCTTGGTGGCCGTCGCCGCACGGGGGCTTCGCGGACGAACCGCGCTGCCGCCGGTGTGGTTCCTGTTTGCGATGTCGTTCACGACCGCGGTGGTCGCGTGGAGTCCGCGCGATCTGCGGGTCGAGTGGTTCTCGCTGCCGCTGGGACTGTTCCTCCTCGCGGCGGGCGCGCTCGCGCTGCGCCGGCCCGCCTCTTTCCCGCCGCTGAGGTCGCTCGAAGCGTGGCCGGCCGGCTGGACCGGCTCGTGGCCGCTGCTGGCGCCCGGGCTCGTCACGATGCTGAGCGCGTCCGTCGCCGCCACCTACACCGACCCGCGCACGTGGCGCGCGATCCTCGTGATGGCGATCGCGCTGGTGGCGATCCTGGTGGGTGCGACGCAGCGCCTCGCCGCGCCGTTCCTCATCGGGATCATCGTGCTGCCGGTCGAGAACGTGCTCGCGTTCATGGTGCAGATCGGCCGCGGCATCGAGGCGATGCCGTGGTGGATCACACTGTCGGTCGTCGGCGCGGTGCTGCTCATCATCGCCGTCGGCTACGAGCGGCGCGCCGGCGACGGCACCGGTCTCGCGGCGCGGCTGCGCGACCTCGCCTGACCGCGGAGGCTGCGGGCGGGTTCAGGGCTCGAAGGTGACGTCGACCTGGATCTCGGTGGCGAGCCGCTCGAGCTCCTGAGTGAGGGCGGCGAGGTCGACGGATGCCGGGATCCGGGCTTTCACCGTGGCCTCGAACAGCCGACCGCCGTACATGGCCGCCTCCCGCGTCTCGGTGGTCATGCGGTCGATGCTGATGTCGTGGGAACGCAGGACCGTCGTGATCTCCCTGACGATGCCGGGATGGTCGTTGCCGATCACCTGCAGGGCGAGCGGCCGCATGGCCGCATCCTGCGGCGAGGGCTCGGAGCCCGTGCTGACCGTCACGGAGAGAAGTCCGTCGAGCACCGAGAGCGACTCGCGGAGCTCGTCGGCGCGCGCCGGGGTGACGGAGACCTCGACGACCCCGGCGAACACGCCCGACAGCTCGGCGAGCTGGCTGTTCTCCCAGTTGCCGCCGTGGCGATCGACGACATCGGCGACAGCCGCGACGAGACCGGCTCGATCGCCTCCGACAAGGGTGAGCACGAGGATCGTCATGGCTCACAGCGTACCCACGCGGCCGGCGCGAGGTTCAGTCGGATCGCTCGGCGAGCTCGGAGGTCACCGGGAACGGCAGCCGGAACCGCTCGGGATCCGCCCCGACGGCCGAGGCGGCGCCGTACTCGTCAGCGACGACGGTGACGCCCCGGACGCTCGCCTCGGCGATCCGCACCGGGCGCTGCGTGCCGTCCGTCAGGCGGAGGGTCCACCGATCGGCGAGATAGCCGATGCCCAGCTCCTCGAGCAGCTCCTCCGCGTCGAGCCACTCGAGCTCGCCGGCGGCCGGAGGGGTGCGCTCGCGACCGAGCAGGTCGAAGACGCGGAAGCCATCGCCCGACGCGAGCATCCAACCGAGGATCTCGCCGTCGGCGCGGCGGTGTTCGATCCAGTCCGGAGGCAGCACGGGACACGAGCGTACTCGTCGAGCGACGCCGATCATCCACAACCCGCGCCGCAGTCGGACGGCGGGCCGCAGCATCCAGGTAGCATCCCCTCAGAGATCGCACGTGGGGATGCGCGGTCCGGACCCGGGGAGTCGTATGTCCACCTTCGGCACACCTCCCGCCCGACGACCGTCGGCGCGGGTGCGTCGGCGGCGCCTGTTCGCGGGCATCGCGGGAGCGGTCGTGCTGCTCGCCGTCGTCGGCGGCACTGTCGCGGCGATCGGCTTCGCACGTGCGGGCGCGGAGGACCGGGACACGGATGCTGCGCCCGCGGCCACCGAGTCGGCAGCGCCCACGCCCACCCCGACGCCGCTGACGCCCGAGGAGCAGCTCCTCGCGTCGTCCGCCGACCCCGCGGCCTGCGCGGTGAGCTTCGCCGGCGACGGCATCGCCGACGCACCCATGCTGCAGACCCAGGGCGCACTGTACACGGGGCTGCCGATCCCCTCGCGGGACGGGCTCGTGTTCGCGGGCTGGTACGCGACGCCGGAGGATGCCGCGGCCTTCGCGATCCCCGGACGCGTCAACGGGTCCGAGCCCGTCGTGTGCACCGAGCAGCGCGTGACGCTGCACGGCGCGTGGATGAGCCCGGAACAGAACGCGGCCGAGGACGCCCGCATCCCGATCCTGATGTACCACCAGTTCACCGCCGACCCCGGCGGCGAGAGCGGCTGGCTGCGCGGGAACTACGCGTACATCGGCGACTTCGACGCGCACATGAACCACATCGCGACGACGGGCTTCTACCTGCCGACGTGGGACGAGCTGTCGGCGTTCATCGACGGGCGCCTGTTCCTGCCGAACCACTCGGTGATCGTCACCGACGACGACGCCGACCAGACGTGGTTCGACCTCGCCGTGCCCGTCGTCGACAAGTACAAGGTGCTCACGACCTCGTTCATGATCACGGCGTACCGGCAGGATCCGCCGCCGAACATCTACGTACTGCGGCGCTCGCACACCCATGACATGCATCGTGCGGGCGCGAACGGCGACGGGCTCATCACGAACCTCTCGGTGCCCGAGATCGTCGCCGACATGGAGACGTCGTACGGCGTGCTCGGGGTCAAAGAGGTCATGGCCTACCCGTTCGGGCACTACAACGACACCGCGAAAGAGGGCCTGCGCCAGGCCGGCTGGGACATGGCCCGCACGATCGAGCCCGGCTACGTCACGATCGGCACCGACAAGCTCGCCCTGCCGACCGTGCGCATCAACTACGGCATGGGACTGGACGCGCTGATCAACCTCATCGGCTGACGCCCGCCGGGGCGCACCTCAGGGGGCATTACCGGTTTTCCTTAAGGGCTGTCAAGTTCTCAGAAGAAAACTCTTCCGATCGTCGCCCGGCGGGCGTACAGTGACATCGCGCAAGGGATCTGGGGATTCCTTCGACCCGACAACCCGGCCGGGTCGCGCACTGGGGAATGGTCAGCTCGACAACGGAGCCCGACGACGACGTCGCGCCGACCAGTGAGAAGTTGATGTCTGCTGAGGACGCGTCATCGTGCGCGCGGTGGACCGCGGTCTGAACTCGACCGCGATCGACGCGGCGCCCGCGGGCGCCGGCGGAGTGACCCGAACGCTCCGCCGACGCCCGATCCCGTCGCGCCCGCTCTTCGACACCCTTCCCGCTGCAATGGCCCCAAAGGTCCAGCCGTCGCTGGAGCGCCGCCGACTCTGGGAGCGGCGCTACCGGCGGCGGTTGGACCTGACCGACACCGTCAGCATCACGGTCGCCGTCGCCGCGGCCATGATGTTCGAGACAGGGCCGGTGACGAGCCTCGTCCAGCTCGCCGGACCCGCCCGCATCGGGGTCTTCGTCGTCTGCGCGTGGCTGACGCTGCTGTGGCTGGTGCGCACCCGCGAGCCCGCCGTGCTCGGTGCCGGCTCCGCGGAGTACAAGCGCATCGGCCACGCGACGGGCCTGGCATTCGGCATCCTGTCGACCGTCTTCATCCTCGCTCAGCTGCCCGGGCTGCGCGCGCAGCTGCTCGTCGCCCTCCCGTTCGGGCTGGTCACCCTCGTGTTCACCCGCTGGATGTGGCGCAAGCAGCTGATCCACGACCGCCGGCGCGGCGAGTGCGTCTCCCGCGTGATCGTCGCCGGCACGCGGGACGACGTCGAGTACGTCATCGAGAAGCTCGTGCACGACCCCCACCACGCCTACCACGTGATCGGTGCGACGACGACCGACGCGTCGACCGAGCCGATCGACGTCGAGGACGACCGCTACCCCGTGATCGGCTCGATCCGGTCCACCGCGGCGCACGGCCGCGCCTCCGGCGCCGACGCGATCGTGGTGGCCAGCACACCGGACGGCGACCCCGACTTCGTACGGCGGCTCGGCTGGGAGCTGGAAGGCACCGCAGCCGAACTCGTGCTCTGCAATCGGCTCACCGATGTCGCGGGGCCGCGACTCTCGCTGCGACCTCTGGACGGCCTCCCGCTCGTTCAGGTGAAGATCCCGGAGTTCGAAGGCGGCATCCACGCGATCAAGCGCGCCATGGACGTCGTGCTGTCACTGCTGGCCCTTGTGCCGATCCTGCTCGTCACGCCGCTGATCGCGATCGCCATCAAGCTCGACTCCCCCGGTCCGGTGCTGTTCCACCAGCTGCGTGTGGGCCGCGACGGCCGTCAGTTCCTGATGGTGAAGTTCCGCACGATGGGCGTCGACGCCGAGACCCGGCGCCACGAGCTCCACGCGCAGAACGAAGCCGCCGGCCCGCTGTTCAAGCTGAAGCGGGACCCGCGGGTGACGCGCGTCGGAGCAGTGCTCCGGAAGTTCTCGATCGACGAGCTGCCGCAGTTCCTCAACGTGCTGTGGGGCGACATGAGCATCGTCGGGCCCCGCCCACCGCTGCCCGCCGAGGTGACGGCGTACGACGGCACCGTCTACCGGCGTCTGTACATAAAGCCCGGCATCACGGGCCTCTGGCAGATCAGCGGCCGCAGCGACCTGTCGTGGGAGGAGAGCGTGCGGCTCGACCTCCGCTACGTCGAGAACTGGTCCATCGCGACGGACCTCATGATCATGTGGCGCACTGCTCGCGTCATGATCGCACCCAAGGGGGCCTACTGATGTCCTCCTCGCAGACCAGGCCGGCGACAACGGCGTCGCCGGCCGCCAAATACCGGATCCGCGGTCACAAGCCGACGCGAACCGCCAGGTGCACACTGGCGGTCACGCGCGCGGCGGTTGCCCATCCCCCCAAGTGGGCGTGGCCGCGGATCCCTGGGGCGGCGCGCGAGGGCGCGCGGAGGCGACACGGAACAGCGCCGGCCACGGGTTAGGTCGCGAGAACGGTTTGGGGGCCGCAGATGGAGGATCGGCAGGAGACGAAGACGGCGAGCCGGGCAGGGCTCACGCCGGCCATGTGGCGCGTGCTGATCGTGGTCGGAGTCGTCGTGCTGGTGATCATCGGCGCCGCAGTGTGGTTCTTCGCTGCGCCGGCCGGTCGTACGAGCGACGCGGGGCCGACGCCGCCTCCTTCCCCGTCAGCATCCGTCACTCAAGGGCCGCTGCCAAACGCGACGCCGACCACGGGCAGCGAGGTGCCCTCGCCGCCTGAGACCGAGACCGGGAGCGAGACCGAGACCGAGACGGGCAACGCAGGGGGCCTTCCTGCCCTGCCGCCGTCGGCCTCGCTGCTCACCGGTCCGCTTCCCGAGTCGGCATCGGGCCGTGCGCAGCTCGTCGACGGGTTCCCCGCAGACGTCATGGGTCCTGCGCCGGAGGCGGACGTCGTGCAGAACGACATCGCGACGGAAGGCGACGTGATGCAGGTGTCGCTCGTGGCACGGACGGATGCCTCGCCGCAGGAGATCACCGACCACTATGCGCAGCTGTGGGCGTCGAAGGGACTGGTTGCCGCACCGGCGAGCCCCGACGGATCGCTCGCCTATACGAGCGCCTTCGACTCGCTCACACTCGCATTCACGCCTGCCGCAGGAACCGGCACCGTGTACATGGTGCACGGCGTGTTCCGGACGAGCTGACCGCGGCATGTACATCTCCCTCTCGAACACACCAGAGCCCGGTGAGCAGGAGGGCGCGCCTTCCACCGTGAAGCCGCACAGCCCCGCGGGGATCCGCACCGTCTCGTCGACAGTGGTCACGCTCGGCATCGTCTCGATGCTGACGGACATCTCATCGGAGTCGGTGTCGGCGATCCTTCCGCTGTACATCACGGGGGTGCTCGGGCTCTCGACCATCGCGTTCGGATTCCTCGACGGGCTCTACCAGGGTGTGAGCGCGCTCGTACGGATCGCCGGCGGTCATGCGTCGGACCGCCTCGACCAGCCCAAGTGGGTGGCGTTCACCGGGTACGCGCTCGCCGCCGTCGCACGACTCGGGCTGCTCTTCGGCACCGGCTTCGCGGCCATCACCGCGGTGATCACCGCCGATCGCGTGGGCAAGGGAATCCGCACCGCGCCGAGGGATGCGCTCATCACGGCGGCCTCCCGACCGGCGAGGCTCGGCACAGCGTTCGGCGTGCATCGCACCCTCGACAACATCGGCGCAGCCGTCGGGCCGCTGCTGGCGTTCTTCATCCTGCTGGTCATCCCCGACGGCTACGACACGGTGTTCGCGACATCCTTCGCATTCGCGACCATCGGAGTCGTGATCCTCGGCGTCGTGGTGCCGAACGTGCGCACCCGCCCCCGCCCGGCCGCCGGGAGACCTGATGCGGCTCCGCGGCCTCGATTCGACTGGAAGGTCGTCACCAATGGCCCCATGCGCCGCGTGCTCGCCGCGGCAGGCCTGCTGGGGCTCCTGACGATCGGGGACGGATTCGTCTACCTGGTGCTGCAGTCACGCGGCGGCTTCGCCGCCCACTGGTTCCCGCTCTTCTACGTCGGCACGAACGTCGTCTTCCTCGCACTCGCCATCCCCCTCGGCGCCCTCGCCGACCGCATCGGTCGCACTCGTGTCTTCGTCTGGGGGCATGCGGCGCTCCTCGCCTCGTACATCACCGCAGCCCTTCCCGTCGCGGACATCGCCGCGACCGTGCTGTGCCTCATGTTCCTGGGCGCGTTCTACGCGGCGACGGACGGAGTGCTCGCGGCTCTCGCCGCCCAGCTGACGACGCCCGAGACGCGCGGGACCGGCATCGCCGCCGCGCAGACGGTCGTCGCCCTGGCGCGCTTCCTCTCAGCGGTCGGTTTCGGGTTCCTCTGGTACGCGGTGGGCCGCGAGACCTCGATGCTCATCGTGGCCGGCCTTCTCGCCGTCGCCATCCCTGTCGCAGCGCTGCTGCTCAGGCCCGTCATGACGGTGAGAGGCGAGTCATGACGGAGCGGGCGAAGTGGTACCTGGTCGCGCTGGTCTCGGTGATCGTGATCGGCATCGCGGCCGGCGTCGGCGTGGTCGGCTGGTTCCAGTACCAGGCGAGGGGCTCCGGCCCCAGCGCGATCGCGATCGCGTCCTCGGAGGACTGGGCGACGGGCGACCGGGTCGTGTTCCGCAACACTGCGGCGGGCGACGGCTACGGCCAGGTCGCCAGCGTCCCGCTCAGTGACCCGCAGGGACCGCGGGCCCTCGTGGATCGGGCGTGTGACCGCGTCGCCGCGTCCGACGACGAGTTCGTCTGCCTGAGGACCGAGCGAGGGGTGGTTCCCCGCTACACCGCGACTCTCTACACCGATGAAGGCGCTCAGGTGGAGTCGTGGCCGCTGTCAGGAATCCCGAGCCGTGCCCGGATCTCTCCCGACGGCGCTCTGATCGCCACCACCTCTTTCGTGACGGGCCACTCGTACGCCACGGTGGGCTTCTCGACCGAGACCGTCGTGCACACGACCGACGGACGCGACCTCGGCAACCTCGAGGATTACACGCTCATCGTGAACGGCGAGGTGGTCGCCCCCGTCGATCGCAACTACTGGGGCGTGACGTTCGTCGACGACACGACCTTCTACGCCACCGCAGGGCTCACGACGACGGGCACCACGTACCTGGTGCGCGGCGATCTCGAGGATCGGACCCTCACTGCCATCGCGTCCGGCGTGGAGTGCCCGTCGCTTTCACCGGACGGCTCCCGCATCGCGTTCAAGCGCATCACTTCGGGGTCCGGGCCGACCGTTCACTGGACGCCGGCGATCATGGATCTCGCCGGTGGAACCGTGCGCGTGCTGGACGCCGAGACCCGCGATGTCGACGACCAGATCGCATGGCTGGACGACGACACGATCCTCTATGGACTGCCGCGGGAGGGTGCGTCCGGTGACGCCGACGTCTGGTCGCTCTCCGCCGACGGCTCGGACTCGCCCGAGGTGTTCATCGAGCACGCGTGGTCCCCGGCGGTGGTGCGATGACCCCCGAACGTGATCGTCAGCGTTCCCGGCGATCGCGCCGGACGACGAGGATCCAGGCGAGCGCGGCCCCGAACGCCGCCCCGAGGGCATTCGCCAGGATGTCGCGCAGGCTCGGCTGCCGCGAGGGAATGACGAACTGGGCCAGCTCGGCGGCGACCGACAAGGCAAGGGCGAGCAGGACGCCGTACCAAGGACGTCGGAAGAGCAGCGTGAGCAGGAGACCGAGTGGAAGGAACATGAGGACGTTGGCGATGAACTCGACCCAGCCCGCGCCGAACCCGCCGACGCCCAGCGTCGTGTCGAGCCATTCCGTGATGGCCCCCACGATCGTCGCGTACGAGATCGGCAACAGCACCACCAGCGCGACCGTCGTCGCATATGCCGCGAGGCAGATGAGTACCCAACGGCGGCGGCGTGGCGTTCGTGGCATTGGTCACCTCTGTCATGTGCATGATGCCGGTCCTGAAGGGAAATCCCAAGCATGGGACAGCAAGTGAGTGAGTCGGAACGCACCGAAGCCGGGCACACGGGGACGAACCCAGTGAGTCGGATCAACGTGATGAAGCCTTGGCTCGGGGCCGAGGAGATCGCCGCTGTCACCGCGGTGCTCGAGTCCGGCTGGGTGGCCCAGGGACCACGCGTCGCCCAGTTCGAGACGGCGTTCGCCGCACAGCAGGGTGCCCATCGTGCCGTGGCGCTGTCTTCGTGCACCACAGCACTGCATCTGGCGCTCGTGCTGGCCGGTGTCGGCCACGGCGACGAAGTGATCATCCCGTCGTTCTCCTTCATCGCCACGACCAACTGTGTGCGCTATGTCGGAGCCACTCCCGTGTTCGCGGATGTCGAGGTCGCTACCGGGAACCTGACCGTCACCACCATCCAGCCCGTCGTCACTGAGCGCACCAAGGCGATCATCGGCGTCGATCAGGGAGGCGTTCCTCTCGACCTCGACCCGATCCGCAGGTTCGCTGACGAACGCGGCATCGTCGTCATCGAAGACGCCGCCTGCGGCGCAGGGTCGACCTATCAGGGCCGCGCGGTGGGAACCGGTGCCGAACTGACCACCTGGTCGTTCCACCCACGCAAGATCCTCACCACTGGTGAGGGTGGAATGCTGACGACGTCGCGGGACGACTGGGCCGATCGCGCGAGGAAGCTGCGCGAGCACGCCATGAGCGTCTCTGCGGCGGACCGCCACGGCACGGTCCTGCCACCGGCCGAGGCCTACGACGAAGTCGGATACAACTTCCGGATGACCGACCTGCAGGCGGCGGTCGGCCTCGTGCAGCTCGATCGGCTCTCCGAGGCGGTCCTTCGCAGACGGACGCTCGCTCAGCGATACTCCGAGGCGATCGCGGGAATCCCGGGCCTCCGGGCCGTCGCCGACCCTGACTACGGCACCTGCAACTTCCAGTCCTATTGGGTCGAGGTCGAGCAGGGCTACCCGCTTGGGCGCGAGGGCCTGCTGACGGCGCTCGCGCAGGCGGAGATTTCCGCACGGCGCGGAATCATGGCCGCGCATCTCCAGGCCCCGTACCGCGATCTCGCCCGCGCGGGCTCCTTGCCGAACACAGAGCGACTGACGAATGACACGCTCATCCTGCCGCTCTACCACGAGTTGACCGAGGCGGAGCAGGACAGGGTCATCGCGGTGCTGGTCGACGGAGCATGACCGTGCCGATCATCCTGATTGCTGCCAGTGGACTCGCCCGCGAGGTGGTCTCGGCATGTCGGCATCCCGGCTGGAGCGCGGGAGGCCTGCTCGGATATCTGGATGACGACCCGGCGAAGGCCGGGACGAGCATCGCGGATCTCCCGGTGCTAGGCGGCCTGCACCGTGTGGACGAACATCCCGAGGCGAAGCTGGTGGTGTGCGCTGGGAAGGGCGCGAGCCGCCGATCGATCGTCGGACGACTGACTGAGCTCGGCATCGGCGACGACCGCTATGCGACGATCATCCACCCTTCGGTCCACGTGCCGGCGAGCTGCACGGTCGGCGTGGGCAGCATCCTGCTGAGCGGCACCGTGCTCACCACGGACGTGCACGTCGGCGCGCACGTCGTGTGCATGCCGAACGTTGTGCTCACTCATGACGACGTTCTCGGCGACTTCGCCACGCTCGCCGCCGGGGTGGTTCTCGGCGGCGCCGTCCGCGTCGGCGAAGCCGCTTACATCGGCATGAACGCCTCGGTTCGGGAGCAGCGCAGCGTCGGTGCGGAGGCGACTCTGGGCATGGGATCGGTCCTCCTGTGCGACCAGCCCGCAGGGACGATCTGGGCGGGAGTGCCTGCCCGCAGCCTGACGAGGGCGAGGGAGCGGAAGTGAACATCCCCTTGGTCGACTTGCGCGCCCAGGCCGCTGAGATCGCCGAAGAGGTCGAGCCTCAGGTGCTGGAGGTCCTCCGCAGCGCCTGCTACGTCGGCGGTCCGCATGTGTCAGCGTTTGAGAAGGAGTTCGCCGAGTTCGTCGGGGCCGCCCACGCGATCGGCGTCGCCAACGGCACGGACGCCGTGGAGTTGGCGCTGCGTGCCGTGGGCGTCAAGGCCGGCGACCAAGTCATCATGCCGGCGAACACCTTCATCGCCACCGCAGAGGCGGCGTCCCGCATCGGGGCGATCCCCGTGCCGGTCGATGTGGACCCCGATCACCTGCTCATCTCGCCCGAGGCGGTCGCCGCCGCGATCACCGAGAAGACCCGCGCCATCGTTCCCGTGCATCTCTACGGTCAGGTCGCTCCGGTCGAGGCGCTGGAGCCGATCGCCTCAGCCGCCGGTCTTCCCCTCGTCGAGGACGGTGCTCAATCCCAGGGCGCCACCCGCAACGGCCTTTCCGCGGGAAGCATCGGGGCCATCGCCGCGACGTCGTTCTACCCGGGCAAGAACCTGGGCGCGTCGGGCGACGGCGGGGCGGTGACGACCGATGATCCGGATCTGGCCAGGACCGTGCGACTGATGGCGAATCACGGTTCAGCGACCAGGTACGTGCACGACGTCGTCGGCATGAACTCGCGGCTTGACGCGGTTCACGCCGTCACCCTGCGCGCGAAGCTCGCCCGGTTGAGCGAGTGGAACGCCCGCCGTCAGCGGGCCGCCGAGCGCTATGCGGAACTGCTCGCGGACATCCCGGGGGTGTGCCTCCCCCGGACCATGCCCGGGAACAGCCACGTCTGGCACCTCTACGTGATCCGGGTCGCTGATCGCGATCGCGTTCTCGCCGAGCTCAACGCAGCCGGGGTCGGCTCAGGCGTGCATTACCCCGATCCTTGGCACCTCACGCGGGCATACGCCCGCCTGGGGTACCGGCCGGGTGCGGCGCCGATCGCGGAGAGCGCCGCGCGCACGGTGCTGTCCCTCCCCCTCCACCCCCACCTGACCGAGGAGCAGCAAGTGGCCGTCGTCAGGGCGCTGCGAGCTGCGGTCCGCGATGGCTGAGGACCTGTCCCCCGGCTCGGTGGCGCACCACGCGTCCCGAGCTCTCGGCTGGAGCCTGCTGAACACGATCGCGTCGCGCCTCGGCACGCTCGTGATCGGGGTCGTGCTGGCGCGGGTGCTCGGGCCGTCCGAATTCGGCCTGTTCGCGATCGCAACGCTGACGATGCTCGCCGTGCTCAGCTTCAACGAACTCGGGGTCAGCCTGGCGATCGTGCGCTGGCCCGACGATCCCGCGCGCATCGCGCCGACGGTGAACACGATCTCGGTGACCAGCAGCGCCCTGCTGACGGTGGCGCTCGTCGCGTGCGCTCCCGCGATCTCCACCGCCCTGGGCGATGCCGGTGCGACACCCGTCGTCCAGGTGATGGCGCTGGCGATCCTGATCAACGGATTGGTGGCGACACCGGCGGCGATGCTCCAACGCGAGTTCATGCAGAAGCGGCGGGCCATCGCAGACCAGACGAACGCGTGGCTGGGCGCGGTCGTGTCGCTCGTGCTGGCTCTCGTCGGAATGGGCGCCATGAGCCTGGCGATCGGCCGGTTGGCAGGAAGCATCGTCTCCGCGGCGATGCTGTGGCGGTGGTCCCCGGCGCCCTACAGGTTCGGATGGGACCGCGAGGTCGCCAAGCGGCTGGTCGCCTTCGGCTTGCCGCTCGCGGCCGCGAGCATCGTGGTCTTCGCCTCCGGCTACGCGGACCAGATCATCGTGGGATCCCAGCTCGGCGCAGAGGCCCTGGGCTTCTACGTCCTGGCGTTCAGCCTGGCGAGCTGGCCGGTCTCGATCTTCTCGCAGCCGTTGCGCGCCGTCGCTCCGGCCGCCTTCGCCAAGCTGCAGCACGACCGGGATGCCATGGTGCGCAACTTCCTGCGGGTCCTGCGCATGCTGACCATCGTCGCCGTTCCCGCGTGTCTCGCCATCAGCGGCGCGGCGACGCCCATCGTCGCGTTCCTCTACGGATCGCAGTGGCTTCCCGCAGCGGACATCCTCGTCTTCCTCGCCGCGCTTGCGGCCCTGAAGGTGTGGTTCGAGCTGATCTACGACTACCTCGTCGTCCTCGGGCGGTCGGGATCGGTCCTGGTCATCCAGGTGGTCTGGTTCGTCACCGCGGTGCCGGCGATGCTGGGAGGCGTCGCGCTCATGGGCGGGCCCGGAGCCGCACTCGGACAGCTTGCCGCGGTCGTCGTCGTGGTCCTGCCCTGCTATCTCGTCGTCCTTCGCCGCGTCGGTGTGCGAACGACCGCGTTCCTCGGAACGGTGGCGGTGCCCGCGGTGGTAGGTCTGGCGCTGTGGTGCGGGTGCTGGCTGCTCAGTCGCTACGCGTCGCCGCCCGTTCTCGCAGCATTCGCCGCCGGCGTCCTGGCGCTCGCGGTGATCGCCGCGTTGGCGTTCTGGCGGCGCGCCGACGTGCGGCTCGTCCGACGTGCCATGAGAGGCGGTGCCCGGTGAGGATCCTGGTGTATCCCCATGACCTGAACATGGGCGGCAGTCAGATGAACGCGATCGACCTGGCGGCAGCCGTCCGCGATCTCGGGCATGAGTGCGTCGTCTACGGCCGCCCCGGCATCCTGTGCGAACGGATCGAGGCGCTGCGCCTGGAGTTCATCGAGGCTCCCTTGCCCGGACCGAGGCCGTCTGGACGGGCCATCCTGAACCTGCGACGACTGGTGCGCGACCGCGGCTTCGATATCGTCCACGGCTACGAGTGGCCCCCGGGGCTGGAGGCGTACCTGGCCACGATGACGGGTGGGCGCGCCCGGGCCGTATGCACCGTCATGTCGATGGCTGTGGCGCCGTTCCTGCCGCGGTCGCTCCCGCTGATCGTCGGAACGCAGCAGATCGCGGCGCATGAGAGGGCCGCAGGGCGTGTGGCGGTCCAGGTCATCGAGCCTCCGGTCGACCTCACACACGATGTCGCCCCGGACCGCTCAGCGCTCGAGGCGTTCCGGTCTCGGTGGGGCGTGGGCGACCTGCCCCTCGTCGTGTGTGTGAGTCGCCTGGCCGACGAGCTCAAGGCCGAAGGCATTCTCACCGCCATCGACGCCGTCCCTGCGCTCTCGGCCGAGCATTCGTTCCAGCTCCTCATCGTCGGCGACGGTGCCGCCCGGAACAGGATCGCTCAGGCCGCCGATGCCGCCAATCGCGCCACGGGCAGGAACGCGGTGGTGCTGACGGGCGAGCTCTCCGACCCCCGCGCCGCATACGCCCTCGCGGATGTCGTTCTGGGAATGGGCGGTTCGGCCTTGCGCGCGCTGGCGTTCGGAAAGCCCCTCATCGTGCAGGGCGAGCGGGGCTTCTTCAGGACGCTGACGCCGCAGTCACTCCCCGAGTTCCGCTGGAGGGGCTGGTATGGAGTCGGGAGCGGTACGGGCGACGGGCGGCGACAGCTGAAGGGCGAGCTCGTGCCTCTGCTTCAGGACGGCGCCCTGCGAGACCGCCTCGGGGAGTTCGGCCGAGCCGCCGTGGAGGATTTCTCCCTCGCGTCCGCCGCCGTCTCACAGGTCGCCGCGTACCGGGCCGCCCTCGCATCGCCCTCGGCAGCGCGTGCGGGCGGCGAACTGGCCGCGACCGCGTCCGCGCTGGTCGGGTACAAGGTCCGGCGCCGCGTCAATCACATGCTCGGATCACGCCGGCTGGACGACTTCAACGCCCGCCCGGCCGCGGCCCGGCCGCCGACCGCGGGCAGACGTCCGCTCGAAACGCCGCGCGACGGGCCGATCGTCTACTTCCCCGGGGTCGACTGGGATGCGGTTCCCGGCACGGACCGCCACCTGGTCACCGCCATGGGCGGAGTCCGCGAGGTCATCTGGGTGGATCCGCCCACGTCGATCCTGCGTCGCTCGGCCACGGCCGCGCACGAATCGACGCCTGTGCCGGGCGTGACCCGCTTGCATTCCTACGGACCCCCGGGTGTGTCGCGTCCGGTGATGCGCGACCTGGCACGATTCGTCCAGGTGCGGGTCCTTCGAAGCCATCTGACGGCGCGGGGGCTCACTCCCACGGCGATCGTGGCGACGAGCATCGAACCCATGCTGGCGGCGACGCGCACGCTGCCGGGCACGAAGGTGTACTTCGCCACCGATGACTTCGTGGAGGCAGCCGGGCTCTGGGGGATGTCAGCTGCGCAGCTGGCCGCCGATCGGGAGGCGAACCTGGCCGCCGCCGATCTGGTGCTGGCGGTCACCCCGGACCTCGCGGCGCACCTGCGACGCGGAGACGACATGCCCGGCTGGTTCCCCAACGGAGCCGACCTGAGCCGCTACGCGGACATGTCTGCGATGCCCGTGTCACCCTCGGTCCGGCTCGCGGGGCCGTGCGCCGGAGTCGTGGGGCAGTTCAACGAGCGCACCGACCTCGCGATCCTGCGCGCTGTCGCACAGTCGGGCGTCGACCTGCTGCTCGTCGGACCGACGTCGTTCGCCAGCGCGACGAATCAGCGTGAGTTCGCGATGATCGCCGCCATGCCCAACGTGCAGTGGGTGGACCGTGTGCCGGTCGAGGAGTTGCCACGCTATCTGTCGGCGATCCGCGTGGGTCTCACGGCCTACGTCGACAGCGCGTTCAACCGCCGAAGCTACCCGCTGAAGACGGTCGAGTATCTCGCCGCGGGGATCCCGGTCGTCACCACTCGCGTCGCACCGATCGATCACTTCGATCCGGCATACGTCCGCGGCGCGGACGACCCTGCGGAATTCGTCGCGGCCGTCAGGGATCTCGTCGGCCGGACCTTCGATCGACGCGAGATCCAGGCCTCGGTGAGCGATCACGACTGGACGGACCGGGCGACGAGTCTCGTCGATCTGATCGGAAAGGAGCGCTGACATGGCAGACGAGCGGCGCCGGCTCAGTGTGGTGATCCCGGCGCACAACGAGAGTGGCGGCATCCAGCGCCTGCTGCGAGCCCTCCGCGCCGATGGCGACCCGGAGATCGAACTCATCGTGGTCTGCAACGGATGCACGGACGACACCGCGGACCAGGCTCGAGCGGTGAGCCCCTCTGTAACCGTCGTCGAGGTGCCGGAGCCGTCGAAGAGCGCAGCGCTCGCGGCAGGCGACGCGATCGCCTCTCACGGGTACCGGGCGTGGATCGACGCGGACGTCGTGATCAGCGGCGCCGACCTGACCCGGCTGGTGGGAGCGATGGACGGCCCCATCCACGTGGCGGCTCCGGAGCGCGACCTCGTGCTCGCGGGCGCCGGTCCGATCGTCCGCTGGTACTACGACGTCTGGCGCGAGCTGCCTCAGGTGGGCGCCGGCGTGTTCGGTCGCGGCGTCGTGGTGATGACGCCGGAGGGCCACGCCAGGGTGGTGGCCATCCCCCGGGTGATGTCGGACGACCTGGCGGTCTCCGAGGCGTTCCGGGTCGAGGAGCGGGTGATCGTGCCGGACGCCCGGGTGCAGATCCAGGGGCCCCGGCGCGCGTCCGACCTCGTCCGCCGCAGGGTGCGCGTCGCGACGGGCAACGCTCAGGCGGACTCGCTCGGATTGCGCACTGCGGACGCCCGGACCACGCCCGCGGTGCTTCTCCGGCTCGCGGCATCCCATCCCGCCCTGGCTCCGAAGATGACGGTCTTCGTCGCCGTGACGGCCGTCGCGAGGCTGCGGGCCCGGAAGCGGATACGACGTGGAGACTTCTCGACCTGGCTGCGCGACGACAGCAGCCGTGAGCCCTCGCACGCCTGAGTCGCTCCGCGCCGGTAACTCCCTCGCCGGCGCTGAGCGACCTGGACGGGTGAAGCGGCCCTACTTCCCCGCTTCGCCGTTGTGGTCCCAGATGGTCCCGCTGAACACGTTGCCGCTGCCACTGGGGTCGAAAGCGGTGTACGGGCCGTAGTAGCCGCCCTTGGGGAAGTAGATGTTGGAGAAGCGGTTGTCGGTGATCTTGATGTTGTAGGTCTTGCCGAAGTCGTTGTCTCCGCCACCGTAGATCGAGTACCCGCCCCCGGCGACCAGATTGCCGGTGATGAGCCTGTTCGCCTCAACCCCGAAGTCCTGGAAGAGGCTGATTGCGTCTGTCTGCGTGAGCTGGTTGAACACCGTGTTTCCCCGGATCGTCAGCTGCGCGGTGCCGCCGTTCGATGTGGTGCCGTTGGTGTGATCGCCGCTCTTGTACCCCATGTCATGGATGTAGTTGCCCTCGATGAGCCCCTCGTAGATCTGGACACCGGTGCTCGTGTTGACGATCTCGTTCGCGAGGACGCGAGTTCCACGAGAGTCGCCGTAGATGTCCTTGACACCCACCAGCAGGCGGGGCACCCCGAGCACGCCGATCTCGTTGTTCTGGATCGTGGCGTTCGCAGCGTGGCGGAGTGCGACACCCCACGACTCGCCCGAGACGGTGATCTTGTTGTTGCGCACGACGACGTTCTTGCCGACGACATCGATCGGTGCGTTGATGATCAGGTTCTCGACGACAGCGCCGTCACCGGCGTTGAGCCACCCGCGCGAGTCCCACGTCCAGCCGGGTCCCGACGTGACGTCCTGGGGAACCCGCTTCAGCGAGCTGGACGAGGGGACTCCCGTGTTGGTCGCGTCCGGGTAGCCGCACTTGCTGGGCTGCGCCACACAGTTCACCGCGGTGCCCGCACCGCCACCGGTCGTGGGAGGGGTGGGCGTCGCCGTCGCCGTCGGTGTGGGGGTCGGGGTGGTGGTCGGGGTCGGCGTGGAGGTCGGGGTCGGCTTGGGGGTCGCCGTCGGCGTGGGGGTCGGCGTCGCCGTCGCCGTCGCCGTCGGGGTCGGCGTCGAGGTCGCGGTGGGCGTCGGCTGCGTGGCGTTGTCGCGCGACGACGGGGCGAAGACGATATCCACGAGATAGTTCGAGCCGTTGTACGTGCTGCGCGGGAAGCTCGACGCTCCGTAGCTGTACACACCGGCGCCCGCGGGGAGGGTGAACCCGTTCTGGGTCCGGGTGCGGGTGAGGTCGTTCTCGGTGACCGGGTAGCGACCGCGCGGTGCGTGGTATGAGACGACGTAGGTCTTGCCAGCCTGGATGGCGACGGCCTTCGTCAACGCGACGGTGCGCCAGCCTTCCCGCGCCGTGGGGGCGAACTGCGTCGTGGCCAGACGTCGGCCGTCCGCCGACCACAGCGTCGCCGTGGTCACCTTGGAGCTGCGAGCGCCCTGATAGTACTGCAGGGCGGTCACGTCGCCGTTCGAGGCGGGGACGAAAGTGGTGCCGAGTTCGACCTCGGAGGCGTCGCTGTCGGCCGAGATCTTGGGAGTGAGGTCATCGGCGAAGATGCCTGTCGGGGCCGGGCCCGCGAAGGCCGGTGCAGCCACCAGGGCGCCTGCGGCGATCACTGCCGCACCCACGACAGCGGTCAGCCATCGGGTGCCCACCAGGCGCTGGCGGCGTGCGCGGCGCGCACCGGCGCGCGTCGGAATAGTCGGTGTACGCATGCGTGTACTCCCATGCATCGGGTAAGTCGGGGGGGAGTGGCCAGCGTAACTTGGACGTTCTGGGAGACGCCCCTGCATGAGGGAATCCTCACTGGCAGCCACGCGGTTCTCACGCTCCGCTCATGTTGCATGTCAGCGCTCGATCCGGTGGTCGAACGCGAAGCGCCTCCCCTCGGATGTCGGCCTGCCCTCCCCCAATGGTCCCGCTCTGGGGGGCTGGATTCAATCGGTCAGCGAGGTATGAGATGTCCTCCGCATCCCAGTTCCGCAGGGCGGACTCGCGGGTTCACGAGGGCCTTGATGGATGCCTTCGACTGAGCGTGGCCCCGGATCACCCACGTCGACTCGGACAGCACGGTGAGCGCCCAGTAGGCGGCGCCTGCGTACCACGGATGGGACCGCGCGTAGTAGCGCACGCGGTTGATGATCTGCATGACGTGAGTCCGATCATTCCGGCCGGACCCTCCTCCGGCGTGGACCGCCACCGCGGCCGGAGTGAAGCGGACCACCCAACCGGCGGCACGTGCCCGCGCGCAGTAGTCGGTCTCTTCGGAGTAGAGGAAATAGGACTCGTCCCACTCCCCGATGTCGAGCGAGCACGCTCGACGCACGAGCAGCGCCGCGCCCAGCGCCCAGTCGACCGGCACCGCACGGGCGTAGGCGGACTCCTCCTGGACGTACTCCGAGAAGGCGGGGAGGCCCGTGAAGCCCAGGCCTGCAGCGCGCAGGAGCGTAGGCTCTCGGCGCTGGGATCGCTCCAGCTCGCCGCCCGGCCCGAGTACCTTGGGCGCCACGATCCCCACATCCCGCGTGTCGAGTTCGGCCAGAAGGGCGACGATGGCGCCCGGGGCCAATTCGAGATCAGGGTTGAGGATGAGGTGCGCCTCAGCCTCGGGACTGTGCTCGATCCCTCGGTTGATCCCGGCCGCGTAGCCGTCGTTCGTACTGAGGATGACCTCTGCCCACGGAAACTGGGCGAGCTTCATGGCTGTGTCGTCCGTCGATGCATTGTCGACCACGATCACTTGCGGCCTTCGACCTGGGAACGCCGGACCGATCGATCTCAACAGAGGGCCGATGGAGTCGCCGCTGTTGTGGGTGACGATCACTACCGCCAGACCCGCCATGTCTGTCTCCCTGCTGGCCCACCGACAACCGCTTCCTTGCGGGCCGGCGCTGGTGAGAACGCCGCGTAGTGGGCCGCCTCGAACTCGTCGGGACTGACTACTGAGTATTGTAAGTGGCGGGTTGCGACATCGTTGTGCGACTCGGGCGAGGCACGCGAGTGTTCGACCTGATGGCACCGCCGTGGGGGCGCCGAGATGTCCAACCGTCTGGTCGACGAAGAGGCGGTTGTCGCGTGATCATCGATGCCAAGCGCCGGTTGCCCACTTCCCTCCCCTACGTCGATGTCTGCATCGTCGGCGGCGGCCCGGCAGGCATTTCACTCGCGTTGCAACTGGAGAAGTCCGGCGTGCCCGTCCTCCTCCTGGAATCCGGCGGTGAACATGAGAGTGATCGGTCTCGCGACTTGAATCGCGGCACCTCCGATCCCCTCGACAGCCACGAGCCGCTGGAAGAGAACCGTCGACGTCAATGGGGCGGGACCTCCGCGGCATGGGGCGGGCGCTGCATTCCGTTCGACGAGATCGACTTCGAAGAAAGAAACTGGGTCGACTCCAGCGGATGGCCTCTCAGCCGGGCCGACCTCGAGCCGTACTATTCACGGGCGATGGTCCTGTGCGAAGCGGGTTCGATGTCGTTCGACGCGCGAGAATCACTTCCCGAGGCGCCAGAGCTTCTCCCGGGACTCGACGGCGACGGTGTCGTCAGCTACGTCCTTGAACGGTGGAGCCCGCCGACTCACTTCGGAAAGCGGTACAGAAAGCGGCTCGCCGCGTCCTCATCTGTGAACGTCGTCACGAACGCGACATGCACTCACGTTCAGCTCAGCCCCGACGGCAGCTCGGTCGATCATCTTGTGGTCCGCAACTACCTGGGACAGTCGATCCAGGTTCGGGCTGAGCGGTTCGTGATCGCCGCCGGCGGGCTGGAGACAGCGCGCATCCTGCTGGCATCGAACGACGTCGCGCTGTCGGGAATCGGCGACCATTCCGGCTGCCTCGGTCGGTACTACCAGACACATCTGTTCGGGTGCCTGGCCACCGTCGAACTCGATCCGGGGGCCCCGAGGGCGCACGTCGCATTCGATCGCGACACGGACGGCGTGTACTGCCGTCGGCGGATCTGGTTGACCCCAGAACGGCAAGGGGCCGATCGGCTGCTCAATACGGTCTTCTTCCCGGTGCGTCCTCCTCTGGGCGCAACCGGTCATCGCAGTGCTCTGTTCTCGGGTGTGTACCTGGCCAAGACGCTCATCGCCGCCCTACGACGTCCGCACCACGCACTTCGCTCTCTCCGGGACGAGAAGTCGGCGATAGCAAGCCATGGCAGAGTGCTGATCCGCCATTTCCCCGGTGCGATCCCCGAGATGTATCGAGCCTTCGTCGGCCGATACATCGGGTCCAGGCGTCTTCCCGCCGTGTTGCCCGCCGACGGTCTGGACACCTACCATCTTCAGTTCCAGGCTGAACAGGTTCCGAATGCCGAGGCGCATGTCACGCTCGGCACGGAATGCGACGAGTTCGGAATGCGGCGACTCGTGGTCAGTCCTCGCGCGACGGCTCAGGACATCGACAGCGTCGTGCGTTCTCACCGAGTCCTCGACGAGCGCCTTCGCGCTGCGGGACTGGGTCGCCTCAGCTATGACGAAGCGGAGCTGCGTCGCGGGGTGGTGATGTCCACTGTGCATGTGAACTCCGGCGCACATCACCTCGGCACCACCCGGATGTCGGACGATCCAGCCCGCGGCGTGGTCGATGGTGACTGCCGCGTACACGGCGTAGCGAACCTCTATGCAGTCGGCGGCTCGGTCATGCCGACATCCGGTCACGCGAATCCCACCTTGACGATCGTGGCTTTGGCGCTTCGCCTCGGCGATCACCTCGCGTCGACGCGGGCCGCTAGATGACGAGGTCCGATTCAGTCACCGGATCGTCGAACGCGGCGACGTTCTGTCGGAGGTGTTCCACGCTCGAGGTGCCGGTCAGTACGACCTTCACACCCGGCACAGCCGCGGCAAAGCGCAGCATCCGCGCGTGAGCCGTGCGCTCGCCCGCAAAGTCGCCGGCAGCCAGCGATCGTCCTTTTTTCGGAAGGACCATCACATGATTGGCGATGACATCGAGACCGCCGAGGGCTCCGAGCTCCTTGCCCGCCTCGCTGTCACCGCTGACCTGGGTCTCAGCGCAGACGCTCCCCCATGCCTGATGGGCAGCGTGGACCGTCGCGAGCTCATTGCTTGACACGCCGAACTCTGCAACCACGCCCGTACGCCGGGCATCGACGAGGATATCGCCGATCTCATCGTCGTTTGTGATGCTCTGTGGAGGGAGGTGCAGGAGAAAGACTTCGATCCGCTCTCGACGAAGCCGGCGCAGGCTTCGCTCGATCGTCCGACGAAGCTCCTTGGCATCGAGAGCGAATCCTTGTCCACGAAACTGCTTGACCTTCTTCAAAGGTTGATTCGCGAGGCGGAACGGACCAGGAAGGTCAACGGTCGGCAAGCCCGTCTTCGTCGCGACGACCCAGCGATTCGGATCGGCTGCGGTCAGCTCGCCGATCCACCGTTCCGCCGCGGTCGACCCGTAAGTGTCTGCAGTGTCGAGGAAGTTCACACCGCAGTCCTGAGCTGCGTCCAACAGCACCTTGGCGTCTCTCTTCGAGCGGCCCGAACCCAGCGAAGCCAGTCGCGAGGTGCCGAGTCCGAGGAGGGAGACCTCGAATCCCCCGATGCGCCTGCGCTCCACCTCAGGATCCGAGCGTGGATTCGAACGCGGTTCGAGCGGCGACGACGGTGTCGGACATGGGACTCCTCACTAGGCAGTCACAACCAAGAGATCAGCAGGAATGGGCCCGGGATCCGTACCCGCCGAACCTGTCCGACGCTTGCCGGCCAGGCTGATCCGAGGCCATCGTAGTACGGAGGCCAGGGCTTCGGTGGGGTGCGGCCGCCGAGCTCTCCAGCGAGGCGGGTATTCGTCCGCGACGACGTGTGCTCGAGGGGTCGCGAGGTCGTGCGGGTCAGTGCCTGGAATCTGCGCCAACCTCAGCTAGCGTCAGGCTGTGAGGCTTCTTCTGGTAGCGCCGACCATAGACTCCGCCGACGTCGGCGAAGCGTGGGTGGCCTTCCAGTGGGCCGATCACCTGTCGAAGCGGCATGAGGTGACAGTCCTCACCTACCGCAAGCGCGGTGCACCGGAGATCGGCCCGCAACTGCCCCATGCGCGCGTGATCGAATGGGTGGAGCCGCCCCTGCTGGGGCGCCTGGAACGCTTCAACAGCCTTCTCAAACCGGGCTACTTCGCATTCGCGGTCAAGGCTCGACGATGGATGCGACGAGCGCTGGCCGGTGGCGAGCACTTCGATCTCGCGCACCAGGTCGTCCCCGTCGCGATGAGATACCCCAGCCCGCTGAGCGGTGGGCCCGTGCCGTACGTGATGGGACCGGTGGGCGGCAGCCTGGACTCCCCCGCGGGCTTCCGGGATCAGGAGACGGGCCCCTGGTACCAGGGGCTTCGCGGTCTGGACGCGTGGCGGATCCGGCGTGACCCGTGGCTGCGTGCGACCTACGAGCGCGCGGCTTGCGTCATCGGCATCGCGGACTACGTCGCCGAGTGGCTGTCGGCCCTGCGCATCAAAAGGCTCGAGATCCTGAGCGAGACGGCCCTCTCGGAAGCCCCTGCGGTGCCACCGCGTGAACAGCTCGAGGTCAGCGAAGCCCGCCCTCTGCGGGTGCTCTTCGTCGGTCGCGTCATCCGCACCAAGGGGACACGGGACCTGGTGGCGGCGATGGGGCTCCTCAGAGATGTCCCCGTCGTCCTGGACGTCGTGGGCGACGGGTTCGATCTGGCCGCGTGCAAAGAGCTCGTCCTCGCCCAGGGGCTTTCGGACAACGTCCGCTTCCACGGCCGCCGCTCCCGGGCAGAGGTCGACCAGTTCTACTCCGAGGCTGACGTCTTTGCGTTCCCGAGCTACCGCGAGCCGGGAGGAAATGTCGTCTTCGAGGCAATGGGGCATTGGCTGCCGCTCATCGTCTGCGATCGCGGGGGGCCGTCCGCCGCGGTGGACCGGGAGTGCGCGGTGATCCTGCACCCGGACTCGCCCGATCAGCTGGCCCGGGACCTCGCGGACGCGATCCGGCGGCTGGCGCTCGATCCGGGCATGCGCAGCCGGATGGGCGCTGCTGCCAGAGCGCGACTCCACGAGGTGGGTCTGTGGGGTCCGAAGATGGACAGGATCGACGAGATCTACGCATCCATCCTGTCGGCATGAATCCCTGTCGTCTCTCTCGAGAGGCGGTATGCGGTGCCGCACAGGCCCATCATCAGGAACCAGAGCCCTGGCATCATGGGGAACGAGAACCCGTCGAAGAGGGCGAGACTGACAGCGCCGCAGCTCGCCGACGCAGCCACGGCGACGGCCGCCCCGCGCAGACCCGCGTCTTTCGAACTCACGTACGCACTGGCGGCGCACCACAGGCTCGTGACGACCAGGATGAGCACCGCGGCCACACCGAGGAACCCGACTTCGACAAGCAGGAGCAGATACTGGTTGTCGAAGATCCGATAGCGGGGCAGGAACGTCCCGATGCCGCGACCGAACAGGGGTGACTGAGAGATGTAGGCATCGGCGATCGCGTAGCTTTCGACGCGCGAGAGGACCGAAGGGTCGCCCTTGCCGATCACGGTGAAGAGCCCGAGAACGGATCCGACGATGCCGGGTACCGCCAAGAAGACCACGGTGAGGAGCCCCACCAGGCCGGCGAGGGCCGCGATCCGCTGTCTCGCCGTCCACGTCAGCGCCAGCACGATCGCTCCCACAGCGAGCCCGATCACTGCCGACCGCGACAACGACAGCACGATGGCAAGCCCGATGGCAAGCGCCGGCCACCACCGTCGAAGGAGGCTCGTCCGTCCTGGTCCGGCGAGAGGCAGCTGACCCATACCGCGCGCCAGCGCGATCGGGAGGAGCATGGTCATCACCGCGCCGAACTCGATCGGATGGACGGCGGTTCCCGCGGGCCTCGTGAAGCCCTCCCGCAGCGTCGCGCTGTAGACGGTCTGGTGTGCTTCCAGTCCGGGGATGGAGATCAGATCCACCCAGTACTGACCGGTGACGAACTGGAACAGACCGAACACCGCCACCACCCCGCCCAGCGTGGCGAGGTAGTGCAGCAGGTCGAGCAGGCGATCGACGCTCGGGATTCCGTCATGGGCGAGCAGCATGGCGCCCAGCCAGCCGGCGATGGAGATCAGCGTCAAGGTGCTGACGCTGACCTCCTCCGCGCTGATCGGTCGCGACATCGCCGCGTAGAACGATGCGAGGATCATCGTCGTGAAGATCACCACCGCCCCCATGACCGGTGACGACTGCTGACCGTGTGTTCGCTGGATCCGCGCCAGCCCCCACCAGACGAGGCAGCACAACGCCACCAGCAGCGCAGGGGAGCCAGCACCACGCAGAACCGCCACGACGAACTGTGACGGGAGGATGAGCCTGATCGTGACGAAGACGATCAGGACGCTCGTCGCATCGGGACCCCTCCCGGTGCGGACCGTCGGCATGAGGCGAGGGACGAGAACCGACAACCCGCCTCCTCAGGACTGGTCGGAGACCGCGATGCTGCGGCCTCGCCGGGCGGTGGCCTCGGCGGCCGGGTCGTCGTCGAGCGGCGCGTCCTCGGCCGCCTCTGGCGAGGGCTGATCCGCTCCTCGAGACCTGCCCGTCTCACCGCCGCGCGTCGGTCGTGCGGCGTCCTCCGTAGGCGGATCGACACCGTGCTCGACGGCCTCGTCCGCGTCGACCGGGTCGTGGGCACGGGCGCGGCGCGCCGCCCGGCGGAGCAGGATGTTGTCGACCAGCACCAGCAGGATCAAGGAAAGACCGAGGCCGACGATGCCCCCGACGACGGCCCCCACCAGCTTGTCGCGACCGACCGGCTCGGCGACCGCATCCACCACCAGCACGGACGACGTGACACGGTTCGTGCCGTCGACGCCGACCGCGGACTGCAACTCGGCCAGGCGGTCCGGCACCATGGCGACCAGCAGATCTCGGATCTCCAGGGCGGACGCCTCGGACTTGTCCTGGACCTGGATGCGGAGGATCGGTCCACTGGACCTCGGGTCGGCACCCACCTCCGCCTCCGTGGTCGGGGAGACTCCCTCGATCTCGCGGGTGACCGCCTGATCGGTCAGCGCAGTGCCGAGGAGGTCGACCGTGAGGTCCAGCCCGCCCAGCTGGAGGAAGGGATTCCCCTCGGCCGGCACGGTCGACGCCGGAGGCAGCAGGAGGATGGACGCCGTGGCCTGATAAGTAGGCTTCGCGACGTAGTACCCCGCGACCGCGAGCCCCACCGTGATCCCCACCCCGACGAGTGCGAGAATCCATCGACGCCGCACGATCATCGCCAGGTTGCTCAGGTACACGGACTGCCTCTCGTGTCACAGTTTCGCCCTGTCGACCACTCGCGACCGCGCGTATTATAGTGTACGTCCACCACGCCCGAATCGTGGCGGAATGGGGGTCCAGTGCGGTGACGATTTGGGATCTTCTCGCCCTGTGGAGACGTCAATGGGTGGTGACCATCTTGTGCGTTGTTGTCGGCGCATTCGGCGTCGCCCAGGCGCGTAATGTGCAGACCGTGTACTGGGGATCGACCTCGGTCGTCGTCGTCGCACCATATCTCAAGGGGTATTTGACCCCCCTCGGCGGTGATGTGATCCCCCTGGCCGGCGTCGTCGAGAAACTGCTCAACATCGACAGCAATGCGCCACCGGCCGTCAGCCCCGATGCGAACATCATCGATCGGGGAATCTACGACGGCGTCGTCGCCGACCTCCCCGATTACGGCGGTCAATGGGCGGAGAACTACACGAACCCGATCATCGTGGTGCAGGCCTCTGCATCTGATCCCGCGACCGTCACCCAGCGGATCGAGGAAGAGACCGCGCGCATCGATGAGATCCTGACCACGCTTCAGACTGACGCGGGCGTTCCCGAACGAGCGACCGTCACGAGCCTGGCGCTGCCGCCCACTCCCGTGTCTGTGCAGGCCACGGGAGTCGCGAACCGTGCCTTCCTGGCAGCGGCGGCACTCGGTCTGCTGGTCGTCGTCATCGTCCCGTTCGCCACCGACCGGCTGATGGCCGCCTACCGGAAGAAGAGGCAGCACCATTCATCCGTCTCGAAGGCTCAGGCCGCCGGGTCGAACTCTGCGGGGGATGCGCCCATCCCCAGGAACGCAGCGATGGCGTCGACGCCCCGACGGGCAGCCGCACCGTCACCATAGGGATTGCGCGCCTGAGCCATCGCGTCGTAGGCGACCGGATCCGCGATCAGACGGGAGACCTCCCTCACGATGCACTGCTCGTCCGTGCCCACGAGCTTGGCCGAGCCGGCGGAGACGGCCTCGGGGCGTTCCGTCGTCTCTCGCAGCACCAGAACCGGCTTGCCCAGGCTGGGCGCTTCTTCCTGGACGCCACCACTATCCGTGAGCACGATGGTGCTGCGCTGCAGCGCTTGACAGAAGTCCGGGTAGTCGAGCGGTTCCGTCACCACCACGCTGTCGCAGCCTTCGAGCGGCGGCAGGAGGGACTCCCGCACGATCGGATTCCGGTGCGCGGGAAGCAGGATCATCAGCTCCGGATGGCGCCGCGAAAGCTCGGCGACGGCCCGAGCCGTACGACGGATCGGTTCGCCCCAGGACTCGCGCCGATGGCTCGTCACGAGCAGGACGGGACGATCGGTCGAGCTCCGCAGGAACTGAGCGAACTGCGGGTCATGCGCCGGCCGGGGCACACTGATGACCACGCGGAGGGCGTCGATGACGGTGTTCCCGGTGACCGTGATGTGGTCGCGCGGCACATTCTCGTGAAGCAGATTGTCGCGGGCAAGCGAGGTCGGAGCCAGGTGCACGTCAGACAGCTGGGTGGCCAGCCTGCGGTTCATCTCCTCGGGAAACGGGTTGTACCTGTTGCTCGTTCGGAGCCCAGCCTCGAGATGCACGACCGGCACCTTCTGATAGAACGCCGCCAGCGCGGCCACGAAGGCCGTGGACGTATCACCCTGTACGAGGAGCGCGGCCGGTGCGACGTCGCTGATGACGGGCTCGAGCCCCGTCAGTGCCTTCGTCGTGATGCCATACAGAGTCTGCCCGTGGCTCAGGATGTTCAGGTCGTAGTCGGGCGTGATGTCGAACACCCGATTGACCTGATCGAGCATCTCCCGGTGCTGTCCGGTGACGGCGACAACAGGCCGAAGCCGACTGTGTCGCTCCATCTCTTTCACGATCGGAGCGACCTTGATCGCCTCCGGGCGGGTGCCGTAGACGATCAGAACCGGCCGGCGCGGGTCGGTGCCCGACTCGCTCATCGCCAGTACCCCCGGGTATCGAAGACGGCCTTGCCTTCCAGCATCGGGCGGCTGATCGAGCGGAACGCGTCATGGTCCACCAGAAGCAGCACGACGTCGGACTGCGCGACCGCCGTGGTGGGCCTGACGAACTGGATGTTGGGAACGCCCGCCAGCCGGCCGGGAAGGCACGACACCATCGGATCGGCGACGTTGATCGTGACGTCGGGCAACCGACTCGCCAAGAGTTGGACGATGTCGACGGCGGGGCTCTCGCGGACGTCGTCGACATTGGCCTTGAACGTCAGGCCCAGGCAGGCGACTTCCGGCTCTCGGAAGCGAGACACGCTGCGCACGACGTGGTCGACGATGAACTCGGGCTTCGAATCGTTCACCTCACGCGCGGTGCGGATGAGTTTGGCCAGATCGGGCGCCGCACCCACGATGAACCACGGATCCACCGCGATGCAGTGGCCGCCGACGCCGGGGCCGGGTGTGAGGATGTTGACCCGAGGATGGTGATTCGCCATCTTGATCACCTCCCAGACGTCGAGCCCGATCTGGTCGCAGATCATCGACAGTTCGTTGGCGAAGGCGATGTTCACATCGCGATACGCGTTCTCGACCAGCTTCGCCATCTCCGCACTGGCGGCATCGCAGATCTGGATCTCCCCCTGGCAGAAGACACGGTAGATGTCCGCGGCCTTCTCGGCGCACTGCCGGGTGATGCCACCGACGACACGGTCGTTGAGCACCATCTCGACCATGATGGCGCCCGGCAGCACCCGCTCGGGACAGTGGGCGACGAAGACGTCAGGCTGAGCCTCGCCCTCGCTCGGCATCTTCAAGTCGGGACGCAGTTCCGCGAGCCAGTCGGTGACCGTCTGGGTCGTGCCCGGCGGAGAGGTGGACTCGATGACCACGATCGCGCCGGGGTGAAGCATCGGCGCGACGTCGGCCACCGCGGCGTGAACGTAGCTCAGATCGGCCGTGTGGTCGGGCTGGAACGGGGTGGGGACCGCGATGATGTAGGCGTCCGCCTCCGGCATCTCCACGGTCGCGGTGAGGCGCCCGCGGGCCACGACGCCGCTGAGGCTGGTCTCGAGGTCGGGTTCGACGAAGGGAAGCTCACCGCGACTGACCATCTCGATGGTCCGCTGGTTCACGTCGACGCCGATGACCTGCGTGCCCTGAGCCGCGAGCATCACCGCCGTAGGAAGGCCGATATAGCCCATTCCCACGACCGCGATGGTGCCATTGAATGAAGGCATATCTTTTCCTATCTGGGCCTTGAATGCTGCGGCGATCGAAAGTATTCGCGGGCGACCATGACGATGAATGCTCCATTCGTGCGGAAATACCGCATGAACATCCGTCGTGGTTCCTGGAGGACGCGGTAAGCCCACTCCATTCCCAATCTCTGCCAGATCCGCGGGGCTCTTCGTGTCTTTCCTGCGAGGATGTCGAACGACCCCCCGACGCCGTGCGTGACGGGCACTTTCATCAGGTCCTGGTTCGCGGCGATGAAGGTCTCTTTCTTGGGTGACGTCATCGCGACGAACAGCATGTCCGGCGAACTGGCCCCGATCTCCTGCGCTACGGTCGCCGCCTCCGCGGGGCTGAAGTAGCCGTCGTGGTGTCCGGCGATGCGCGCGTGGGGATATCGCCGCTCAACGACCTCCACGACGCGGTCGAGGACCTCGGGAGTCGCTCCCAGGAGGTAGACCGAATAATGCTTCCTGCTCGCGAGGTCGAGGAGATCCTCGAACAAGTCGATGCCGGCCACGCGCTGCGGCAGCGGCTGTCCCAGGAGGTGGCTCGCCCACACGACGGCTTGGCCGTCGGCGAAGATCTCGTCGCAGCTCAGCAGGGCACGACGAAGCGCCGGGTCCTTCGCCGCATTGACGATCTTCGCGGCGTTGAGCACACCGATCTGATGCGGCTCCCTGGACTCGATGGCACGCTCGCAGAGCTCGACCGCCTCGACCGGAGTGGCGGCCAGCACGGGGTATCCGAGAATCTCCCGGACCGGCGCGCTCATGATGCCCTCGCGGGGCCGGATCCCCACGCGTAGAGGAGCCAGCCGAGCTCGTACGGCCGGCATTCGTAGTCGACTCGTCCGGGAGGCAGGAGCCGGTCGAGCCCCGGCAGATGCAGTCCTGGCCGGATCGAGGTGGTGAGGGCGCCGATGGCCCGCGAGGCCTTCGCGACCTCCCGGCGACCGACCTTGCGCCACACGACCCCCAGCTCGGGGGCGATCAAAGGCTCCATGCATTCGGGGTGGGCGCTCAGCCAGCCGACACCAAGCTGGACGGCGTCTGCGAAGTCATCCCCACCTGCCTCCGCCAACTCGAGCAGCGCCATCGGGGCCATGCCGTGCTGGTGGACGGAGTAGACGGGGAAGCGTTCGATGATCGACCCATCGCGGTGGTCGTAGTGCCACCACCACTGTCCACGGTCGCCCTGCAGCTCCACGATCCGCCTGGCGGTCTCGTTCGCAACCGCCAGATGCTCGGGCCGGCCCGTGGCCCTGTGCAGTCGGGCAAGTGCCTGGATGGGATACACCTGATCGGCGAAGCACCCGACGTGGCCACGGACTCCCCCGGCCGGCGGCAGGGTATGCGGGAACACCCCCGCCGCGCCGCGGTGCTCGAGGAGCCGTTGCGCCGCGCGGTCGCGCAGGCTGTCGGCCTCCGCGCCGACCCCCACGGCAGCCGTGAGGATCCACGACGCCACAACTGTGTCGACGGTGCCGTCCAGTGCTGCCGCCAACGGGGCGAGCAGCCGGCTGTCCGCCGCCCCCGCGACCTCGGCCGCCGCCCACAAGGACAGGGCGGCGGCACCGGGCTCGGTCTGCCTGATCGCGGCCTCCTGACACGCCAGAGCGAAATCGGCCGCCGTCCGCCCGCCGAGGGCGTCGCGCTGGACGTCCTCAGTCACGCGGCTGAGGCCGAGTGCGGCAATCGCCGCGTACCGCAGGTTCACCCCCTGCGGCTCCAGACGCGGCCCGTCGACGCTCTGGATTCCCCGATATGTCTGGGGCACGTCGGTCACACTCTGGACGCCGATCTGCGACAGCCCCCGGACGGCAACCGGACGAAGATCATCGATCAGCGGCAGCGCACTCCGCATGGCCGCACGCGAGTCGCGGGAGACATCGGTCATGACACGGTCACCCCTCGGCTCGCGGCGACCTCGTCCCGCAAGGGCCGCCACCACTCGACGAGCTGCCGGAGCCCTTCGTCGATGCCGATGGTCGCCTCGAAGCCGAGGTCGCGCTTCGCCGCCGACGTGTCGGCGAGGCGGCGCACCACCCCGTTCACCGCCCGCTCGGGTCCGTGCTCGACACCGAGGTCGGACCCCATCGCGCGCAGCAGGGCCTCCGCCAGTTCGAGCAGACTGGTCTCCGTGCCGCTGGCGACGTTGTACGTCCCCTCGACGACGTCGCTCCGGGCCGCGAGGATGTTGGCCCGCGCGATGTCGGGGACGCACACGAAGTCCATCGTCTGCCGGCCGTCGCCGAAGATCAGCGGTGGGAGTCCGTCGGCGATGCGCTCCATCCAGCGCACCAGCACCTCGGTGTACAGCCCGTGCACGTCCATGCGCGGTCCGTACACGTTGAAGTAGCGCAGCAGCACGTAGTCCAAGCCCTGCATCGCCCGGAAGCTGCGGACGAGACCTTCGTTGAAGGTTTTCGCGGCGCCGTAGAGGGTGTCGTTGTTCTCGTGGTGATGGCGCTCGGTCGTGGGAAACGCCTCCGCCATGCCGTAGACCGAGGCGCTCGACGCGGCGACGAGCTTCTTCACGTGATGCCGCGCCGCGGACTCGACGACGTTGAAGGTGCCGTCGACGAGCACCTCGAGCGCGAGACGCGGCTCCTCGGCGCACTGCGTGATCCGGATGGCGGCCTGATGGAAGATGACGTCCTTGTCGGCGGTCAGATCGTCGACCAGACGCGCGTCGCGGATGTCACCGTCGACCAGCTCGACCCGGCCGGTGGCCAACGCGTCGTCGAGGTTGGCGCGGCGGCCGCGTACCAGGTTGTCGAGCACGTCGACGTGGGCGACCCCTGCCGTGAGCAGCTGGTCGACGAGAGTGGATCCGATCGTGCCCGCACCACCGGTGACGAGGATGCGGGTGCCTTCGAGGTCGGTCATGCTCCCTGAACTTCCTTGATGAGGGTCTCGACTGGGCGGGGGGCGCCGTACGCGCGGAGACTCGCAGACGCCCCTTCGAGCACCGACAGCACGCGCAGTCCGGCGTCGCCGCTCGTGCGCGCCGGCCGCCCTTCCCGGATCGCGCACGCGAACTCACCGACCACCGCGGCGAGCGCCTCGCGTTCGGGGAGCGCCGGCGCCCAGGTGTCGCCCAGCCGGTACGAGATGTTCGCCGCGCGACTGTCGGCCATCCCCTTCGATTGCAGGGCCAGCTCGACCCCGCGGTCGTAGACGCTGAGGCGCTGCTGCGGATTCAGGTCGTCCCAGACCAGCGTCCGCTTGGTGCCTCCGATGACCATCTGGCGGATCTTCGTCGGGCTGAGCCAATTGACGTGCACGTGGGCGATGCCGCCTCCGACGAGGGGCATCGCAAGGTAGCCGATGCACGCCTTCCCCGTGGCGAGCGGGTCGGAGCCGTGGGCCGAGACCGATGTGACCTCCAGCCCGCTCGGGAGGACGAAGTCCATGATCGACAGATCGTGCGGAGCCAGGTCCCAGAACACGTCCACGTCGGGCTGGATGAGCCCGAGGTTGATGCGCACGCTGTCTATGAAGAGGATCTGACCGAGCGCCCCCTCTTCGATGAGCTCGCGGATCTTGAGCACCGCCGGCGTGTAGCAGTAGGTGTGGTCAGCCATGAGCACGAGACCGTTCCGGCGCGCGCGCTCGACCATCTCGACACCGCGCTCCCGTGTGTCGGCGACGGGCTTCTCGACGATGACGTGTTTTCCTGCGTCGAGCGCGGCGAGCACCACCCCATGGTGAGTGCGTGCCGGCGTGGCGATCGCCACAGCGTCGATGGTCGGATCCGCCAGGACCTCCCCGTAGTCCGCGGTCACCGGCACGCCGCCGATGCCGTCGGAGACCCGCAGCGCCCGCGCGACATCCAGGTCGCAGATCGCCGCCAGCTCCCAGTCCGCCGATGCGCGGAAGTTCCGCGCGAGGTTGGGACCCCAGTACCCCGCGCCGATCACCGCCGCCCTCAGTCGTTTCGTCATTCGAGCACCCCCAATCTCTCGGCCCCGGTCCCCAAACCGGAGCGTCAGCTCGTTACGAAGCGTTCACCTCATCCAGTCGTCGTTCAGTTGTCAGGGTCGAAGACGACGTCGACCCAGTACTTGTTGCTGTTCGTCGTGCCCGGGTTGCCGGACCCGAGACCCGTGACACCGCCGTTGGCGATCGTCGAGAGAGGCCCCACCGTCACGACCGACCCGAGCGCGTTGTTGGTGACGGCATAGCGGCCCGACGAGCTGAGCAGCGTCACCCGGTACTCCGTGCCGACCGTCAGACGCACCGGCGACGAGAGCACAGCCGTCTGCCAGCCCGACGAGGTCTCGTTGCGGAAGGTCACCGTGGCGAGAACGGTTCCGGTCGCGCTTCGCAGATAGCCCGTGTGCGTCCCGCCGTTCTGGTTGCCCTTGTAGTAGCGGATCGTCGTGACGACACCCGGCGCGCTCACGCGGAATCTGGTGCCGGTCTGGACGGCGAGGACGGCGTTGGCGTTCGCGTTGGCCGGCGTGCCGGTGGTGAAGAGGCTCACCTGGTCCGGTTTCGCCATCGTCGTGAACGACCAGGTCCCGTTGGCGACCGCCGTGCCGTTCGCGGTGACCGTCGCGGCGTAGGCGGTCGTCCAGGCGAGGGCGGTCGTCGGTGTGAAGGTGACCACGCCGGTGGACGCATTGAAGCTGCTGGTTCCCGCGACGGTGGTGGCTCCCGCTTTCACGACCAGGGTGGCCGACACCGCCCCGGTCAGCGTTGCCGTGATCTTCACCGTCGCCGGGTCGACGTTCGTCGCCGACGTCGCCGGCGACGTCGCCGTGAGGGTCGCCGCACCGACTGTGGTGAAGGACCACGCACCCCCGGTCACGGCCGCGCCGTTCGCCGTGGCCGTGACCGTGTACGTCTTGGAGTTCGCGAGCGGCGCGCTCGGCGTGAACGTGGCCACGCCTGTCGCGGCGTTGAATGCGGAGGTGCCGGCGACGCCCGCACCACCGGTCGTCACGGCCAGCGAGGCCGACTCGGCGTTGCTCAGTTTCGCGGTGATCGACACGGTCGACGGATCGACGTTCGTGGCGGAGGCCGCGGGCGTGATCGAGACGATCGCCGCCTCCGGGACGGTCGTGAACGTCCATGTGCCTCCGGTGACCGCCGCGGAGTTCGCCGTCACAGTGGCCGTGTACGTCTTCCCCCGCTGCAGCGCGGGGCTCGGCGTGAACGTCACCACACCGGATGCCGCATCGAAGGACGAGACGCCGCCGACGGCCACCCCGCCCACCGTGAGGCCGAGCGTCGCGGTGGTCGCGTTGGACAACGTCGCCGAGATCGCCGCGGTGACCGCGACGTTCGTCGCTCCGGCTCCCGGCGACACCGACGCCAGCGTCGGGCGGAAGTCGATCACAGGCTCCACGAAGTACGCCGACGCCCCGGAGGACTGTTCGGGGAAGCCACCGATCGCGTCATAGCGGAACCGCCCGTTCGCGGTGGCAGGCGCGGTGATGTCGCCGGATACCTTCGGGACGGCGAAGTAGCCGCCCGTGTAGGAGTAGCCACCGTTCGGCGCGAGATACGACACGACATACGTCTGACCGGGCGCGACGCTGATCGGCGTCGCCAGGGCGGCGGTCTGCCAACCCGAAGCCGACTCGGCGAGGAATGTCACCCGCGAGAGGATGACCCCGGTGCTGTCCCATAGCGTGCCGCGATGGACTCCGGTGTTCTCCTCGCCCTTGTAGAAGCGGATCGCGGTGATCTTGCCGATCTTGCCGACGGTGAAGGCGGTGCCGAGCTCGACAGGTGCGGTCTCGGCGACGGAAGCCAGCTGGGGCGTGTCGGCCCCGAAGAGCGTCTGCATCGTTCCGGCAGGCGCCTCAGCCACACGGAAGACCCAGGAGTCGAGCGTTGCGCCATCGAGGATCACGGCCGCCGTGTAGTTGCCGGAGTAGGCCAGCACCGCCGACGGCACGAACCGAACCACTCCGGTCGTGCGAGTGAACGAGGAGGTTCCGGCGACAGCGCCGCCGGGGCCTGTGACCGTGAGAGACGGCGTCTGCGCTGCACCCACGCCGCCGACGGTCGCCGAGATCGCGGCATCGACGGCCACGCCGTCCGCTCCTCGGGCGGGGCTGGGACTGGTCACCGCCAGCGTCGACTGCACGACGAACTCGACATCCACGAAGTAGTTCGTCGAGTTGTAGCTGCTGGTCGGGGCCACTCCGCCCGAGCCGTAGCGGTAGCGGCCGTTCGCGCCGGCGATCGTCTTGAGCGGTCCGCTCGAGACCTCCGCTGCCAGTGCGGCCGGCGTGTAGGCGTATCGTCCGGCGGGAGCGAGGTACGAGACGGTGTAGGTCTGGCCCGGGCCGACCACGACGGGGCTCGACAGCACTGCCCGCTGCCAGCCGGACGCCGTCTCGTTGACGAATGTCACCTGCGCGAGCCGCGTTCCGTCCTGCGCCCAGAGCGAGCCCACGTGGACACCGGAGGTTGCGGCACCCTTGTAGTACCGGATCGCCCGGATCTCACCGACGACGGAGGCCGTGAACGCGAGACCGAGTTCCACCGACGCCGTGTCACCCATCTCCGCCTCGACGGTCGGGGTCGCGGCGGCGAAGAAGGTCGTGATGGTCTGCCCGGCCGCAGGAGCGACCACGAAGGACCACGCGACATCCGAGGCCGCGGCTCCGTTGGCGCCCGTCAGGCCCGTGATCGCGACCGAGACGGAAGCGCCGCGGGCGAAGGCGGACGATGGAGTGAAGGTGATCGTCTTCGCATCCGACGACAGCGCCCAGGTTCCCGCGACGACGGCTCCGTCCGCCTTCACCGTCCCCTGGTATCCGCTTGCCATCGCACCGCTGAAGGTCGCCGAGACGGTCGTGTCGGGAGCAGCGTCGAGCGACGCGTGCTGGGGAGACACCGACACGAGCGCGGGTGCGACAGCGGCGGGGATGAAGACCACGTCGACCCCATAGCTCGCCGACGACGACTGAGACGGATAGCCGCCGCTGTAGGTGAAGGCGCCGCCGTTCGCAGGCACGCTCAGCGGTCCCCGTGCGTATCCGCTGCTGAACTGCCCGGCGGTGACGGCGTAGCCGCCGGCGGGCGCGAGGTACGAGGCGGTGTAGATCTGACCGGGGGTGACGCTGATCGGTGTCGGAAGGGTGACGGTCTGCCACCCGGTCGACGATTCGTTCTGGAACGTCGCCGCCGAGAGCTGAGTGCCGTTGGCCGCCCACAGTGCGCCGATGTGCGTGCCGGTGTTGCCGGTGCCCTTGTAGAACTTGATCGCCGTGATCTTGCCCGCCACCTGGACGCTGAATCGCACGCCGATCGTCACCGAGTCGCGATCGGCATCCGACCCGACGGTCGGCGTCGTGCTCTCGGGGTACAGCGAGCAGGGGCACTGGCCCTCGGGAAGGTCGACACCCTGCGTCGTGAAGCTCCATGCGGATGCCGCATCCAGCGCGACGCCGTTGAGGTCCTTCGCCGTGGGCGTGACCGTGTAGGTCGTCGACGCCGCGAGCTGGCTGACCGGGGCGAAGCGCGCGGTCTTCGTCGCAGAGTCATAGGAGACGGTGCCCGCAACCGCGGCGCCTCCGGCATCCTTCACCGAGATCCCCACGGTGGCGGGATCCGCCGGGCGAGTGAAGGTCGCGGTGATCGCCGTGGTGAGCGGCACGCTGGAGGCTCCTGCAAGGGGCGTGCGGGCGCTGATGCGCAGCGGCGACGAGTCCGACTTCGTGAACATGACGTCGACGAAGTAGTTGCCCTCTCTGTAGGTCGCCGTCGGGAAGCTTCCCGCGCCGGCGTACACGCCGGGGGAGTCGGTTCCCGCGACGTTGTTGACGCTCAGCGGGGGCGACGTGACGGACCTGTACGGCCAGTACAGGTCGGTCGTCGCATACCGGCCCTGAGGCGCGGTGTAAGACACCGTGTACTGCGTTCCCGCGACGACCTCGACGGGGCTGACGAACTCGGCGGTCTGCCAGCCGGTCGCCGTCTCGTTCGCGAAGGTGACCGTGGCGAGCCGGGTTCCTGAGGCGTCCCACAGCGAGCCGACGTGGGTTCCGCCGTTCCCCGCGCCCTTGTAGAAGCGGACGCCTGTGACGAATCCGTCCGATGTCGGCGTGAACCGCAGTCCGAGCTCGTACGCGTCCGCGTCGGAGGTCGAGGCCACGGCGGGGACAGCACTCCCGAAGACACTCGCGGGGCCGATGATGTTGAGGCTCCTGGATGTCCCCGCCGTGGTGTAGTTCGCGCTGTCATCGATCGCGCGCACGATGAGCGCCGTGGTCCCGCTGCCGGGCTGGATGTACGTGAACGTCCAGCTCGTGGTGCCCTGGGCCGGGTGCCAGGTCGCGCCGCCGTCCGTGGAGGCCTCGACTCCGGCGACCCGGCCTCCGACATCGCTCGCCGTCCCGGTCGCGGTGACCTGGGTGCCGTTCGCGATCGACTGGCCTGCAGTCGGTGTGCTGATCACGACGGTGGGCGCCGTCGTGTCGGTGCTCTTCGACGCGGCGACGAGTCCGGACATGAGCGATCCGGGCTGGGCGCCCATGTCGGCGAGCAGGTTCACCTGGGCCTGCTGCATGCGCACGTCGGCGGCGGCTCCGTTGCCGTCGTGGGTCGCGTCGAGTCCCCAGCCCCACTGGATGCTCGCCGCCGAGAACACGAGTGCACCGCTCGGTGCCCGGTAGAGAGTGACGTGATGCGTCGTCGTCCCCGCGACCACCGTGCTGCCGTAGTCCGTCAGGTACTGCGGCGTCGGTCCGGTCGTGGTCGACAGGCGGATGAGTCCCTGCGGACGGAAGCCGTTGTCGAGGTCTTCGTTCGCCTCGTAGCCGATGGTGTGCGCGGCCAGCGACGCGCTCGTTCCGGAGGCGAGGGATGCGAGTGACGTGTTGCGCCACAACCGCGTTCTGCCCTCCTCGCTGTTGACCTGTACCGAGAGATCGACATCGTTGACCATGTACATGGTGCCGGTCAGGCGGTTCTCAGGCAGTCCGCCCCCCTGCGCGGGAGGTGCGAAGCGAGGATCCCGCCACGTTCCGGTCCACTGCGGGCTCGGGTCGATCTTCGCATTGCTCCACGTCTCCTTGTACGACACGAGCGTGCGGTAGCCGGTGTGGGAGCCGTCGACGGAGTTCTCGTATCGCGTGCGCCAGTACCCCTCGTTGCCCGCGAGGAACTGCAGGTTCACCCCGGCGTCGCGCGCCGCCTCGATGTTGGCGCGCTGCGCTCCCGACCAGTACTCGTCGTGGCCGACCGACATGAACACCTTGTGGTTGAGCAGCTCGCCGCCCCGCCGGTCGGTGTCGACGCCCGCGAGGTAGCTCACGTCGTAGCCGTTGCGCTCCATGAACCGCACCGTCGCGTACTCGGAGCTGAAGTAGAAGTCGCGGCCGGAGCTGCTGCCGCGCGTGGCGAAGGGCCGGTTGTAGCTGATCTTGTACGCGCGCCCGTTGGCGGCGCCCTGATAGAAGTCCGATCCGCCGTACGTGTTGTACGCCTGCCACGTCGGATCGGACGTCTGGAACAGCACCTCGGAGTGGTTGCCGTCGTTGCGCACGATGAAGATGATGTGGCTCGAGTCGGCGTTGTCGGTGCGGGTCAGCTTGGCGATGTACACGCCCGACACGGCGTCTGCCGGCACGTTCCACGAAGCCGACACGCCCCAATTGCCGCAGTCGTAGAGCTCGGTCGTCACGTCGGTGATGCACTGCGGCTGGCTCTGCGGCAGCGTCGCGGTGACGGGTACCGACGTGATGAAGCGAGCGCCGAGGCCCTGGTACCACCCGGTGCGGTAGACGTCGATCTTGTAGGCGCGCGCGTTGGTGTCGATCTTGAAGTCGATCTTCTGGCCGGCGTTGACCGAGATGTCGGTCGCGTAGCCCTGGATCGAGGAGTCTCCGGCCCCGTCGATGTCCCACACCGAGGGGTTCGTCCCCGGTTTCTGGTTCTCGCACGTGACCGGGTTGATGTTCGCCCCGCACGGGCTCGCCGCGCGCGCCTGTGGGCCGGGCGGCACCGCGATCAGCAGTGCGGTCACCAGCGCCGCGAGCGCAGCGAAGGTGACGAGCTTCTTGCGGTTCGTCCGTGAGCCGGGCAGAACCGTCGCCAGAGGCTGGTTGATCCCCATGAGCTTCCCAATTCCCGACGCCCTCGTCGGAGCTGCCTTCCCGTCGGCCTTCGGGTGACCGGCTGAGAAGACATCCGCGTGCGATACTTCCCCAGTGCACGCGGAGGGTCCCGCGCGCAGTATAACCACATCGCGACGCAGAATGTAACCCGGACGACGGCGCGGGGAAGGCGATCATGGACGATTCCACGAGGATCGAGGCATCCGCCGACGTAGCGGAAAGTGCCCGGCTAGGCGCCCGAACGCGCATCTGGCACCTGGCTCAGATCCGCGAGGGCGCGGTGCTCGGCGACGACTGCAACGTCGGCCGCGGCGCCTACATCGGCCCGGGCGTCGTGCTCGGCCACGGCTGCAAGATCCAGAACCACGCGCTCGTCTACGAGCCTGCTCACCTCGGCGACGGCGTCTTCATCGGCCCCGCCGTCGTGCTCACGAACGACGAGTTCCCGCGGGCGGTCAATCCCGATCTCAGTCCCAAGACCGCGGAGGACTGGCACCAGGTCGGCGTGACGATCGGCACGGGCGCGTCGATCGGCGCCCGAGCCGTGTGCATCGCGCCGGTCACGATCGGCGAATGGGCGCTCGTGGCGGCGGGCGCGGTCGTGACGAAAGACGTTCCGGCTTACGCCCTGGTCGTCGGTGTCCCCGCACGGCGGATCGGCTGGGTCGGCCGCGCCGGCAAGCCGCTCCAGCGCGAAGGCGCGGAGTGGGTGTGTCCTGAGTCCGGTGACCGCTATCTCCAGCAAGGAGAGTCGCTTCGCCCCTCCGCCTGATGCTGTCGCCGAGGGGTCGTCACGTCATGTCGCGACCCCTCGGCGGCAGGCGGTCACTTGATGGTCGAGTTCGTGAACACCGGGCTCCCGCTCCCGAGGTAGAAGATGCCCGGATAGTTCTCGAAGCTCTGCGGTGTCGGCTGGCCACTCGGGGCGTAGGTGTTCCCGCTGCTCGTGGTCTGGTCGATGTAGAGGTGCCCGGTGCGACTGTTGCTCACGTAGAAGAGGAAGCTGCCGCCCGCCTTCGCCGTGTTGCGCTCGATCCGTGATCCCGAGATGCGCACGTCGTAGGTACCGCCGTCGGTGTAGATGGCGCCTCCGCTGCCGCCGCCCGGAGTTCCGGCCTTTGCCGGATTGGCGCAGCATCCCACGGCGCTGTTGTCGGTCAGAAGGCTGTTCACGACCGTGATCGGCGTCCGCAGGCCGCTGATCGCCCCACCATTCGAGCAGCTGTTGCCCTTCCCTGCGGAGCCGCCGAAGGTGCTGTTCACGATGACGACAGGATCCTGATTGAACGCTGCGTGCGACGGATCCAGGTTGTTCGGCGTCGCCGAGTGCTGGGCGAGCACCCTGATCGCGCCGCCGCCGAGGTCCGGGCCATTCGTCGCGCAGGTGTTCCCCGTGAAGATCGAGTTGACGACCTTCAGACGACCGCCCAGCGCGAAGATCGCACCGCCGCCGTTCGAGCCCTGCCCGGTGTCACCGGGAGAGACGTAAGTCTCGTTGGTGGCGTTGCCGTTGGCGAAAGTGAGGTTCTGCACGGTGACGCGCGGGTACTCCGGCGCGTACAGGCAGTTGCCCGTCACCGACCCGAGGGACGAGTCGCATGTGTCGATGTAGAGGATGCGCCGGGCACCGCCTCCGGAGAGCGTCACGAGTCCGCCGCCGTCGATGACGAGGCTCTGCGTGGTGTTGCGGATCTTGAGCGTCTGCGTGAGCGTGATGGTCACGGGCTGCGTCCCGCAGTTGAAGGTGACGACTCCACCGGCCGCGACGGCGGCGACCACGGCCGCCGAGGTGCAGCTGGCTGCGGTGCCGGCGCCGACCACGGTCGTCGGGCGACTGGTGTCCTCGAGGCCCATGCCCGCCGGGACCTGCACCGTACCCGTGGGATTCCCCGGCTGGAACCCTGGAGTCGGAGTCGGAGTCGGAGTCGGAGTCGGAGTCGGAGTCGGAGTCGGGGTCGCCGACGTCGTGAACGTGCGGTCGGTCGAGGTTGCCGCGACGTTGCCCGCGGCATCGACGGACCGCGCCTGGTAGTGGTAGGTCGTGCCCGGCTTGAGCCCGGAGATCGTCTGCTTGTGCGACGTGGCCTTCGTCGAGTCGAGGCTCGTGCTCTGGCCGTAGGCGGTCGTCGTGCCGAAGTTGACCTGCGTGCTCGCCGCCTCGTCCGTGGTCCACGCGATCGTGGCGGTGGTCTCGGTGACTCCCGATGCCGCGACGCCGCTGATGACCGGTGCGAGGGTGTCGGCGGGAGCCGCGGCCACGGCGTTGAACAGCACATCGACGTAGTAGTTGGTCGCGCCATAGCTCGATCGCGGGAAGCTGGACGCTCCGTATGCGTAGACGCCGGCGTTCGCCGGAGCGGTGAGATCGCCGCGTGTCACCGAGGTCCTGAACGCCGATGCGGCTGCGGCATAGTGTCCTCGCGGCGCGTGATAGGAGGCGACATAGCGCGTTCCCTTCGTCACGGCCACCGGAGCGCCGAACCGCGCGACCTGCCAGCCCGTGGCGGTCTCGTTGGTGAAGGTGACGGTCGCCAGCCGCTGCCCGGAGGCGTTCCACAGACTCCCGGTGTGGGTCCCCGTGTTCCCGGTGCCCTTGTAGAACCGGATGCCCGTGACGCTGCCGTCGACGCCGGGCACGAACGTCAGACCCAGTTCGACGGCGGCACCGTCGTCGAATGCCTTGACGGACGGCGTCTCCGAGCCGAAGAAGGTGGCTTCGGTCGCCGCCGCGACGGCGGGCGCCGCCAGCGTCATGCTCGTCACGGCGAGCAGAGTCGCGAGCAGCATGCCGATGGTGCGACCGCGGGTACGCGGAGGGGCGGCTTCAATTCGGGTCATGATCGTCCGGTCGTCCTCTGGGGGTGTCGGGCCGGCGCGCGAAGTCGCGACCTCGATCGGAGAGGGCGACGGCGTGGGGAGCTGCGACGGCCTGGATCAGACTCGCATGGGCGCCGCCGCAGATCCCCGTCTGTGAGAACAATCTCACTCCGGTGAGAGGACTCTCACGCTCCGGCCGGCGGGCTGAGAGCCGTGAAGTGTGCCGCGGCCCGCGGCATCCGTTCCCTAGAGCTCGCCGGGCTGCACGGCTTCGCGGTCGAGGTCCTCGACGAAGCGGCGGGCTGGACTGGCCTCGACGCCGGCCTTGCGCGGCGCGTACACCACGAGCGAGTGGAACAGGAAGCGCACGAAGAAGGCGGCCACCAGCGTGATCGCCGTCGCCAGCACGGCCGAGATGTGCCCGGTCGAGACCATCATCGCGACGATCGGGATGCGGATGACGGCCTCGGCGTTGTTGAACGTGAACGACTTCGCGAACCGCAGCCACACGCCCGAGGCGCTCTCGCGCATGTCCTGGAAGACGAAGCGCTCCTGCAGCAGGAAGTTGCCGATGATGGTGACCTCGGCGGCGATGATCGCGGCGACGATGTAATCCACGCCCCAGTGGGTGAGCGCCCACACGATGCCGATGTTCGCGATGGCGCCGAGTCCGCCGATGACCGCGAACAGCGACATCTTGCCGAACCGCAGCGCCGTCAGCTGCGTGAGGAAGTGCAGACCCTGCCGCACCGACGCCTTCGACTCGCCCGCGTGGCGGTCGGCGAAGTCGAACGGCACCTCGGCGACGCGCATCGGGCGGCGCGCGAGGATCTCGAGCAGGATCTTGAAGCCGCGCGGCCGCAGCTGCTCCGAGTCGATCGTGCGCCGGTCGATGAGGAAGAACCCGGTCATCGGGTCCGAGACGTCCTTCAGCCGGATGGGGAACATCGCGCGCGTCACGGCGGTCGACCCCTTCGACACCATCACGCGGGTGCGGTCGGCGAGCCCTTCGGCGGTGCCGCCGCCGGCGTAGCGCGACGCGATCACGAGATCGACGTCGCCGCGCGAATACCGGTGCCAGATCTCGGGGATCTCTTCGGGCGGATGCTGCAGATCGGCGTCCATGACCAGGCACGCGTCTGCTTCTGCCGCGGCGAAGCCCTCCATCACGGCTCCTCCGAGGCCGCCGACCGGACGGTCGCGGTGGATCAGCCGCACGGGCAGGGGAGCGGATGCTGCGACCTCGCGGATCACGTCGGGAGTGGCGTCCGTGCTGTCGTCGACGAAGACGATCTCGGCGTCGAGGCGGGTCTGTACCGCGCCGGCGATACGCCGGACGAGCTCCGCGATGTTGGGAGCCTCGTTGTACGTCGGAACCACGATCGACAACTGCATCGCGGGCTATCCTCCCACGCACGCCTGAACAGTCGGCGAAAGGCTCAGCAGACCCATGGAAACCCTTCGGTCAGCGCACGGGACCTGCGGCAGTCCGCGTGCGGCGCCCACCCAGGATCCATCCCCGAGAATGGACTGGTGACTTCCCCCGCGTCCTCCCCCTCCACCCTCACGATGTTCGGCGCCGATTGGTGCCGCGACTGCATCCGCACCAAGAAGCAGCTCGACGGGCTCGGCATCTCCTACACCTACGTCGACCTGGTCGCCGACCCCGCCGCCGCGGACGTCGCGCGCGACATCTCGGGCCGCACCAACATCCCGGTCGTCGTGTACCCGGACGCCTCGCACCACGTCGAGCCGTCGAACGCCGACGTCGAGGCGAAGCTGCGCGAGCTCTCCCTCATCTGAGGCGCGCCCGGACGGCCCCGGGTTCACGATCGGGCCTGACGCCGCGGCATCCGTCCGAATTAGGCTGAGGCCGTGAGCGTCGAACGCAATACCCGGGCGATCGAGGGATCGGTCGTCACGGACTTCGAGGACCGCATGAGCTACGGCGGCTACCTCGATCTCGCGACCCTGCTGTCGGCTCAGCGGCCGCTCAGCGCCCCCGAGCACCACGACGAGCTGCTGTTCATCGTGCAGCACCAGACCACGGAGCTGTGGCTGAAGCTCGTGCTGCACGAACTGGGTGCCGCCTGCCGGCTGCTGCGGGAGGATCAGCTTGCTCCCGCGCTCAAGTGCATCGCGCGCGTCAAGCACATCCAGAGGACCCTCACCGAGCAGTGGTCGGTGCTGGCGACGCTGACCCCCGCCGAGTACGGGCAGTTCCGCGGCGTGCTGGGCAACGCCAGCGGCTTCCAGTCGGCGCAGTACCGCGCGGTGGAGTTCACGCTCGGCAACAAGAACGCCGCGATGCTGCGCGTGTTCGCCTCCGACCCCGCCGCCCTTGCGCTCGTGGGCGCCGCTCTCGAGGCGCCGAGTCTCTACGACGAGTTCTTGGGGCTCCTCGCTCGGTCCGATTATCCGATCCCCGCCGAGGTGCTCGAGCGGGACGTCACGCAGGCGTGGACGTACTCCCCCGAACTCGTTCCGGTGTTCACCGAGATCTACCGGGATCCCGAGGCGCACTGGGCGGCCTACGAGACGTGCGAGGAACTCGTCGACCTCGAGGACAACTTCCAGCTGTGGCGCTTCCGCCATCTGAAGACTGTCGAGCGCATCATCGGCTTCAAGACCGGGACCGGCGGCTCGAGCGGCGTGCCGTTCCTGCAGCGGGCGCTCGATCTCACCTTCTTCCCCGAGCTGTACGCCGTGCGGACGGAACTGTGATGCCCTACGATCCCGACGCGCTGCGCGAACTCCTCGGCCCCGATGCGGCGCTCTGCCACCGCGCCATCACGGGCGAGCACGGCGTCTCGCTGCCCCCGTTCACCGATCACCACGTGCACCTGCACCTCATCGACGAGGGCGCTCTCGCGGCGGGCGGCATCGCCGGCGTGGTCGACCTCGGCGGTGACCCGGTGGCGCTGGCGCGGCGCGGGAACCACAGCATTCCGCGCGTGGCATATGCGGGCGCGTTCCTGACGGCCGTCGGCGGCTACCCGGTCGGGCGACCGTGGGCGCCGGCCGAGATCGCACGCCAGATCGCGGACGCCTCGACGCATCCGGGCGTCGCCGGCGGCGCGGCCACCGCGGTCGACGAACAGGCGTCGTTCGGGGCATCCGTCATCAAGGCGTCCCTCAACAGCGTCGCGGGGCCGGTGCTCGACGCGGCGGCGCTGTCGGCGATCGTCGAGGTCGCGCGCGAGCGCGGGCTGCCGGTCGTCGCGCATGCGGAGGGTGAGGGGATGCCGCAGCTCGCACTGGATGCGGGAGTCGACGGCTTCGCGCACACGCCGTTCACCGAGTTCGTCGGTCGCACCTTCATCGCACACGCCGTCAAGGCCGGCCAGGTCTGGATCTCGACGCTCGCCATCCACCGCGAGGACGCCGAGGCGGCCGAGTTCGCGCGCGTGAACCTCGCCGGCTTCGCCGCCGCCGGCGGGCGCGTGCTGTACGGCACCGACCTCGGCAACGGCGAGCAGCCCGTCGGCGTCAACCCCGACGAGGTCGCGGCGCTCGAGGACGCGGGCATCCGCGGTGCGGCGCTCATCACGGCATTGGCTGATCCGTGGCCGCTGGCCGATCCGCCCTCCGGCGTCTGCACCTTCGTCCCCGGGCCCCCGCCGGTCGAGCTCGACGAGATCGCCGAGTGGCTGCGGGGCGCGACGGTGGTGCCCACCGAGGAGCTCATCCATGACGACCACTGACCCCGCCGAGGCCGTGGTGACCGGCGACCTCGAGGACGCGGCATCCGTTCTCGATCAGGCCGACCCGCTGCGCGCCCACCGCGACGCGTTCGTGGGAGCGGAGTCCTCGCTCGTGTACTTCGACGGCAACTCGCTCGGGCGGCCGCTGCGCGCGAGCGTCGAGCGGCTCGCCGCGTTCGCCCGCGACGAGTGGGGCGGGCGCCTCATCCGCGGGTGGGACGAGTCGTGGATGCAGCTGCCCTTCGACATCGGCGACGCCGTCGGCCGTGCCGCGATCGGCGCCGCCGCGGGGCAGACGGTGATCGGCGACTCGACGACGGTGCTGCTCTACAAGCTCGTGCGCGCGGCGTTCGACGCGGCGGTCGCCGCCGATCCGGCGCGCGTCGAGATCGTCGTCGACCGCGACAACTTCCCCACCGACCGCTACCTCGTCGAGGGCATCGCCGCCGAGCGCGGCGGCCGCGTGCGCTGGATCGACGTCGACCTCGACGGCGGCGTGTCGGCGTCGGCTCTTCGCGAGGCCGTCGGGCCCGAGACGGCGGTCGTGCTGCTGTCGCACGTCGCGTACCGATCGGGATATCTGACGGATGCTGCGTCCCTCACGCGCATCGCCCACGACGCCGGCGCGCTCATCGTGTGGGACCTCTGCCACTCCGCAGGCTCCGTGCCGGTCGAGGCCGACGCCTGGGGCTTCGATCTCGCCGTGGGCTGCACGTACAAGTACCTCAACGGCGGGCCCGGCTCGCCCGCGTTCGCGTACGTGGCCTCGCGGCTGCAGGATCGGCTGGCCCAGCCGATCCAGGGGTGGATGGGCACGGCCGACGTCTTCGCGATGGGGCCTTCGTATCGACCCGCGGACGGCATGCGGCGCTTCCTGTCGGGCACGCCGCCGATCGTCGGCATGCTCGCGATGCAGGACACCCTCGACCTGCTCGAAGAGGTCGGCATCGAGGCCGTGCGGGCGAAGTCGGTCGCGCTCACCGAGTTCGCCGTGCGCGTGGCCGACGAGCTGCTCGCCCCGCTCGGCGTGACGGTGGCGTCGCCGCGGGATCCCGCCGAGCGCGGCGGGCATGTGACGCTGTCGCACCCGTCGATGCGCGAGGTCACCGCCCGCCTGTGGACGCAGGACGTGATCCCCGACTACCGCGACCCCGGCGGGCTGCGCATCGGGCTCTCACCGCTCTCCACCTCGTTCGCCGAGACGTTGGCCGGGCTGCGGGCGGTCGAGGCGGCGGTGCGCGCAACGACCGGTGGATCGGCCGCTGTCCCCGCTCGTTGAGCGAGCTTGCGAGTCGAAACGCCCCGGACCGACGAGCGACCCGATGCGACGCAGCCTTCGTCCACAGGGCGACCGGCGCGAGCCACCGGCTGACCTACACTGGCGCGATGAGCAATGAGGCTCCGCCGGCGACTGGGGTTCCGGCATCCATCACTCCCGCGCGCCTGACCCGCGGCACCATCGCCCGTTACGCGACCGGGTCGCTCGGCACGGGTGGCTTCGCCACCCTGCCCGGACTCGTGCTGACGTACTACCTGACCGACTCGCTCGGGGTGGCCGCGCTCGCGGCCGGCGCGGTCATCACGGTGGCGAAGGTGTGGGACGTCGTGATCGACCCCGTCATCGGGGCGCTCACCGACCGCGACCTCGCCCGCCACGGCAGCCGTCGGCGCCTCATGCTGATCGGCGCGCTCGCACTGCCGGTGCTCTTCGCGCTGACGTTCGCGGTGCCGCCATCGCTCGGACCGGTGGTCGCCGGCGTCTGGGTGCTCCTCGCGTTCACGATGACGGCGACGGCGTTCAGCCTCTTCCAGGTGCCCTACATCGCGCTTCCCGCCGAGCTCACGCCCCGCTACGACGAGCGCACGCGCCTGCTCACCTGGCGCGTCGTCGTGCTGACACTGGCGATCCTGCTGTTCGGCGCCGGTGGCCCTGCGCTGCGGCGGGTGTCGGACGACCCTTTCGTGCAGTACCTCGTGATGGGCGTCGTGTGCGGCGTCGTGATCGGGATCGGGATGCTGGTTGCCACCGGTGTCGCGAGGCGCCGGGTCGCCGGACCTCAGGTCGCTGCACCGCAGGTCGCTGCCCCTCAGGCAGCCGGGGCGGCTGCGGCGCCGGCGGCGGGGATCCGCGAGCACTTCGCGTCCGGGATCGGCGCGCTCCGGCGCAGCAGGGCGTTCCGGATGCTGCTGTCGACGTTCGTGCTGCAGGCGCTCGCGACGGGACTCATGCTCGCGGGAGCGCAGTACGTGGCGACGTGGGTGCTGCATTCGCAGGCGGCGGTCGAGCTGCTGTTCGTCGCGCTCATCGCACCGGCACTGCTGGCCGCGCCCGCGTGGGGCGTCGTCGCGCGCCGCCTCGGCAAGGAGCGCACCTTCACGATCGCGAGCATCGTGTTCGCGGTCGCGGCGCTGTCGATCCTCGGCATGCTGTGGGCGCCGGGCGACTGGATCTACGTGCCGGTCGGCGTCGCGGGCATCGCCTACGCCGGCATGCAGTCGCTGCCGATGGCGATGCTGCCCGACGTCATCTCCCACGATGAGCGCACGCACGGCCCCGGTCGAGCCGGCTCGTTCAGCGGCGTGTGGACGGCCGGCGAGACCGTCGGCTTCGCGCTCGGCGCGACGACGCTCGCGGTGATCCTCGCCGTGACGGGGTACGTCTCGTCGACGGGCACGCAGGTGGTGGAGCAGCCGGACGCCGCGATCACGGGCATCGTCGTGAGCTTCAGCCTCGCGCCGGCCGTGCTGATCGGCCTCAGTCTCCTCACCCTGGCCCGCTACCCGCTGCGCCGCGCCGACATCGATCTCGGGCCTGGCATCGGGTCGCAGGAACCCTGACACCGAGTGCCGGGCGGGGTGACGTAGGATGCCCGGTGACGGACTCGCCCGAACCGGGTTGCGGGACGCGGGTTCGAAGGAGAGCAGCATGGCATCCACCTCGTCGGCGGCGGCGAAGACCCCTGCGAAACCGCGCGCGAAGAAGACGGCGACGCCGGCCGTTCCCGCCGAGGAACGCGCGGCGATCGATGCCGATCTCGATCGGCTCGACGCGGGCGCGAAGGTGTGGGTCGCGCTCACGCTCGACCAGCGGGCGCGTCTGCTCGGCCGCGTCCGCGACGCCGTCGGCGCCGTCGCGCAGGAGTGGGCCGACACCGCGACGGTCTCGAAAGGCCTGGAGCCGGGGCATCCGTCATCGGGAGAAGAGTGGCTCGGCGGACCGTACGCGATCATCGGCCTCCTCGATGCGCTGCGCGAAACCCTCGAGGCGCTCGCGAAGGGCCGCAGCCCGCTCGAGGGCGTCCCGCTCGACGAGGCGCCCGGCGGGCGCCTGCGCGCGCACACGTTCCCGCTGAACGGCACCGAGAAGTTCCTGCTGTCGGGCTTCAGCGGCGAGGTCTGGTTCGAGCCGGGCGTGTCGGCGATCGAGGCGACGCGCGCGGCGGGTCTCGCGCAGCTGACCCCGACCGAGTCCGGAGGCATCGGCCTCGTGCTGGGCGCGGGCAACGTCACGTCGATCCCGGTCTCCGACGCGCTGTACGAGCTGTTCGCGCACAACCGGGTGGTGCTCCTCAAGGTCAACCCGACGCAGGACGCCCTCGTGCCCGTCTTCGAGCGCGCGCTCGCCCCGCTCATCGAGCCCGGCTTCGTGCGCATCGTGCGCGGAGGCGCAGCCACCGGCGCCTATCTCACGTCGCACCCGCGCTTCGCCCACGTGCACATCACCGGGTCGGCGGCCACGTTCGACGCGATCGTGTGGGGCACGGGAACGGATGCTGCGACCGCACGCGAGACCGGCACGCCGAAGCTGCACGTACCCATCACCGCGGAGCTCGGCGGCGTCTCGCCCATCATCGTGGTGCCCGGCCGCTGGACGACGGCCGACCTGGCGTATCAGGCGCAGCACGTCGCGACGATGCGCCTCGTGAACGCCGGGCACAACTGCATCGCGGGCCAGGTCGTGATCGTGAGCTCCGACTGGCCGCAGCGCGAGCAGTTCCTGCACGAGCTGCACACGGCGTACGCCGCGGCCCCCGAGCGCCCGGTCTGGTATCCCCGGAGCGACGAGCGACTCGAGGCGGCAGCATCCACTCATCCGGACGCCGTCTGGAGTGCCGACCGCACGCGCGCGATCGTCGAGGTCGGCGAGGGCGCCGACCCGGTCGAGACCGTCGAGTACTTCGCACCGATCCTCGGGGTCGTGGAGGTGGGCGGCACCGGCCAGGAGTTCCTCGACGCGGCAGTCGCACACGCGAACGACAGGCTCACCGGCACCCTGGGCGCCAACGTCCTCATCGACCCGGCCACCGAAGCGGCGCTGGGCGACGGGTTCGAGCGCGCGATCGCCGACCTGCGATACGGCGCCATCGCGATCAACGCCTGGACGGCGTTCGTCTTCACGACCGCGCGCCTCACGTGGGGAGGGTACCCGGGCGCGACGCTCGCCGACGTGTCGAGCGGCATCGGCGTGGTGCACAACGCGCTGCTGCTCGACCGGGTCGAGAGATCGGTCGCCCGCGGTCCGTTCCGCCCCTTCCCGCGATCGGTCGGCAAGGGCGTGTTCAGCATCCTTCCCACGCCGCCGTGGTTCGTGAGCTCGCGCACCGGCGCCGAAGTCAGCGCCGGACTCACGCGTTACCTCGTCGACGGCAAGCTCCCCGGCTTGGTGAGGACCCTGACCAAGGCCATGCAGGCGTGACCGCAGGTTTCGGCGGCGACGGGCTCGAGGCCGACTACGTCGTCGTCGGCGCCGGGTCGGCGGGCGCGGCGCTCGCGGCCCGGCTGAGCGACGACCCGAACGTCTCGGTGCTGCTGCTCGAGGCGGGCGGGCCCGACACGGCGACCCAGCTGCACGTGCCCGCCGCGTTCTCGAAGCTGTTCCGCGGCGCGTACGACTGGAACTACGACACGGTGCCGCAGCCGCATCTCGAGGGCCGCACCGTCTACTGGCCGCGCGGCAAGACGCTGGGCGGGTCGTCGTCGCTCAACGCCCTGATGTGGATCCGGGGCTTCGCCGCCGACTACGACGAATGGGCGGATGCCGCGGGCCCGGCGTGGTCGTGGGACGCGCTGGTCCCCTACTTCCAGCGCGTGGAGCGCACGTCCGACCCGGCCGATCCGTCGCAGGGCGCACACGGCCCGCAGTCGGTCGAGCACCAGCGCGACCCCCGGCCCCACACTGCCGCGTTCCTCGCGGCGGCGGCCGAGGCGGGGCATCCGGTCACTCCTCCGAATCTGCCGACAGGGCAGGGGTTCTCGCAGACGATGGTGACCCAGCGTCGCGGCGCCCGCGCCTCGACCGCCGACGCGTACCTGCGGCCGGCGAGGAAGCGGCGCAACCTGCGCGTGGTGACGGGCGCGCTCGCCCGGCGCGTGACGTTCGCGGCACCTCCCCCGGTCGTCGAGCGAGCGAGGAACGAGCGAGACGAAACGCCGCGTGCGACCGGCGTGTACGTCGAGATCGACGGGATCACCCGGCACGTGCGCGCGCGGCGCGAGATCGTGCTGTCGGGCGGGGCGGTCAACACACCGCAGCTGCTCCTGCTGAGCGGCATCGGCCCGGCGGAGCACCTCGCCGAGCACGGCATCGACATGGTGGTCGATGCGCCCGGCGTCGGCGCGAACCTGCAGGACCACCTGGTCGCCGGCCTCGCGCCGGCGGCGAAGAGCGGCACGCTCTACGACGCGACGAAGCCCGCCGAGGTCGTGAAGTATGTTGCGGCGCGGACGGGGATGCTGACCTCCAACGTCGGCGAGGCGTACGGGTACGTGCGCACCGACGTCGCCGACCGCGCCGGAACCCCGGCGGGTCTGCCCGACATCGAGATCGTCTTCGCTCCCGTGCCGTACATCGGCGAAGGGCTGGTGCCGACGCCGGCGCACGGCCTTACGGTGGCCGCGATGCTGCTGCGCCCGCACAGCCGGGGAACGATCCGGCTCGCGTCGGCCGACCCGACCGACGCGCCGCTCATCGACCCCGCGTACCTGTCGGACGCCGACGGCCTCGACACCGCGACCCTGCTCGCGGGTCTCGCCGAGTGCGAGCGCCTCATCGACACCGAGGCGCTCCGCGCGATCACCACGGGCGGCTGGGTGCAGCCCGAGGGCGGCGAGCGCATGACCCCGGCCGAGCGCGCCGAGATCTCGCTGCGCCGCTACTCGCACACGCTCTACCACCCTGTCGGCACGGCACGGATGGGAACGGATGCCGCCTCCGTCGTCGACCCCGAACTCCGCGTCCGCGGGGTCTCGGGGCTGCGCGTGGCCGACGCATCCGTCATGCCCACGGTGATCCGCGGGCACACGAACGCCCCGTCGATCGTGATCGGCGAGGTCGCCGCCGATCTGGTGCTCGGACGCCGCGTCTGAGCCTCGGCTCACGAGCGTTCAGCCGTCGCGCCGGTCCCGTCGCTCGCGCAGCGCTCGGGCAGACGGCGACGGCCGCCTCGAACCACCCCTCGCGGGAGGATGCATCCCGAAAACGTCGATGAACTTCCGGCTCACACGACCAGGCGTGGGTTCGATTCGATTCACCGAGAGAGCGACACGTTCAGGAGCCCACCTCACCCCGAAGAACGTGTGAGCCGCAAGTTCAGCGACCACACGAGCACCCTCCGACGTGTGAGCCGGAAGTTCAGCGGCCGAATTGAAGAAGTCCAGCGCTCATCGGGGACGAGAACGACGAAACCCCCTCCATCCTCGGGTGAGGGTGGAGGGGGTTCTCGTTCGCGTCGGGGTCAGCGGCCGCCGCGGCGGTTGGTGCCGTTGGGACGGACGACCGAGCCGACCATGAGCTTGCCGGTGCCGCCGGACGAGGCGCGACGGCCCGGGGTGCGGGGGTTGCCGGTCGGCTGGGCCGAACGCGAGTGACCCGCGCTCTGGTCGTGACGCTGGTGCGAGGCCTTGTCGTGCGAGGTCGCAGCGTCGCGGCGCTGACCGCCTGCGGCCTGCTGGCGACGCTCGCCCTGGCCCGAACCGCCCTGGGCGGAGCCGCCCTGGCCCGAACCCCGGCGACGACGACCGCCGCCCGAGCGACCGGCGCCGGCGGCATCCGTCTCGCGTGCGTCGCGCGCAGCGCGCTTGCGCTGGGCGTTCGCGCCCTGGCTGGTGCCGCGCGGGGTCTCGGCGACGGGAACCGGCTTGACGTACGGGGCGACCTGGCCGACGAGTTCGACGACCTCGGGCGAGGTCGCGGTCACGGCGACGGGCTCGACCGAGATGGCGGCCTTGCGCAGCAGCTGCGACACGTCGCGACGCTGCTCGGGGAGCACGAGCGTGACCACGGCACCCTCCGCCCCCGCGCGGGCGGTGCGGCCCGAGCGGTGCAGGTACGCCTTGTGCTCCATCGGCGGGTCGACGTGGATGACCAGCTCGACATCGTCGACGTGCACGCCGCGGGCCGCGACATCCGTCGCCACGAGCACCTTGACGGCACCCGACGAGAACGCCGCGAGGTTGCGGTCGCGGGCCGCCTGCGACAGGTTGCCGTGCAGGTCGACCGCGGGGATGCCCTGCGACGTGAGCTGCTTCGCGAGCTTCTTCGCCTGGTGCTTGGTGCGCATGAACAGGATGCGGCGACCCATGCCGGACGCGAGGGCCTTGACGACGTCCTTCTTGGCGTCGGCGTCGGCCAGCGTGAAGACGTGGTGCGTCATCGCGGCGACGGGCGAGTGCGCCTCGTCGACGGAGTGCAGCACCTCGTTCTGCAGGAAGCGGTTGACGAGCTTGTCGACCCCGTTGTCGAGGGTCGCGCTGAACAGCAGGCGCTGGCCGCCGGACGGCGTCGCGTTGAGGATGCGCGTGACACCCGGCAGGAAGCCGAGGTCGGCCATGTGGTCGGCCTCGTCGATGACGGTGATCTCGACGGCGTCGAGGTGCACGAAGCCCTGCTTCATGAGGTCCTCGAGGCGGCCGGGGCACGCCACGACGATGTCGACGCCGGCGTTGAGGGCGTTGACCTGGCGGTTCTGGTTCACGCCGCCGAAGATCGTGGTCGTGGTGAGGCCGTAGGCCTTGGCGAGCGGGGCGAGGGTCGCGTCGATCTGCGTCGCGAGCTCGCGCGTGGGCGCCAGCACGAGGCCGAGCGGGCGGCCCTTGCGGCGGGTGCCGCCGGCGAGCTTGCCACCCAGGCGCGCGGCCATCGGGATCGAGAAGGCGAGGGTCTTGCCCGAGCCGGTCTTGCCGCGGCCCAGCACGTCGCGGCCGGCGAGCGTGTCGGGGAGCGTGTCGACCTGGATCGGGAACGCGGTGGTCTTGCCGCTCGCGGCGAGCGCGTCGACGAGGGGCTGCGGCACGCCGAGCGCGCCGAACGAGGTTTCGGTCATGAGGGATGTTCTCTGGGCACGCGAGTGCCCTGTCGGTGGCCGGGGCGTATCTCGCCCGCGGGTCGCCGTACGAAAGATGTCAGCGCGGTTCTTCGGATCGGGGTCCGGATGCCGGCGCGAGGGAAGCGTTCTACGACGCGAGAAGCGCAAGAATGCGCTGCAAGGGTTTACACCCTACCAGTGGGCGGCTGGGCGTTGCCCGGCGGTGCACGAGGTGTGCGCCGCGCTCAGAGCGTTTCGACTCGCAAGCTCGCTCAACGACCGGAGATCAGGCTGGGCACCTCGGTCAGAGGTCGGCGGTGTCTTTGCGCTTCTTCGAGCGCTTGCCGTTGCGCTCGCGTCGGAGTCCGGGCTCGGGCTCGGGCTCGGCTTCCGGGCCGAGCTCCTCCACCTCGGGCTCCTCGCCGGGCTCGGGCTCCTGGCCGGGCTCGGGCTCCTCGGCGGGTTCGGGTTCCTCGCCGATCTCGGCATCCTCCCCCGGCGCTTCCGCGAAGCGGTCCGTCGCGGCGCGGAGGGCGGACGCGATGCCCGGCTCGGACGCGGCGTGCGCAGCATCCGGAATCATGACGAAGTCGGCCTCGGGCCAGGCGCGGTGCAGATCCCACGCGGTCATCGCGGGCGTGCAGACGTCGTAGCGGCCCTGCACGATGACGGCGGGGATACCCCGGATGCGGCCGACGTTCGCGATCAGCTGCTCGGGCTCGAACCAGCCGCCGTGCAGGAAGTAGTGGTTCTCGATCCGCGCGAAAGCGACGGCGGCGCGCGGCTCGGTCATCGCCTCGATGAGCTCGGCATCGGGCAGCAGCGTGAGGTTCGCCGCCTCCCAGCGCGACCACGCGACGGCCGCCGGCACATGCACGGCAGGATCGGGATCGGCGAGGCGGCGGTGGTAAGCCTCCATGAGCTGCGAGCGCTCGAGGATCGGGATCGGGGCGATGAAGTCCTCCCACAGATCCGGGACGATGGATGCTGCGCCCCCCTCGTAGAACCACTCCAGCTCGTGGCGGCGCAGCGTGAAGATGCCGCGCAGCACGATCTCGCTGACCGCCTGGGGGTGCGACTCGGCATAGGCGAGCGCGAGCGCGCTCCCCCACGAGCCGCCGAAGACCTGCCACTTCTCGATGCCGAGGTTCTTGCGCAGCAGCTCGATGTCGGCGACGAGGTGCCACGTGGTGTTGTGCCGCAGGTCGGCATCCGGCTCGCTCGCGTGCGGGGTGGAGCGGCCGCAGCCGCGCTGGTCGAGCAGGATGATGCGATACCGCTCGGGATCGAAGAACCGGCGGTGCCAGGGCGAGGTGCCGGCGCCCGGACCACCGTGCAGGAACACCACCGGCTTTCCCTCGGGGTTTCCGCTCTGTTCGTACGCGATGCGGTTGCCCTCGCCGGCGATGAGCGTGCCGGTGTCGTAGGGCTCGATGGGCGGATAGAGGATGTCGTCGAGGTGTTCGTTCACAGGCTGCCCCCCGGGACGGCGAAGGTGTCGCACGCGGAGGGTCCGTTGCGGTAACCGGTCTCGAACCAGCTCTGCCGCTGCTCGCTCGAACCGTGGGTCCAGGATTCGGGGTTCACGAAGCCCCCGGACTCCTGCTGGATGTGGTCGTCGCCCACCGCGCCGGCCGCGTTGATCGCGTCGGCGACCTGCTGCTGCGTGGGCTCCTTCAGATACGGTACGCCGTTCTCGTCGCGCTGCTCGGTCATGTCGCCCACCCACGCGCCGGCGAAGCAGTCGGCCTGCAGCTCGGTCCTCACGCCGTTGCTGTCGGGCCCGGTGCCGTTGTTCGGGTGCTCGTTCATGATGCCGGTGATGCTCTGCACATGGTGCCCGTACTCGTGGGCGAGCACGTACAGCTGCGCGAGGTCGCCCGCGGAGGCATCGAACTGCTGGCGCAGAAGGCCGAAGAAGGTCGGGTCGATGTAGACCTTCTCCTCGGGCGGGCAGTAGAACGGGCCGGTCTGGTTGGACGCCGTCCCGCAGGCGGTGCCGGTCTGCTGGTCGACGATGATCAGCTGCGGCGCCCGATAGCCCTGCACCTGCGTCGCCCAGTACTGGTCGAGCACGACGCGGCCGGCGGCGCGGCGGCACTCGTCGTTGGCGTTCGCGTCGGCGCCCGTCTCGCACTGCTGGATCTCGGACTCGCCGCCGGATCCGACCTGCGGCTGCGAGGGGATGACGCTCGACAGGTCCTGTCCGGTGAAGAGCTGGAACAGGATCACCGCGATCGCGCCGAGCCCGGCGATGCCGCCGCCCGCCACCGCCACGCCCGCTCCTCGACGCCGCGCCGTGTTCCCCCCGACGTTGGCGGTCTCATTGAACGTCATGCCAGTCACGGTACCGCCCCACCCCGATCCACAGCAGGAACCATTCCCGAATCGGCAGGAATGAGTACAATGCGCGGCGCTACGCTCGGGGGCATGGCGAGCGAACCCACGACCGTGACCATCACCGGCGGCGGCGGCCAGATCGGCTACGCGCTGATGTTCCGCATCGCGGCGGGAGACATGCTCGGCCCGGATCGTCCGGTTCGGCTGCGACTGCTCGAGATCCCGCAGGGCATGCGCGCCGCCGAGGGCGCGGCCCTCGAGCTCCAGGACTGCGCCTTCCCGCTCCTCGCCGACGTCGACGTCACCGACGACCCGCTCACCGCGTTCAACGGCACCCGGATCGCGATGCTCGTCGGGGCGCGGCCGCGTACGGCCGGCATGGAGCGCGGCGACCTGCTCGCCGCGAACGCGGGCATCTTCGGGCCGCAGGGCAAGGCGATCGGCGCGGTCGCCGACGATGCCGTGCGCGTCGTCGTGGTGGGCAACCCCGCGAACACGAACGCGCTCATCGCCGCGGCATCCGCTTCGCCCGACA
>JAVBUG010000241.1:0-10857 GCA_031555515.1 Microbacterium sp. | reverse complement strand
CGATCCGCGCGGCCGGGGCGGCCCAGCCCGTCACCACGAACTTCTTGGGCTTCGAGCCGCTCACCGACCTGTGGGTGTGGGCGGGCGACGTCGACGTCGTCGCCGACGACCAGTACCCCGACCACGGCTCCGCGACCGCCTCGAGCGACATCGCGCTCGTGCAGGACCTCATGCGATCGCTGGGCGAAGGGCGGCCCTGGGTGCTCATGGAGCAGGCGGTGAGCGCGACGTCGTGGCGCCCGCACAACCTGCCCAAGAGCCGCGACCGCGCCCGCCTCGACTCGCTGCAGGCGGTCGCGCGAGGCGCCGACGCGATCTGCTTCTTCCAGTGGCGCCAGGCGCGCACCGGCGCGGAGCGCTTCCACTCCGCGATGCTGCCGCACGCCGGCGCCGACACCGAGGTCTTCGAGACCACATGCGCGCCCGGCGCCGACCTCCGGCTACTGCGGTCCGTGGCGGGCGGGCGGGTCGCGGCATCCGTCGCCCTCCTCTTCGACTGGCCCTCGCGCTGGGCCGCCGACGAACCCGGCCGCCCGACCCAGCGGCTCGACACGCTCGCGCAGGTCCAGCGGTGGCACCGGGCGCTGTGGCGCCGCGGCATCGCGGTCGACCTGGTGCGTCCGGGCGCCGACCTGTCGGCCTACGCCGCGGTGCTCGTGCCGCACACGTACATCGTGGAGACGGATGCTGCCGCCACCCTCCGCGCGGCGGTCGAGCGCGGTGCGAGCCTCGTGGTCGGGCCGTTCTCGGGCGTCGCCGACGGCAACGCCGGCATCCCCACCGGGCGCTCGCCGGTGCTGCTGCGCGACCTCCTCGGCGTGAGCGGTGAGGAGTGGGTCGGCCTTCCCGACGCGCCCACGCCCGTCACGATCGAGAGGGCCTGGGCGACCGCGCCGGCGGCGGCCGAGGCATCCATTCTCGGCGAACGCCTCCGCGCCGACGGCGCCGACGTGCTGGCGCGGTTCGGTGCCGGCCACCTCGCCGGCGCCCCCGCGATCACGCGGCACCGCACGGGCGAGGGCACGGCCTGGTACCTCGGCGCCGTCGTGTCGGACGACGCGCTCGCCGCGGTGCTCGACGACGCCCTCGACGCCGCGGGTGTCGCCGGGGTCACGCCCGAGCGCGTGCTGCCCGACGGCGTCGAAGCGGTCCGGCGCGGCGAGGCCCTCTTCCTCCTCAACCACGGCGACCAGGCCCGCAGCGTCACGCTGCCCGGCCCGCGCCGCGATCTCCTGTCGGATGCGGACGTCGAGGGGCGGCTGACGCTCGCCCCCGGCGCCGCCATGGTGCTCATCGAAAGGCACGCAGAGTGAAGTTCACCGATGGCTACTGGCTGACCAGGCCCGGCCTCGCGCCGCTGTACGCGGTCGAGGTCGACGACATCCGCGTCGACGAGGCGGCGGGCACGATGACCGTGTACGCGCCGACCGCCGCGATCCGCGACCGCGGCGACACGCTCAACCGCGCGATGCTCACCGTCACGTTCTCGGCGCCCGCACCGGGCGTCGTGAAGGTGCGCGTCGAGCGGCACGCGGGAGCGGTGCACCGTGGGCCCGACTTCGAGATCTTCGGCGCGGAGGGCTTCCGGCCGACGATCACGGTCGACGAGAACGAAGGCGTCCTCGACGCCGGTCCCCTGAAGGTGCGCGTCGCCCGCACGGCGGGGCAGTGGCGCGTCGACTTCCTCGAGGACGACGGGCGCGTGCTCACGAGCTCCCTCCCGCGCTCGATCGGCCACTACACCGACACGACGGGCAGGAACGGCACCGCCGCGACCGCGGGCACAGCCGGCACCGCCGGAACGGCCGCCGGCGGCACGAAGCCGACGTGGGTGCACCAGCAGCTGAGCATCGAGCCGGGCGAGCGCGTCTACGGCCTCGGCGAGCGCTTCGGCGCGTTCGTCAAGAACGGCCAGGTCGTCGACACGTGGAACGCCGACGGCGGCACCTCCAGCGAGCAGGCGTACAAGAACGTGCCGTTCTACCTCACGTCGCGCGGCTACGGCGTGTTCGTCGACCACCCCGAGAACGTGTCGTTCGAGGTCGGCAGCGAGGTCAACTCGCGCGTGCAGTTCTCGGTCGGCGGCGAGTCCCTCGACTACTACGTGATCGCCGGCCCCGAGCCGAAGGACGTGCTGCGCCGCTACACGGCGCTCACCGGCCGGCCGGCGCGTGTGCCCGCGTGGTCGTTCGGACTGTGGCTCACGACATCCTTCACCGCCAGTTACGACGAAGACACCGTCAGCGCCTTCGTCGACGGCATGGCCGAGCGCGACATCCCGCTGTCGGTGTTCCACTCCGACTGCTTCTGGATGCGCGAGTACCAGTGGAGCGACTTCGAGTGGGACTCGCGCGCGTTCCACGACCCGGTCGGGCAGATCGCCCGCATGCACGAGCGGGACGTGCACGTGTCGCTCTGGATCAACCCGTACATCGCGCAGCGCTCGGCGCTGTTCCGCGAAGCTGCCGACAACGGGTATCTGCTGAAGCGCACCGACGGCAGCGTGTGGCAGTGGGACATGTGGCAGGCGGGCATGGGCCTTGTCGACTTCACGAACCCGGATGCCGCGGACTGGTACGTCGCGAAGCTGCAGGGCCTCCTCGATCAGGGCGTCGACGCGTTCAAGACCGACTTCGGCGAGCGGATCCCGGTCGAGGGCGTCGTGTGGCACGACGGCTCCGACCCCCACCGCATGCACAACTACTACGCGAAGCTCTACAACGAGGTCGTGTTCCGCGCGCTCGAGCGGCACCACGGCGTCGGCGACGCTGTCGTGTTCGCGCGTTCCGCGACGGCGGGCTCGCAGCAGTTCCCCGTGCACTGGGGCGGCGACAATGACTCGACGTTCCTGTCGATGGCGGAGTCTTTGCGCGGCGGCCTGTCGCTCGCGATGTCGGGCTTCGGCTACTGGAGCCACGACATCGGCGGGTTCGAGGGCACGCCCGACCCGGGCCTGTTCAAGCGCTGGCTCGCCTTCGGCCTGCTGTCGTCGCACTCGCGGCTGCACGGCTCGTCGTCGGTGCGCGTGCCGTGGGCCTTCGATGACGAGGCGGTCGACATCGCGCGCTCGTTCACGAAGCTCAAGATGCGGCTCATGCCGTACCTCGCGGGCGCCGCCGAGCAGGCCCATCGCTGCGGCACGCCGATGATGCGCCCGATGGCGCTCGAGTTCCCTGGCGACCGCTCGGGCTTCGACGCCGATACCCAGTACATGCTGGGCGACGCGCTGCTGGTCGCGCCGATCTTCACCGCCGACGGCAGCGTCGAGTACTACGTGCCCGAAGGGGTGTGGACGTCGCTCCTCGACGGTTCCGTCGTCGACGGCCGCCGGTGGATCTCCGAGACCCACGGCTACGACTCGGTGCCGCTGCGCGTGCGCCCCGGAACGGTGCTGCCGTTCGGCGCCGACGACAGCCGTCCCGACTACGACTGGTCGGACGGCGTCACGCTGCGCTGCTTCGAGCTGCCCGACGGGTACGACCGCGAGACGCGGGTGCCGGGCCACGACGCCAAGGGATCCATCGACGGCGTCGGGGCGACGACATTCCGCGTCCGCCGCGAGGGCTCGGCGATCATCGCGTCGACGGACGACGCCCACGCCCCGTGGGCACTGCAGGTAGGTGACCGGATCGTCCGGGCCGAGGCATCCGGAAAACTCCGTATCGAGATCGAGGAGACCGCACGATGACCGATATCGCGATGGATGCCGCGACCCGCACGATCGCCGAAGACCAGGCGCCTGGCCAGCCGGTGTTCCGGCAGGTCGACCAGCCGCTCGCGGCCCGCGCGCGCGACCTGCTCGCCCGGCTGACGCCCGACGAGCGGATCGCGATGCTGCACCAGGCCGCGCCCGCGGTCGAGCGACTCGGGGTGTCGGCGTGGCACACCGGATGCGAGGCGCTGCACGGCGTCGCGTGGCTCGGGCGTGCGACAGTGTTCCCGCAGTCCGTGGGACTCGCCGCGACGTGGGACACCGACCTCGTCGAGAAGGTCGGCGAGGTCGCCGCGGTCGAGGTGCGCGCCAAGCGCGCCGAGAACCCCATGGTCAGCCTCAACGTGTGGGCGCCGGTCGTCAACACGCTGCGCCACCCCGGCTGGGGGCGCAACGAGGAGGGCTACTCCGAGGACCCGCACCTCACCGCGGTGATGGGCACCGCGTACTCCCGCGGCCTGCGCGGCGACCACCCGCGCGTGTGGCGCACGGTGCCCGCGCTCAAGCACTTCCTCGCCTACAACAACGAGACCGACCGCTCGACGACGTCGTCCGAGATGTCGCTGCGCACCCTCCACGAGGAGGAGCTGCCAGCCTTCCGCGGTGCGATCGAGGAGGGCGTCGCGGGCGGCATGATGCTCGCGTACAACCGTGTGAACGGCGTCCCTGCGCACACGCAGCCCGAGCTCGTCGCGGAAGCCCGGTCGTGGACGGACGAGTCGATCGCGGTGGTGTCGGATGCCGGCGCCCCGACCTTCCTCGTCACCACGCAGCGCTCCCAGCCCGACCATGTGCACGCCGCCGCCGCCCTCGTGACCTCGGGCCTCGACTCGTTCACCGACAACGACGCGAACGCCGCGCCCACGATCGGGTACGTGACGGAGGCGCTCGCCGCGGGGCTCCTGACGACGGACGACGTCGACCAGGCCGTGCTGCGCCTGATCGAGCTGCGCCTGCGCACCGGCGAGTTCGACGGCGCCGCCGATCCCTCCGCCGGGATCGGCGCCGACGCCATCGACGCCCCCGAGGCGCGTGAGCTCGCGCGGGAGGCGGTGGCGCGCTCGGTCGTCGTGCTGCGGAACGACGCCGGCGTGCTGCCGCTCTCCCGGGCGTCACGGGTCGCGGTGGTCGGCCCGCTGGCCGACCTCGTGCTCACCGATTGGTACGCCGGCACTCCGCCCTACGCGGTCGGCATCGGCGCCGCTGCCGCCGAGCGCTTCGGCGAGGCCGAGGTCGTGACCGGCGCCGACACGCTCGCGCTGCGGGCCACCTCGAACGGCCGCTATGTCGTCTCGAACGCCGACGGCTCGGCGGTCGAGGCGGCCGGCGACGCCGCGGCCGGTGACGCGCTGTTCGACGTGACGGACTGGGGCGACGGCATCCTCACCCTCCGCTCCCACGCGAGCGGTCTGCTCCTCACCGGCGCGAAGTGGCCGATGCGCGCGGACGCGACGCGCGTCGGCGAATGGGTCGTGCAGGAGAGCTTCCGCAAGCACATCCACGCCGACGGCACGTGGTCGCTGCTGCACCTCGGCTCGGGCCGGTGGCTGCGGGTGTTCCGCGACTCCGGGCTGCTCGCGGCGGAGGCCGTCACTCTCGAGGCCGCCGAGCGCTTCGACGTACGCGTGGTGCGCTCGGGCGCCGCGGCGGTGGCCGAGGCTGCCGCGCGTGCCGACGCCGTGATCGTCGCGGTCGGCAACGACCCCCACCTCAACGGCAGAGAGACGGAGGACCGCCCGCACCTGCGACTGCCTTCCGCTGCCGCCGAGGTGTGGCGTGCCGCGCGCGAGGCGAACCCGAGCACCGTGCTCACGATCGTGTCGAGCTACCCGTATGTGCTTTCGGGAGTGGATGCCGAGACGGTGGTCTGGTCGAGCCACGGCGGCCAGGAGCTCGGGCGCGGCGTCATCGACGTGCTCTCGGGCGACCGCGAGCCGTCGGGCCGCCTCTCGCAGAGCTGGCCCGCGACCGAGGAGCAGGCCGGCGACCTCTTCGACTACGACACGCTCCGCCAGGGTGCGACCTACCGCCATCAGCCCGACGAGCCGACGTTCGCGTTCGGGCACGGACTCACCTACACGTCCGTCGCATACGAGTCGGTGTCGATTCCGGATGCTGCGACCCCGGCGCCCGCGCCGACCCACCGCCACGCCGGCTTCGCGCCGCGGGTCGGCGAGTCCGTGGTGCACGCGGTGGTGCGGGTGCGCAACACCGGCGACCGCGATGCCGAGGAGCTCGTGCAGCTCTACGCGCTGCCCGCGGCGGATCTGCCGCTGCCGGCGCCGCGCCGCGTGCTCGTGGCGTACCGCCGTGTGCGGCTCGCGCCCGGCGAGACGCGAGACGTGGAGCTGTCGTTCTCGGCCGCGCGCCTCGCGGTCTGGGACGTCGCCGTGCGCCTGCCCGGTGCCGTCGACGACTGGCTGCACGAGGGTGCGCTGCGGGTGCAACCCGGCACGTACGTCGTGGCCGCCGGCCCGTCGGCCTGGGACTTCCCCGTGCGTACGTCGCTGGAGGTCACCGCGGGCTGAGGCTGCGGCATCCCACCCCGCGGGCTTGGCCGCCGCCGCCGCCCGTTCTCGACAGGTCAACCGGGCTTCTGCAGGGACGTTTCGGCGCACATGCTCCTGGAGAAGCCCGGTTGACCTGTCGGAGGGATGACACGAGGAGCCGGGAACGCAGTCCCGCTCGACTACGGCGCGAGTTCCTCCGCGAGCGCCCGCGTCTCGTCCGGGGTCCACACGCGGTCGCCGAAGACGTGGCGGTGCGCGAGCGACACCTCGGCGCCGGGGGCCAGGACGACGTACTCGTCGAACGAGGGCGAGGGTGCGAGCACCGGGATGGGCTCGCTGCGCACGAACCACCGGATCGGCGGCGCACCCGTCGAGGTGCCGGCGAACGCGAGGACCGTGGCGCCGCCGTCCACGTCGTCGTGCTCGCCCGAGAACGACACCCAGGGTGCGACGCTGCCCATGACCTCGTCATCGCCGGCGTCGTCGGGGAAGCCGCCGGCCAGCACACGGCCGCCGGTCCAGGCACGGGGCATCCGGAGCATGAAGCCGGTGTAGCCGGCGCCGGGGCGTCCCTCGGTCGTCGGGCTGCCGAGTTCGAGTTCGCGACCCGACACGTTGCGCAGGGTGGTCGAGAAGTCGAGCATCCAGAGGCCGCGGTCGGTGTCGACGCCGTGGAAGCGGTGGGACCGGGTCTCCGCGAGCCACTCTTCGCCACCCTGCGTGATCCAGGTGAGCTCTTCGGTGAACCCCACCTCGGGCCCCGCGTCGGCGATCGTGGTGAAGGCGTCGTGCCGGATGGAGCCGACGTTGTCGAGCAGTGCGTAGTCGCCGTGCTCGGGGCGGAAGGTGTTGCCGCCCCAGAAGTTCTGACCCGACACGTGGGTCCAGGTCATCTGCAGACCCTTGTGCCAGCGGTGATCCCACGGGCGGAAGCCCGTGAGCAGCGCGCCATCGAGCGCGCGGAGCGGGTGGAGGAAGGGCTTCGGGCCCTCGGAGATCTCGCCGCGGGGGTCGAACGCGTAGCGCGCGATGTCGACGCCGGCAACGGTGACGGTCAGGTCGGTGTGGTCGAGGCGGAGGGTGAGGTCGGTCACCGTTCCATTGTGGCCCAGATCATCGGAAAACGCTTCCCCATCTCGCGCGGACGCGTAATGTACCGCTCCCGCGCTCCGAGCGGTAGAGGCCTCCCCGCGCGCAACCGCGGCGATAGCGTCTTCGTCATCTCACACGAGACAGAAGGAGAGAAACATGCTCTGGACCATCCTCGGCCTGATCATCATCGGCCTGATCGCCGGCCTCATCGCTCGCGCCATCATCCCCGGCAAGCAGAGCATGGGCATCCTGCTGACGATCGTCCTCGGAATCGTCGGCTCGTTCGTCGGCGGCTTCCTCGGCTTCCTGCTCTTCGGCAGCGACCCCAACGGCGGCTTCCTGCAGCCGTCGGGCATCATCGGCTCGATCCTCGGCTCGATCGTCGTCCTCGGCCTCTACGTGCTCTTCACGCGTCGTCGCGGGGTGGGCCGCGCCTGACCCGCCTGGACGGGCGCGGCTACCCGCCGCAACGGACTTCGCCCGGACCCGCGCGCTCCCTCGCGCGGGTCCGGGCGTCGCTCTGCGAGCCGAAGGGTCAGGCGCCGGCGAGCGCCTGCGACACGACCTCACGGGCCTCTGCCTGAACCTGCGCGAGGTGCTCCGGGCCGCGCAGCGACTCCGCGTACAGCTTGTACACGTCCTCGGTGCCTGACGGGCGTGCGGCGAACCAGGCGTGCTCGGTCTGCACCTTGAGGCCGCCGATCGCCGCGCCGTTGCCGGGCGCGTGCGAGAGCTTCGCGGTGATGGGCTCGCCGGCGAGGTCGGTCGCGGTGACGGCCTCGGGGGCGAGCTTGCCGAGGGCCGCCTTCTGTGCCGGGGAGGCCGGGGCGTCCACGCGCTGGTAGGCGGAGGCGCCGAACTCGGCCTCGAGCTCCGCGTAGCGCTGCGACGGCGTCTTGCCGGTGACGGCGAGGATCTCGGAGGCCAGCAGACACAGCAGGATGCCGTCCTTGTCGGTGGTCCACACCGAGCCGTCCTTGCGGAGGAACGACGCTCCCGCCGACTCCTCGCCGCCGAAGGCAACGGATCCGTCCAGCAGCCCGGGCACGAACCACTTGAATCCGACCGGAACCTCGAGCAGCTCGCGGCCCAGCGATTCGGCGACGCGGTCGATGATCATCGAGCTCACGAGGGTCTTGCCGACCGCAGCATCCGTCGGCCAATCCGGCCGGTGCGAGTAGAGGTAGTCGATCGCGACGGCGAGGTAGTGGTTCGGGTTCATCAGCCCCGCGTCGGGCGTGACGATACCGTGGCGGTCGGCATCGGCGTCGTTGCCGGTGAGGATGTCGTACTCCTCCCGGCGCGCGACCAGGGCCGCCATCGCCGACGGCGACGACGGATCCATGCGGATCTTCTCGTCCCAGTCGAGCGTCATGAACTTCCACGTCGGGTCGACGTCGGGGTTCACGACAGTGAGGTCGAGGCCGTGCACCTCGGCGATGAGCGCCCAGTACTCGACCGACGCGCCACCCAGCGGGTCGGCGCCGATGCGGACGCCCGCGGAGCGGATCGCATCGACGTCGATGATGTTCGCGAGGTCGCGCACGTAGGCGTCGCGGAAGTCGTACTCCCCGAGGGTCTCGGAATCGAGGTCTTTGAACGGGGTGCGCGCGACGCCCTCGAGGCCCGCCGCGATGAGCTCGTTCGCGCGGTTCGCGATCCAACCCGTCGCATCGGTGTCGGCGGGGCCGCCGTTCGGCGGGTTGTACTTGAAGCCGCCGTCACGCGGCGGATTGTGGCTGGGCGTCACCACGATGCCGTCGGCGCGTGTCGGGTCCGCGGCATCCTTCCCGCGGTTGTAGGTGAGGATCGCGTGGCTGAGCGCCGGAGTCGGCACCCACGAGTCGCGGGAGTCCACGCGCACGTCGACGCCGTTCGCGACGAGCACCTCGATCGCGCTGCGTTCGGCCGGCAGCGAAAGCCCGTGGGTGTCGCGCCCGAGGAAGAGCGGGCCTTCGATGCCCTGCGACCGCCGGTAGTCGACGATCGCCTGCGTCGTGGCGAGGATGTGGGTCTCGTTGAAGCTGGCCGACAGCGACGAGCCGCGGTGACCGCTCGTGCCGAACGCGACGCGCTGCTCGGGGACGGCGGGGTCTGGCGTGACGTCGTAATATGCGGCGATCAGCTCATCGATGTCGATGAGGTCGGATGCTTCGGCCGGCTGTCCTGCGCGAGTCATGCGTCCCAGTCTGCCTGTCCTCGGCCTGCCGCGCACGGTCCGTGACACCGGCCCCCGGTGCGCAATTCAGGATGAGCGTGCCGTGCGGTCGGCCGAGCCCCCGGATTTCCGCGGGCGGGATCGATCTCGCACCGCGTCCGTCCTGATTAGGGAACGGGATCCGGCCCACGGGGCCCCGGCTAGGCTGGCACGCGTGACTTCCGAGGTCGCCTCCGCCGAGGCATCCGTTCCCGTCCGCCGCGCGTACAGCTACCTGGGGCCCGCGGGCACGTTCACCGAGGCGGCGCTGGCGCAGGTGCCCGAGGCGCGGGGCCACGAGTGGCGGCCGGTGCGCAACGTCGGTGAGGCGCTGGCCGACGTCGTCGAGGGACGCTCCGACGCCGCGATGATCGCGATCGAGAACTCCGTCGACGGCGGCGTGTCGACCGCGCAGGACGCCCTCGCCACCGTCCCCGGGCTGCGCATCGTCGGCGAGTACCTCGTGCCCGTCGAGTTCGTCCTCGTCGGACGCCCCGGCACCCGGCTCGAGGACGTCTCGCTCATCGCCGCGCACCCGGTCGCCTACGCGCAGTGCCTGCAGTGGCTCTCGGCCGCACTGCCCGCCCACGCGCACGTGCCCGCGGCAAGCAACGTCGCGAGCGCCATGGGACTTCTCGACGGATCGAGCGACGCGGACGCCGCGATCGCGCCTCCCGGCATCCTCGAGCACCACCAGCTCGAGCTGCTCGCCTCGAACATCGGCGACAACCCCAACGCCGTGACGCGGTTCGTGCTCGTCAGCCGGACGGTCGTGCCGCCGCCGCCCACGGGCGCCGACAAGACCTCGCTCATCGTCGAACTGCCCGACGATCACCCGGGCGCCCTGCTCGAGATGCTCGAGCAGTTCGCCACGCGCGGCATCAACCTGTCGCTGCTGGCCTCACGCCCGATCGGCGATGAGCTCGGCCGCTATCGCTTCGTCGTCGACGCCGACGGACACCTCGAGGACGAGCGCATGGCCGACGCCCTCATGGGCCTGCGCCGCTTCAGCCCCCGCGTGACCTTCCTCGGGTCGTATCCGCGCGCCGACCGCGCCGTCGTGCGCTACCCCGAGCGCTACGCCGACGACGTGTTCGTCGAGGCGCGCGATTGGCTGCGGGGGCTCCTCTCGGGAGAGCCCGAGGCCCAGGACTGAGCACGCTCATCCCGTGCTGAGAGACGCCGTCCGCGGGGATGGATGATCTCGAAAACATCAATGAACTTCCGGCTCACACGGATTGTCGTGTGGGCTGAAGTGGCGATGAAAATGCGGCGCCCACGGATTGTCGTGTGGGCCGGAAGTTCATCGGGCGCTGGAGGAGGTGCCACCCGGCGCGGGCTCGCGG
>JAVBUG010000065.1:0-44335 GCA_031555515.1 Microbacterium sp. | reverse complement strand
GATCGAGGCCGCCGAGCCGCGCCCAGGCGTCGGCGCGGACCACGATGCCGCGCACATCGGTGCCGAGCACGTCTTCCCGTGCATCGTGCTGGCCCTGATCGAGCTCGCCGTCGGCGAGCCCGACAGTTCGGCCGAACCGCGTCATCCCCACCCCGAGCGACACGATCTCGGTGCGGTCGTCCCAGCGCACCAGCTTGGGTGCGACGAAGGCGACCGACGGCGACAGCTCGAGTGCGCCGACGAGGCGCGCGAGAGCATCGGGCTCGGGGGCGGTGTCCTGGGCGAGGAGCCAGATCATGTCGCCGTCGAGGCGCGGTGCGACGAGCGCCGTCGCCGCGGCGTAGGAGGTGGAAGCGGCGGCCCGGAAGACGAACTCGGCGCCCGCGGCATCCGTGATCTCGAAGAGATGATCGTCGCCCCCGCACACCACGATGGTGAGGACGTCGACCGGACGCGTCTGTTCGCGAAGAGCCGCGAGAGTGCGCTTGAGGTGGAATGCCGCCGGGGTACGACCGTCGGGACGAACCACCAGGATGGCGTGGACGCGTTTCGAGGTGACGGTGTTCGACGTGGCGGTGGGCATGTCCTGGTCAGCCTAGGTCGCGGTCGAAGGTCACGCCGGGCGCACGCGCCGGGTCGGCCGGATCGAACCGGCCGACCGGCGTGCGCGTCAGCCCGCTCGGCGCTTCAGCTTGCGACGCTCGCGCTCGCTGAGACCGCCCCAGATGCCGAATCGCTCGTCGTTCTGCAGCGCATACTCGAGGCATTCGCCTCGCACGTCGCACGACGTGCAGATGCGCTTCGCATCACGCGTGGAGCCGCCCTTCTCGGGGAAGAACGCCTCCGGATCGGTCTGCGCACACAGTGCGTCGGTCTGCCATGCGAGCGGATTGTCTTCTTCCGCATCGATGTTGCGGCGTACCCCCGGTACCCCCAGTTGAACCGGATCGACGAACCAGTCGTCGGGAACGCCGGAACGGTATTGCGAAACCGTCATGTCGTTCTCACCCCCCGTGATCCTGCTCCACGCTGGTGCGTGTGTACGGCTAATTACACCCGTGTAGTTCGGTGAGGTCAAGTCGCAGATAGTAAATGCTCAACCCCCTCTTGAACCTTCACGACGCGCCGACGGCGTGTCGCTCTGGGATAACGGTCCGATGAGAAACCGATGAGGCGGCGATGAGACCGATGCGTCAGCGGCCCGGCAGGGCGACGAAGAGCTCGCCGTGACCGCTCACGCGCACGCCCCCTTCGTTCGGGGTGACCAGCACAGCGGCGCCCGGCGAGAGTGTCGCGGCGTCCTCGCTGGCCAGCCCCGCGACCGCCGGCGACCCCGCCGTGGCGACGGCGATCGCCGGCCCCTCGAGCGCCACGTCGACGCCCTCGGCGGTCGGCGAGACGGCGAGCAGCGCGAAGTCGGCGACCGGCACGTCGTACTGGCGCACGCCCGCCGCGACCTCGCGAGGCCGGATCACGGGCGGCAGCCCCGGCGTCGGATCCAGCACGCTCACGAGCTCCGCCGCGTCGACGTGCTTGGGCGTGAGACCGCCGCGCAGCACGTTGTCGCTCGCCGCCATCAGTTCCACGCCGAGACCCTCGAGGTAGGCGTGCAGCACGCCGGCCGGAACGAAGAGGCCTTCGCCGCGATGCAGCGTCACGAGGTTCATCAGCAGGGCGACGACGATTCCCGGGTCGCCGGGGAACGCGGCATCCAGCGTGCGCGCGAGCGCGAGCTCGGCGGCGAACTCGTCGGAGGAGGCCGAGACGGCGGCCGCGATCACGTCGCGTGCGGCATCGGCCCCGTCGGACAGCAGCCAGCCGATGACGGCCGAGAGCGCAGCATCCTCCCCCTCCAGACGTTCGGCGAGGGGCGCGGCACCGTCGCCCAGCGTCGCGACGAGGCGACGCGTCGCGTCGAGGTCGCGAAGACCCGCCAGCGCGCGGAACTCGTCGCTCAGCGCGACGATGAGCTCGGGCTTGTGGTTCGCGTCGCGATAGGTGCGGTCGCCGGCGTCGCGCGGGATCCCCGCCGCCTCCTCACGCGCGAAGCCCTCCTCGGCCTGCGCCTTCGACGGGTGCGCCTGAATGGAGAGAGCGGATGCTGCGGCCAGCAGCTTGAGCAGATACGGCAGCGGTTCGTCGACACCCGACGCCGCGCCGTCGTCGGCGATCCAGGCGTCGAGCGTGCGGCCGTCGGCCGTCTCGGACGGGTCGCCGGGGTGGTCGCCGAACCACACCTCCGCCTCGGGGAGCCCCGAGGGGTCGCGCCCCTCGAGATCGGCGAGCAGTGAGGTCGAGCCCCAGGCGTAGTCACGGGGGGCGTTCGCGAGCGGGATCAGCACCCGAACAGCCTAGCCAGCCACCGTGAGCAGCCCGCCGTTTGCGCATATGCCGCCCGGGGTACCCTGAGAGCGATGGCCGTCCATTCGAAGCATCCGGCGTCGGCGCCGCCGGAACCGCCGGTCCGCGAGAAGACCGGCCACCTCATGCTGCGCGGCTGGTGCATCCTCGTGCTCTTCATGTCGTTGTCGGGCACCGCGTGGGTGAACGCCTTCGGCGAGCTCACGACGACGGTCATCACGATCGCGGGCGGCGTGCTGTCGGCGGTGCTCTGGATCGTGCTGCGGCCGCCGGTGCAGTGGCGCCGGCTCCCCTGGTTCGTCGTCGCCTACGTCGCGTGGGCGACGCTGTCGCTCACGTGGTCGGCGTGGCCCGCGACGACCGCGCTCACGCTGCTGCTGCTGTGGATCACGACGCTGCAGGCGCTGTTCATCGGGAGCGTGCTCACGTGGCGCGAGCTCGTGCGGGCGGCCGCATCGGCGCTCAAATGGGTGATGGCGCTCTCGTTCCTGTTCGAGCTGTGGGTGTGGGTGTTCGTCCGGGCGCCGATCCTGCCGGGCTTCGTCGTCGACAAGGCCGACGACCCGATCGAGTACTGGTCGCGAAACAACCTCTTCGAGTGGGACAAGCGCATCCAGGGGATCATGGGCAACGCCAACCTTCTGGCACCCGTGGCGCTGCTCGCGATCATCGTGTTCGCCATCCGCCTGTTCTCGGGTGCGCCGCGACGCACCTTCCTGTGGATCTGGATGGGGCTGTCGGCATTCCTCTTCGTGCGCGCGGGGTCGGCCACCGCGTACCTCACCGCCGCCGCTGTCGTCGTCGTGCTGGTCACCGTGCTGCTGATGCGCACGGCGACGAGACCCGGCGAGCGCACCCAGTACTACGTCGCGTACGTCGTCGTCGGCCTCGGCGGGCTGCTGGCGCTCTGGCTCCTGCGCGACACGATCTTCACGGCGCTGGGCCGCAGTGCCGACCTCACCGGGCGCGAGCGCATCTGGGAGGCCGTGCTCGAACGCGCCGCCGAACGCCCGTGGACCGGCTGGGGCTTCGCGACCCCCTGGGTGCCGACCGACCCGGCCTTCGACGGGTGGATCACGGACCACGGGCAGACGGTCATGCAGGCGCACAACATGTGGGTCGATGTCGCCATGCAGCTCGGGATCATCGGCGTGGTGCTGCTCGCGGTGCTATACCTCGCGTTCGTGTGGCGCGCGTGGTTCTTCGCGATCGACCGGCCGCGGTGGGACCTCCGCGCTGACCGCCCCTACTCGCCGCTGACCCTGCTGCCCACGCTCGTCGGGGCGATCCTGCTGGTGCAGGGGCTCGCCGAATCGAGCCCGCTGCTGCTGTGGGGCTGGCTCTTCCTCGTGATGCTCGGCGCCAAGATCAAGCAGTCGCCGCACGTCGGCGTCGGCCCTGCCGAGCAGACGCTCGCGATCGAGCGCGGCGAGGCCGTCGCGCGTGACGAGCCCGGCGGACGCGAGCCGGGGAGGCCGGCGTCCGCGGCGGGCGACCTGCCCGCAGGGCGCGGCGCGTGACCGACTCGCCGCACGGCGCAGCGCCCGGGTGGCTGGGCACACTGCTGGCCTCGGCGTCCTTCGCGCGCGCGTTCACCCTCGTCGTGTTCGCCGCCGTCTTCTCCGCGTATGCGATCGAGCGGATCGCCGGCAGCGTCACCTACATCACGATCGTCGCCGGACTCTGCGTCCTCGGCCTCGCGGTCATGATCTCGCGCCGCCGCGAGCTGTCACTCCTGCGGCTCGTGCCGACCACCGTCGTGATGTTCATCGCCTGGGCGCTCGCCAGCATCTTCTGGTCGAGCGATGCGAGCACTTCGTTCTGGAGCTGGGTGTCGATGGCCGCGCTCGCGTTCCTCGCCGTCGTCATCGGGCATGTGCGCGACACGCTGCAGACGGTGCGCGCGCTCGGCGATGTGCTGCGCGTGCTGCTGGGCGTCTCGCTCGCGCTCGAGGTGCTCTCGGGCATCCTCCTCGACATCCCGTTCACGTTCCTCGGGATCCAGGGCAAGATCGCCGAGCTCGGGCCGGTGCAGGGCATCTTCGGCACGCGCAACCGGCTCGGGTTCGTCGCCGTGCTGGCGCTCATCACCTTCCTCATCGAGTACCGCACGCAGTCGGTGCGCCCCGGCGTCTCGCTGGCCTCGGTGGTGCTGGCGGGCGGCCTCGCGGTCCTGAGCGACTCCCCCACCGTCGTCGTGCTGGCCGTCGGCGTCGGGCTCGCGGTAGGCGCCCTCGCCCTCGTCCGCCACGCTCGCCCCGAGCGCCGGGCGGGCCTGCAGCTCGCACTCGGAGCCCTCGTCGTCGTCGGGGTCTTCGTCGGCTACACGGCGCGGCATCAGATCATCGCGCTCCTCGGCGCCGGCACCGATTTCTCGATGCGGGTCGAGCTGTGGAACTTCATGGTCGACATCCTCCGCCAGCGGCCCGTGCAGGGCTTCGGCTGGTTCGGCGTCTGGGACCAGGGCGAGTACCCCTTCAACGCCATCAACTTCTGGCTCGACAAGGACCACGCCACCGGCTTGAACGCATACTTCGATGTCGCGCTGCAGCTCGGCTGGGTCGGGCTGGTGCTGTTCCTCGCGCTCGGGGCGCTCGCCCTGGGGCGGTCGTGGCTGGTCGCGGGCGAGCGCCGGTCGGTGGTCTACGCGTGGACGCCGCTGATGCTCGTCGCGCTGCTCGTGGACTCGATGTTCGAGAGCTTCACGCTCACCGGGCTCGGGTGGCTCATGCTCGTCCTGTGCGCCGTGCGAGCGGGCCAGTCGCGCTCGTGGCGCGAGAAGCTCGACAGCGGAACGGATGCCGACACGCCTGGTTCGGCGACAGGCTCGGGGCTTCCCCACGCCCAGGGAGAGCAAGGGACGGCAGGGTAGGCTTCTCTCCGGCCCGACGTCCCGGCGCCAGCCATCGTTTTCCGGAGATCATCCCCGTGACCCACGTTCCGTCTGCCGTGCAGTTCGACCCCGCCAGCGCGACCATCGCGGTCGTGACCTTCAATCGGTCGGGCCTGCTTTCGCGCCTGCTGACGAGCCTCACCACGATGGATCCGAAGCCCGGCCACATCGTCATCATCGACAACGCTTCCACCGACGACACCACCGACGTCGTCGAGTCCTTCCGCGAGAGCCTTTCGCCTTCGGAGTTGGTCTACCGGCGCCTGGACACCAACACCGGCGGCTCTGGCGGCTTCAGCGAGGGCATGCGCGTCGCCTACGAACTCGGCTCCGAGTGGATCTGGCTCATGGACGACGACGTCGAGGTCCTGCCCGACGGCCTCGCGAAAATGGGCAAGTGGGCGCCGCGCTTCAAGAGCATCCAGGGCCGCCGCTACGACTACGACGGCAGCGCCTTCTACTGGCAGTACCGCGTCGCCGAGCCCCTCGGCATCCCGATCCCCTTCGCCCCGGCCGAGTTCGACGAGTCCGGCTACAAGCCGATGAACTCCGGATGCTTCGAGGGCATGTTCATCCACCGAGACATCGTGCAGCAGATCGGCCTGCCCGACCCGCGCTTCTTCATCTACTGGGACGACCAGATGTACGGCTGGCTCGCGTCCCGCAAGACCCAGTCGGTCATCGTCGACGAGTTCGTGCTGCGCCGCACACGCGAGATCAAGCAGTGGGACATGGGCATCCGCCACATGAACGCCTCGAGCAACGCGTACCGGTACTACATCATGCGCAACCGCGCGTACATCAAGAAGTACTACCGCTCGCTCGACGTCTACAACCCGCTGCTGTTCGGCCTCGGCACGAGCCTGACTTTCGGCAAGGAGCTCATCCGGCTGGTTTTCGTCGAGCGCACTTTCCGCGGAACGTCGAACCTGTTCCGCGGTCTGCGGGATGGGCGGACGATCGCGAAGGACGCCTCGTGGCAGCCGATGCCCCCACTCGAGGCGGCGACGGCTCAGGCCTGAGCGGAGGGGCCGCACCTCGGGCCGGCGCCGTCCAATCAGGAAGCGCTCACGGAAGCACGTCGATCACGACATCTGCATCTGCATCCGCACAGAGCTCGGTGAGCTCCTCGGCGGTCTGCTCACTGCTCGTCACGAGCCGCACGCGGCGATCCCACGTGGCGGCGGCTTCGCACGCCTGCGCGGGATTCTCCGGGTCGAGGATGTACGAATAGAGCCGGATCGGATCGGCGGACGATGTGGATTCGAGTTGCAGCAGCCAGCTGTTGAGGAACCTGTCGCCGGACGGGTCGAGGTAGTCGACCGCGATCGTCGGGTGCTCCGGCTCGGCCAGATCGAACAGCGTACGAGCGGCAGGTGATCCCGCAGCCACCCCAGAGGTGGTCGCGATGGCGACCGGTGTCAGCAGTGAGGGGAGGAACTGCGCCGGCGGTGGAACGAGGAGCATGAGTGACATCGGGACCGCGAGGGCCGTGACCGCAACACCGGAGGCGGCGATCGGCCGACCGCGCAGACCCGCCATCTCTCCGGCGAGAGAAGCAGCCAGCACCACAATCAGGAGCGAGACGAACAGCCACGCGAACTTCGCCGGGTAGTAACCCCAGAACGACGCCCCGGCGTTGACGCGCTGCATCACCAGATACGCACCCGCCGCGACCGCACCCCCACAGACCGCGAGCACACCGACGAGGTGGTGGCTCTGGCCGCGCTGCACGGCGTTGAGGATCGCCACAGCGATCGTCACGCTCACGATGGCCAGAAGCACCCCCGGACCGAGATCCATGATTCCGCCGTCCACCGCGAGGGCCGCGCCTTCGCGGCGCAGATCGGACAGCGTCACGAACATCGCGTAGAGCGGCACGGGAAGGATCGCAAGCAGCAGCACCACCCACTGACGACTCCCGGTCGCGGCTCGATGAAGCGATGCCATCCTCGCGACGATCGCGACCGCCGCGAGGGCGAACGGGATGACGGCGAGGGGCGCCCAGGTCGCGAGGAGCGCCACGGTCGCGAGGCTCAGCGTCGCGGTCGCGGCGATGGGCGCCACACGGGCCTCGAGCCAGGCCAGCCAACTCGCGAGAAGCAGCAGGAGCGTGAGCGTCGCGTTGTAGAACCCGAACTGCGACGCGAAACCGAAGGTGAACCACGTCAGCGGCACCAACGCCGCGATGCCGGCGCCGATGATGCGAGCGGTGCGCGTGCCGCCGTGCACGCTCCGCGCGCCGATGAGCGCTGCCAACAATGCCGCGCCGAGGCTCGCGAACACCCAGAACACAGCGACGGCAGAGACGTCGTGACGCAGAAGATCGGCCGGCGCGACAGCTTCGCGCCCGACGGCGATGGCCACGGCCAGCAGTCCAGGAGTCAGCGGCGACGCATTGGGATGCGCGATCGCGTCGAGTCCGCCGTCGGACACGATGAGCCGCGTGGAGATCAGATTCCACACCGCGTCGTTGTGCATCGCCCATTCGAGGTCGCCGGTGCTGACGCTGCGCACGGCCACGACGGTCATCAATACGACTGGGACAACGATGATCGGGAGGCCGACTCGGAGGGCCCTCCCGCCGATGAGCCGTGGGGAGCGCACGACGGCGAATGCCACGAGGCCCGCCGCCCCCAGAAGACCGAGGATGATCGTCGCACCCGGCACCAGCCCGAGGCCGAGCGACGGTGTGAAACGCACCACCAGGGCGATGAGCGCGATCTCGACGATGACGCTGGCCGCGATCGCGAAGGGCCAGGACGTCCGCTGGCCGATCGCGAGGAACAGGCAGAACAGAACCGCGATGGGCGCGAGCCACGGAGTGACGCCGAAGGCAAAGAGGAGCAGTCCGACCCCGAGCAGGGACGCCGCAGATGCGATCCACGCGATGCGAGAAGAGCGTGGAGGGGATCCGGACACGTGCGCTCTCCTCTGATGGCGGCGTTGCGGCCGCTCAGGCGCTGACGACCTCAAACAGGCTAGACGATCCGCGCAGGCGCTCCGATTCAGATGGAGTGGTTGCTCCACATCGACAGCGCGGAGCCGATGGCCATGTGCATGTCGAGGTACTGATAGGTGCCTAGCCGACCGCCGAAGAAGACGCCCCGCTCGTCTTTCGCGAGCTCCCGGTACGCGAGCAGCCCCCGGCGATCGGCGGGCGTGTTGACGGGGTAGTACGGTTCATCCTCCGCCGAGGCGAAGCGCGAGTATTCGCGGACGATGACGGTCTGGTCCGCCGGGTATCGGTCAGCGCGCTCCGGGTGGAAGTGCTTGAATTCGTGGATGCGTGTGAAGGGCGTGTCAGCATCGGCGTAGTTCATCACCGACGTCCCTTGGAAGTCGCCGATGTTCAGGACCTCGCGCTCGAAGTCGAGGGTTCGCCACGACAGCGCGCCCTCCGTGTAGCCGAAGTACCGGTCGACGGGGCCTGTGTACACCACGGGGACCTGGCCGACGGTCGCCCGCTTGTTCAGCGGTTGGGAGTCATCGAAGTAGTCCGTCGAGAGCTTCACCTCGATGTTCGGGTGGTCCGCCATCCGCTCGAGCCACGCGGTGTAGCCGTCGACAGGCAACCCCTCCCAGGTGTCGTTGAAGTACCTGTTGTCGTACGTGTAACGCACGGGAAGTCTGCTGATCACCTCCGCCGGCAGTTCCGTCGGCGCGGTCTGCCACTGCTTCGCGGTGTAGTCACGAATGAATGCCTCGTAAAGCGGCCGTCCGATGAGCGCGATCCCCTTCTCTTCGAGGTTCGCGGCGTCCTTGGCGTCGTACTCGCCCGCCTGTTCATGGACGAGCGCGCGGGCTTCCGACGGTGAGTAGGCGGCCCGGAAGAACTGATTGATCGTGCCCAGATTGATCGGCAGCGGAAAGACGACGCCCTTGTGGGTCGTGTAGACGCGATGGACGTAGCTCGTGAAGGCGGTGAAGCGGTTGACGTACTCCCATACGGCAGCATTCGACGTGTGGAACAGGTGCGCACCATAGCGGTGCACCTCGATGCCCGTCTGGGGTTCGTCCTCGCTGTACGCATTCCCGCCGATATGGTCCCGGCGGTCGATGACGGTGACTCTCCGACCGGATGCCGCGGCCCGCTCGGCGATCGTGAGACCGAAGAAGCCGGAGCCGACGATGAGGAGATCCATGGCTCTGACCGATCTGGGGTGGGATGTGGGGGGGACCGACGGGTGCCCCGCAATTGTATCTGTGAGGGCGGCTCGCTTCGGTGAGCGAGGATGGTCCTATGGACCTCGACATCTGCGTGCCCTACTGGGGCGATCCAGCGATGTTCATCCGAACGATCGAGTCGGTGAGAGGCCAGACAGATCCTCGGTGGCGGCTGACGATCATCGACGACGGCTACCCGGGGACGGCGATCGCCGACCACGTCGCATCGCTGGCGGACCCGCGCATCCGGTACCGACGCAATCACGCGAACGTGGGGATCACCGAAAACTTCCGGCGAGCGATCGCCGCTGCGGAGGGATCCCACGTTGTGGTGCTCGGGTCGGACGACCTCTTGCTCCCGGGATATGTCGAGCACATCCGCGCGATCATCGCAGAGGACCCCCTCGTCGATGTGATCCAACCGAAGGTGCGGGTCATCGACGATGACGGTGAGCCATCGAGCTCACTCGCTGACAGGGTGAAGCTCGGCCTCCTGACCCCGAGACATCCGACCGAGTTCGCGGGCGAGTCGATGGCAGCCACCTTGCTGCGCGGCAACTGGCTCTACTGGCCGTCGCTCGCACTTCGCACCGAGACCGTGTCGAGCATCGGATTCCGCGATGGATTGCCGATCATCCTGGACCTCGCGATGCTGATCGACATCGCATTCACCGGCGGCAGGCTGCGGTATACAGGCGTGGAATGCTTCGCATATCGCCGACACGCCGCGAGCCTCTCCCAGACGTCGCTGCGCGACGGAACCCGTTTCGAGGACGAGCGCCGCTTCTATCGCGAGACCGCTGCGCACGCGCAAGCCCGCGGTTGGCGACGCGCGGCAGCGGCTGCGCGTCATCGGCTGATGTCGCGCCTCCACGCCCTCACGCAAGTACCTCAGACGCTCAAGACCGGATCAGCCGCCTCGAGGAGGGCCGCCTGGCTCCTGGCCGTGGGCCGATGATCCCCCACCAGGGTCATCGCAGCGATTCGGTGTTCGCCCGCGATCGCGAGCCCCGCACGATCGCCACGCCATGCACGGTCAGGCCGACCACCGGACCGGCGATCAGAGCCACGGGGACCAGAACAACGGGCTCGAGCGGGAACACGAAGCACACGAGAGTCGACATTGCCGCAAGAACCCATCCCGCTGCATACACGAAGTGATCGTTCCGCGCGAGGAGGGCAGGACCCGTGACGCACATGAGCCCCACGAGAACGGCGCTCAGGACCACGAGTGAGCTCGTCAGACCGTCCACGTGGTATTGACCCGACGACACGAGGCTGACGGCCCAGGGTCCGACGAACCACGCGATCCCCACAGCACCGACGGCAGCCGCGGCGATCGCGATCCACGAACGACGCGCGAGAGCGCCACGCGCCCGGGATGAACGGAAGGCGACGATGAGATAGCTCTGCAGCGCCATCACGGGAATGATGAAGGGCGCACGGGTGAGTGTGACGAGCAGCGTCAGCGAAGCGACGGTCACGGCGGACGAGTCGGCAAGCGCGACTCTGAACACGAGCGGCATCCCCGTCACCAGAAGACCGATCGCCGCGGCGGCGACGACCGTGTGCAGAGCGTTGCGTGCAAGCCGCCCGGTGGAGACGTCGATGGTGTAGCTGCCCCGCAACCGGGATCGAACGGCGATCCACACGGCCCCCACCGCCAACCCGAACGGCACCGCGATCGCGAACGCGAGGACGGACAGGGGCGCCCTGACAGCCAGTCCCACCACAACAGCGACGCCGCGGATCACGGCATCGACGGCCACCAGCGCGGCAACCGCCGCCAGGCGGTTGACTCCGTAGAAGAGCCCCGTCGCGATGGAGGTGACGACGTATCCCACCAGGCCCGTCACGAGCGCCAGCTCGAGCATCACCTGGTCGGTCGGGAAGGCGATCTGTCCGGTGAGGACGGCGAGGACGGCTCCCACCACGGCGACGACGATGACGGCGCCGAGGAGGAACGGCTTCAGCGACCTCCGAGACTCGTCTCCTTCCGCCCATGGGTGCGTCGCGCGTGCGACTTCCTGCTGAACGCCGCCGACGGCGGAGCCGAGCAGGTACATCGCGGACCAGAACGCACTGAAGAGCACATAGCCGCCTGCTGAGGGGATGAGGGCGGCGGCGAGCAGCTGTATCGCGTACCCGGCGACGCCTGCGAGCGCCGTCGCACCGAGGATGAGGACTAGGCCACGCGATTCAGTCCGACCGGTGGCCACCACCTTCGTCACCACCATGATTCGGCGCTTCATCGAGGACGCGATCGAGCCGCTCTATCTCCGCGCGCAGGATCGCCACCTCCTCGGCGACTCTTCGGACCTCGTCCTCCGCGGTCGAGAGCTCCCACGACTGATGCAGAGTCACGCCAATGAGCAATGCGAGAGCGAGGATGAAGAGCAGGTTCGCCGGCAGCTCCACCCCGAGCAGCGTCGCCAGCCCGTCCAGGAGGCCGGGGAAGATCGTCAGAACGAGGATTGCCAGGCCGATGATGAACCAGAGAACCGCATACTTCTCGCGAAGGCGGCGGGTGAGCAGCAACCAGAAGATCACACCCAGAACACAGAGTGCGAAGACAATGCCAAGAATGACGATCACGAGCGCAGCTTCTTCCTCAGTCCACCGCGCATCAGAGCCAGCGCGAGGGCGAACACCGACCTCAGGAGGTAGATCGTAGAGCCGATGGGGCCTTGGCTCGGGCGACCGTGCATTCGGGCACGCATCGCGACCGGGACCTGCGTCACGGACAGTCCCGCGTGGATGGCTGCGACGAGAGAGTCGACGGTGTCCCCCAGGTATTCGGCCGGATAGTAGACGACGTACTGGTCGATCGCGCGTGTGTTTGCCGCACGGAAGCCGCTGGTGACATCCGTGAGGCGCACCTTCGCCACGTTCGTCAGCACCGTGGCGAGGAACACCATCGCCCACCGCCGCGGACCCCGGGCTTCGTAGGTCCCCACCTCTGCGAATCGCGCGCCGATCGAGATGTCGGCGCTGTCGAGTCCCCCGAGAACCTTCGCGATGTCGGCAGGGTTGTGCTGGCCATCCGCATCCACCTGCACGGCGCGCTGGTAGCCGTGCCGCTGCGCGTAGGTGAAGCCGGTCTTCATGGCCCCGCCGACGCCCATGTTGAACGGGAGCGAGACCACCGTCGCACCCGCGTCGCGGGCCGCCCTCGCCGTGCCGTCGGTCGAGCCGTCGTCGACGACGACGACGTCGTAGTCGTCCCCGGCCGTAAGGATCTCTCGGACGGTGTGACCGACGTTCTTCTCCTCGTTCCATGCGGGCACGATGACCAACACGGGTCCGGTCTGCTGTGTCACAATCTCCCATTCTAGGACGCGGTTCCTGGCCGAATGAGCGGGGAACACCGGGCGACTACGATGGTGCAGTGAAATCTGTCGCTCGACCCGGCCGGAGATGGATCGCGATCCTCGCGATCCCCCTGTTCGCCTTCCTCACTCTCTGCGCATGGTCTTTCGCGTCTCCCGTCGGTTCCAGTCCCGACGACGACTTTCATCTCGCTTCGATCTGGTGCGGCCTCGGGGAACGACCGGGCCTGTGCGAGATTCCCGATGACTCTGTGAACGCGGAGCCGACCTCGCGCCTGGTTCCGGCTGCGCTGATCAATGCGCCGTGCTTCGCATTCAAGCCCGAGCAGGATGCGAGCTGCTGGGACCCTGCAGTCGATGAAATGGCACTCGTCGCTCGCGCCAACGTCGACAACCTGTATCCCCCGCTGTTCTACTCGGCCGCCTCCGTATTCGCGAGCAGCGACCCCCAGTTCTCGGTGGCCGCGATTCGGCTCGCGAACTCCGCCTTCGCCGTGGGGTTCCTCAGCGTGGTCTGCTTCGCCCTGCCTCGCTCGGTTCGCCCCGCACTCCTCATCTCGGTTCTCGCCACCTCCGTCCCCCTCGGCGTCTTCATCTACGCGTCGACCAACCCGTCGTCCTGGGCCATGCTGTCGGCCGCGACCGTCTGGACCTCGCTGTACGGCGCGACGAGGGCGACCGGCAGGCGCCGCTGGGTGCTGTGTACCCTCGCGCTGATCGGCGCGGTCCTCGGAGCCGGGTCCCGAGCCGACGCCGCCATCTTCGCCGTCTACGGGGTCGCTCTCGCGCTGCTGCTGGGCGTGCGGGGTCTGCGGAGCCAGATCGTGCCGATCGCCACCGGTATCGCGATCTGCATCGTCAGCGCCGGCTTCTATCTCAGCGCGAGGCAGGGCGGAGCAGCCTTCGGTGGACTCGATCCCTCCCAGAACGCGCTGACCCTTCCTCAGCACATCTCCAACCTGCTCGAGATCCCGTCTCTCTGGACGGGGGCCCTCGGTCAGTCGAATCTCGGGTGGTTCGATACGCGGATGCCGGCCGCGGTGTGGGTGCTCGCGACGACTGTCTTCGCGGGTGCCCTCTTCATCGGCATCCGCCGACCCACCCGCCGCCGGATGCTCGCGATCGTGCTCTCGCTGCTCGCGATGTGGATCGTGCCGTTCGTCATGCTGGCGCAGTCGAATGCGGTCGTGGGCAACACGGTTCAGCCGCGCTATCTGCTGCCGTTGTTGCTGATCGCCCTCGGTGTCGCCAGTCTCCGACCCGATGCCGAACGAGCCTGGGATGGATTCCGGTATGCCTCGGCAGCAGCGTGCTTGTGGATCGCGCTGACGATCGGGATGCACCAGAACATCTCGCGCTACACCTCGGGGGGCAGCGGCGACGCTGTCGATCCCGGCGCTTCCGCGGAGTGGTGGTGGCCGGGCGTCGCCTCGCCGTTCGTCGTCTGGGTCGCAGGCTCGGTGGCGTTTGCGGGGTTGCTTGTCTCAATCTGGATCGTCAAGCGGCGCCGCCATAGCGATGCGCGGCGCGCGGCGGCCCTGCCGGCCGCTGTCGAGGTGCCGACCCTCCCCCGCGTGTGAGCCTGCGGCCCCGCTGGGCGAGTTCGACTAGGCCTCAGCCGGCGGGATGGTCGGCGTTATAACGGTCGAGCACCTCAGCGATCGGGGCATCCATCACGAGCCTGTGCTTGTCGAGATAGAGACCTCGTGTGCAGAACCGGCGGAGGTCCCGTTCGCTGTGCGAGACGAAGAAGAGCGTACGGCCCTCAGCGAGCAGCTCATCGATGCGGCGATAGCACTTCTCGCGGAACGCCTTGTCTCCCACGGCGAGCACCTCGTCGACGAGGAGGATCGGTTCCTCGAGCTGCGACACGACCGAGAACGCGAGCCTCACCTTCATGCCATTGCTGAGGTGCTTGTACGGAGTGTCGACGAAGTCTTCGAGCTCCGCGAAGTCGATGATGCCATCGAACCGACGAGCGACCTCGGCCTTCGACATCCCGTGTAGTCCGGACGTCAGGCGCACGTTCTCGCGCACCGTCAGATCGCCGACGAAACCGCCGGTGATCTCGATGAGCGGTGCCACACCGCCGTTGACCGACACGGACCCTTCGTCCGGAAGCAGCACGCCGGCGACGAGTTTCAGAAGCGTGGACTTGCCCTGACCATTGCGTCCGACCACGCCGATCGATTCGCCCGGCCGCACGTCGAAGTTGACATCGCGGAGAGCCCAGAACTCGCCGGGTTTGGATCGCCTCGTCGAGTCGGAGAACAGGTCCTTGATGCTGCGCCGCCCCCGCCGATTGCGGCGGAAGCGAACGCCGAGGCCCTGCACCTCGATCGCGAGACCGGATGCCGTCATCACAGCTCCTTCAGCACGGGGCGCTCGAGCCGCCGAAAGACGAAGATCCCGAGGGCGAGGAAGAGAAAGCACATGACCGCGCCGACGCCGATCACCCACGGATCCCACTCCTCCGCGAAGAAACCGACGCGGTAGAGCGCGAAGATGCCCGAGAGCGGGTTGAAGGCGGCGAGCGTCTCGAAAGCGCCGGGCAGGTCCTCCACGCCATAGATCACTGGCGAGGCATAGAACAGCGCCCGGAGGATCAATTTCGTCGTGCGTTCCAGGTCAGTCCACATCACACAGAGCGGCGCGACGAGCAGCCCAAGGCCTACCAGGAGGACGGCCTGAAGTGCGATCGCGACCGGAATCCACAGAAGCCCCCAGTTGAGTTGGGCCGGCCTGTCCGAGAACTCGGAGATGACGACGAACAGAGCGAGCACCGGCAGCGAGCATAGGAACTCGATGCCCTTGCTGAGCACGATGCGATTCACCCAGATGGAGCGCGGAATGGCCGTGGACCGCACCAGGCGCGCGTCCTTGCTGAAGGCACGCGTGAAATCCGACACCGCGGAGTTGAACCACACCCACGGCAGAAGCGCCGAGATCAGGAAGACGATGTACGGCTCATGCCCGACCGTGCGCTGAAAAACCTGCGTGAACACGAACCAGTAGATCGCGCTCATCACGAGCGGGTCGAGGACCGACCACAGATAGCCCAGCGCGCTGGTCGCGTAGCGCACACGCAGATCGCGTGCAGAGAGCAGCCACAGTGAATGGAGATAGCGTCGGGGGGATCCGGGCGCGCCGACCGTAGCTATCATCACGAACCGAGTCTAGGCGGGCAGGTCGGCGCACTCCGGCCGCCGGGTGGCACGACGGGCAACTTCGTTCGCGGGCCCTAGCCGACCGAGATCGCCGTATCCGCGAACACGGATCCCGTCTGGGTCGGCGAAGCTGGCACGAAGAATGTCGCACCCTGCCACTGGATATCGAACGGATGGCCGTCGGCGGCGAGCACCTCGGCGTTGACGAAGTACTTTCCACCCGCGAGCGGGAGGCTGGGGAAGGTGTAGCTCACGGTGATGGGCCCGGCGACATTGGGCCCATGACTGGTCTCATGCCGGCGAGTACTGGTACCGAACACCTGCTGACCGTTGGGAGTGTCGATGCTGAGGCTCGAGTGCCACTCGTCGATGTCATGCGGGAGCTCCACCTGCACGTCGATCGACAACTCGTCGCCCGTCGCGGCGCTCTCGACGATCTCACCGGCCGCATTGCGAAGAGCGATCGACAGGATCTGAGGCACCACGGCGGCCTCGACGTCATCCGCGGCCGCCTCGGCGACGGACTTGCGGTTGCCCTCGAGGATCTCGCGGTGGACTCGAGTCGCATCGACCGCCGATCCGATGAAGGCCACCTCTCCGTGGCTCAGGACGAGACCCCGATCGCAGACCTCCATCACCTGCTCAGCAGAGTGCGAGACCAGGACGATCGTTCGCCCCTCGCGCTGGAACTGCCGGATCTTGTCCATACACTTCCGCTGGAAGGCCTCGTCTCCCACGGCGAGCACCTCATCGACCAGGAGCACGTCCGGATTCGTGTGGACGGCGACGGCGAACGCCAGCCGGACGTACATCCCCGAGGAGTAGAACTTCACCTGCGTATCGATGAAGTCACCGATCTCCGAGAAAGCAAGGATGCTCTCGAACTCCGCGTCGGTCTCTTCTTTCGACAAGCCGAGGATCGCCGCGTTCAGGTAGACGTTCTCGCGTCCTGAAAGATCGGGGTGGAAACCCGCCCCGAGTTCGAGGAGGGCGGCGAGGCGACCTCGGCGTTTGACGGTGCCCGATGAGGGGTCGATGATCCCGCCGATGACCTTCAGCAGAGTGCTCTTCCCAGAGCCGTTCGAGCCCAGAAGGCCGATGGATGAACCGGCCCGGATCGAGAAGGATACGTCCTTGAGAGCGTCGAAAGATTCCTGGTGAGCACGGCCACGCCGCCCCAGCGTCACGACCCGCTCTTTGAGCGAGTTATCCTTCCGGATGACGAACGATTTGGAGACGTGCTCCACGCTCACCACCTCGGGGCCGACGGCATCCTGGACACGATCAGTTGTCGACATACTCACAGCTCCTGCGCGAAGTTGCCCTGCAGGCGGGCGAACACGCGCTGGCAGAGCCAAAGAACGACGAGGCCGATCAGGAACGCCACGAGCATCCGCAGGCCGAGGTTCGGCGGGTAGTCAGCGTCTGTGCCGGCCGTCCAGAACGCACGATGGAACCCGAGCACGGCGAGCGTCAACGGGTTGTTCGTGTAGACCTCGAGCAGCCAGTTCGGCAGGTTGAAGGTCTCGAACACGTCCTTGACCATGGTCCACCCGTAGACGATGGGTGCCGCCCACATCGAGAGCGTCAACAGAATCTGGACGAGGTACTGCACGTCGCGCAAGTAGACGTTGAGGGCTGAGAAGAGGATGCCCAACGCAGCACCGTACAGCACGATCAGAGCGACCGCGGGGAAGAAGTAGATGAGTCCCGGAGTGAACGGCGGTGTTCCGAGGATGAAGCACCCGGCGATGAGCACAACGACCTGGACGCTGAAGGTGAACAGTGCCGAGCCCATCGACGCGAGCGGGAAGACTTCCCGGGGGACGTAGACCTTCTTCACGAGTCCGGCGTTCGCGAGGATCGAGCTCGTCGTGCCCGTCAACGCCTCCGACAGGAGTCCGAAGATGGTCAGACCGGAGAAGACGTAGATCGCGAAGTTCTCGATACCGCGTGCGGCACCCAGAATCTGCCCCATCACGACGTAGTAGACCGCCAGCTGGACGATCGGATTGATCAGCGTCCACAGCACGCCGAGCGCACTGTCCTTGTAGCGAGCCTTGATGTCTCGACGCACGAGCAGGTTGAGCAGCTCACGGTGGTCGAAGACCGCCTTCAAGGAACCCCAGGTGCCTACGATCCCCACCTTGCCGGTGGGAGCTATGAAAGGCTGTGCACTGAGTCGCTCGAACCGGGTGAGAGCGCTGTCGGTCAATTGACACCTTGACTTTCTTGCTGAGAACAGCGACTCACTATACCTGCACGGATGTGCGAATCCTCCCAGTGATGCTCGCCTCCCCCGGCCGCCGGTCGGCGTCGGGGGGCAACGGCTTCGATCACCATCGCAACTCACGGGCCGGATAGCGCAGCCCCGCCCACGCACCTCGGAGCGCGGCCGCGATCTTCGGGCCTTTGTCGCGTTCCAGGAGCAGAACCTTCGTCCAGGCTTTGGAGGTGAACCAGACGTCCTCCCAGAACCACCGGCCGAAGCCGTGGCGACGGATCACGATGATGCGGTTGCGGGACGCATGAAAGTGCCGCATCGGTGAGTAGTTCGCGCGGTACACGCGGCGACCGAACAGCCTCACGGGGTCCGAGTCCCCGAAGCTGTGGTTCAAGATCGCGTCGTAGACCTTGTAGTTACGGTAGCCATGCGCGCGAGCGCGCAGACAGATGTCGTGGTCGACGTAGTCGATGAAGAGGGGCTGGTCATGCAGCCCGATCTCATCCAGCAGCGACCGCGAGAAGAGCGAGCCCGAGCTGATCAGCACGTCGACCTCCCCTGCACCGGCACCCGTCTCTCGTGCGTAGACGATCCCTGTCGCGTTGGACCGCAGCGCCGGCGCGACGATGCCGGCCCGGGCTCCGGCCGCGTCGCGCGCCTCAAGAAGTCGACTCAACGAGCCGTCGGTCACGGTGCTGTCCTGGTCGAAGATCCACACGTCGTCGAATCCGGCCGCGAGGGCGGCGCGGATGCCGGCGTTGAAGCCTGTTGCGACGCCCGCGTTGCCCGATTGGTCGAGGATCACGACATCTTCTCGCCCGGAGACGGGAGCGAGAACCCGCGCGGACGCCTCATCAGGTGAGTTGTTGACGACGAACACTCGTCCGACTTGAGCCGATACGGCATCGATGTTGGACACGACTTCGGGTTCGGGGTGATACGTGAGTACCACGGCCGCGACGTGAGAGCTCGGGTCGGAATACACCCGCCTATTCTCCCAGATCGACAATGACGACCCTGACGGGGCGGATCCCGGATGGCAGCACACGCGGTTCCGCCACTCCCCTGCTCATCGAGTCAGCGAGTCGAAGATCGCGACATACGACTTCTCGGGAACGGGCGGGAGATAGTCGCGGTCGAGTACCTCTCGCGCGTGCGCCGCGTCGTAGTCGGTGGTGAGGGCTCGTCCGATGGCCGCGGCGAGTCCGACCGCATCGCCTACGGGTGCGACCTCACCGAATCCAGTGCGCTGTGGAATCGTCCGGACGCCCGGAAGGTCGGAGGCGACGACGGGGGTTCCTGCGGAGATCGCTTCGACCTGCACGATTCCGAACGCCTCGAACGAGTTCGTCGACGGCAGGACGAATACGTCGAGGGAGGCGTAGAAGTCCGCGATGTCGTCCTCGTCGAGGAACCCGAGCGATCGCACCCGTCCCTCGTCCATGAGCCGACCGAGCCGCACGCGGTCGTAGCCGACCTTGTCGCTGAGCCCATCGAGCGGTCCGGCGAGCGTAACGAGAACATCCATCGGAAGGAGGTCGATCGCGTCCATCAGCACGTCGATGCCCTTCTCCGATGTCGGACGACCGAGGAATCCGACCTGCCGACGACCCTCGATCGAGTAGCGGGGCTTCCCCCCTGCTCGGTCAATGCTGGTGGCGGGCACCGCGGTCGAGCCGACAGACGCGAACACATCGCTGAGCCGAGAGTTTCGTGCGTAGTCATCGCTCGTGGTCACGGTCGCCGATGCCCGCCGAATGAGGACCCGATGGGAGGTGTCGAGGCCCTTCGCCATCAGATCGTCGAGTCCGCCGAGGAGCGGAGCGTCGCAATGGTATGTGACGACCAGCGGCCGGCGACGCAGTGCCCACGCCAACGGGGCGGACTCCGGAAGGGGAAGATGAAAGTGCGCCAGCCCGGCTGTCTTGCGCAGCCGCCAGGCGGCCGCGAGGAAACCGAGGGAGAAGTTGGCCCGGCCCAGTGAGAACGTCCTCCGATACGCGTGGACCGTCACTCCGTCGAGGTGCTCCGTCGTGCGGGGGCCCGCCTTGGCGACGCAATGCACATGCACGTCGTAGTCCTGCCTCGCGGTGTATTCGGCGATCGTCGCCGCCAAATTCGTGAGACCGCTGACGTGCGGCTTGTAGTACTGCAGAAACACGTCGACTCGCCTAGTCATCGTGATGGGGCGGCTCCTTGCTCGTGGGCATCCCGCGGAACACCCAATTTCGGCTCACGAAGAACGACGTGAGCGTCAGAAGTCCAGTGATGGCGACCTGGCTGGGAAACGCGGGGAGGTGCCACAGCGTGACGGTCACGAAGAGGAGGAGCGAGTTGACGGCAGAGACCGCCGCGTTCATCGCGAAGAACTTGACGAGCTGGCCGTGCCAGGCTCCTGTGGATCGCCAGACGAACAGGCGCTGCGCGATGAAGCCGTTGATGACGCCCAGTACCGCCGAAGTCCAGTAGACCGCCTGCACGCCGATCACCGCGCCCCAGAAGTGGTCGAGCAGCCAGAACACCGCCAGGGTGAACGCGACGTTGTACACGCCGACGATGACGAAGCGGACGCCCTGCCCGGTCAATTGCGATGGATCGCTCAACGCAGGAGGTCCCCTGGAATGAGCTCGCCCATGACAGGGAGCGAGGCGACGATGAACACGAGCACGATCAAGGCGCCCGCCAGCAGACTGGAACGGTCCTTCAGCGCGAACACCAGCGGGTCGTCGTGCATCTCGCCCCGCCCGGCCTTCAGCCACAGATTCGCGATCCAGTAGAACGCGAGAGGAATGATCGGCCAGAGTGCGGCGGGCGCCGCGTACATCTGTGCGACGGCGTCGCTCTGGATGTAGGTCGCGGCGAGCACGACGGCGCCGATCCCGGCGGCGCTCCCGAGCGCGAGAATCGCGTGGACGTCGTCCCCCGAGTAGCCGCGCCCGGCGATTGCGCGCTGCCTCTCGCGCGACTCATGCGCCTCTGCATACCGCTTGACCAGCGCGAGCGACAGGAAGAGGAACAGCGTGACGGCCGTGAACCAGAACGACAGGGCGATTCCCGTGACGACCGCCCCCGCGACGATCCGGATCATGTATAGCAGGGCCAGCATCACGACATCGACGACCGCAACGCGCTTGAGCCAGAAGCTGTACGAGATGGTCGTGATCGCGTACACGATCAGCACGACCAGGAACCCTGCTCCGAGGAAGCCCGCGATGATGAGCGATGAGAGGGCGAGGAGTAGACCCACTCCGAGTGCCGTGACCGGCGGGATCCAGCCTGCGGCGAGCGGGCGCCGGTACTTGGAGTGATGCGAGCGGTCCGAGGCGAGATCGAGAGTGTCGTTCAGCAGGTAGACGCTGAATGCCATGAGGCTGAACGAGATGAATGCCCCGATTGCCAAGAGGAGCAGTTGCGGGTTGGCGAACTCGTGGGCAGCGACGAGAGGAAGGAAGATGAGGACGTTCTTCGCACTCTGATGCACCCTGACCGCTTTTAGCCACACGCGCCATCGCGATGGTGAAGGATCTCTGAGTATCCCCGCGAACGACAGCCCGCGCGACCACGGCGGCACGCCTTCAGGGCGCAGCGTCGCAAGGTAGCTGTCGTGCGCGCGCTGCCAGACGGGGATGTCGGCACGGGAGTTGCCCACGTAGTCGAACCCCCCGTCCCCGAAGCGTTCCACCAGGAGCGAGGCCTTCGCCGCTCCCGTGAGGTTCAGCCTGCCGTCGCCGCACAGGACTTCGTGCAGTCCCGGGACGCGGACGGCGACCTGCTCGGCGAGCACCTGGTCAGCGCCCGTCGCGAGGATCACGCGGCCGCCGGCGGCAGCGCGTTCTTCCACCATCTCGCGAACGGCGCTGTTGAGCGGCGCCGAAGCGAGGTCCACTCCGTCCGCGGCGAGCACCCGCTTCATCGGAGCCTTGCCCTGTCGAGCGAGCGCGAAGCTCGCGGCGGCCAGCCGACCGGGATGACGCAGGCCCGCAGCGACCGCCTCCTGAAGCGAGTCGCTGCGCAGCAAGGAGCCGTCCAGGTCGACAACCAGGGGTCTGAGATCTTGCACGAACGCTCCTTCAACAGGCCTGCGAGTTCAGACCCCGATCAAGGATAGTCGCGCGGATGCATGGGCGACGGCGAGCGTCAGGGGGCTGCCGCGACAGCGTCGGCGATCGTCTGGTCGAAAGGCACCGACGGAGACCACCCCGTGTCGGCGGTGAGACGCGATGCGTCTCCCACGATGATGGGGGGGTCCGTCGCCCGGATGAGCGACTCGTCCACCTCGAGGGACGGAGTGGGCCGGCCGATCGCCGCCGCGAGCGCGCCGAGAATCTCCAGACCGGAACGCGACGAGCCGGATGCCACGTTGTACACGTCGTAGGTCAACTCACGTGCGGTCGCCAGGGCGAGGTAAGCCCTCGCGACGTCTCGCACGTCGGTGTAGTCCCGACGCGTCGCGAGATTGCCGACCCGAAGGGGCCGCCCGGGCGGCGTCGAGCGCTGTTGGCGGAGCAGATCCGGCACGAGGAACCCCGGCCCCTGGTCCGGGCCGATGTGATTGAACGGACGCGCCACGACGGTTTTCAGGCCGCGCCGCGCATAGTACGCGAGCTGATTCTCGACCAGGATCTTGCTGACGACGTAAGGAGACGTGAAAGCGACGGCGTCGCGCTCAGTGCGTGCGACCTCGTCCTCCTTTTGCGCATACACCGCGCCCGTCGACACGCCGACCATCCGACCGGTGAATCCCGACGCCACGAGGGCCTCGCACATGTTCGTCACGATCGCGCTGTTGCCCGCGATGTAATCCTGGGGTCGATCGAACGAAGGGCCGACCGCCGCGAGCCCGGCGAGATGGACCACATCGGCATCCTCCGGCAGGCCCCGTGGCCACTCCCGGCGCAGATCCGCGCTGGTGTAACCCGCGAGGCTCGAGATCAGACGCGGGTCGGGCTCTGCACTTCGAGCAATGCCGAACACGTCTAGTCCGGACTCGGCGGCGATACGAGCGAGATGTCGCCCGACGAAGCCGTCTACCCCGGTGACGACCAGGCGACGGGTCATGCCGACTGTCGCTGGGTCTCCGCGACGCGGAGATCGTGGGCCACCATGAGGCTCACCAGTCCGGGGAAGTCGACCTTGCGCTCCCAACCCAGCACCTGCTCCGCCTTGGACGGATCGCCGAGGAGGATATCGACCTCCGCGGGGCGCATGAAGGCCGGGTTCTGGGTGACATACGGACGCCAGTCATCGATGCCGACCTCCGCAAAAGCGAGCGTGAGGAACTCCTCGATCGAATGCGTCTCGCCTGTCGCGAGCACGAAGTCGTCCGGTTCGTCGTGCTGCAGCATTCGCCACATGCCCTCGACGAAGTCTCCCGCGTAGCCCCAGTCGCGCTTCGGCCAGAGATCTCCGAGTTCGATCTGCGGCTGCAGCCCGAGCTTGATCCGAGCGACGGCGTGAGTGATCTTCCGAGTGACGAATTCGACGCCGCGTCGCTCACCCTCGTGATTGAAAAGGATGCCGCAGGAGACGAACATGCCGTAGCTCTCGCGATAGTTCTTCGCGATCCAGTGCCCGTAGAGCTTCGCGACGCCGTAGGGGCTTCGCGGGTGGAAGAGCGAGTTCTCGTTGTAGCCGGCGCCGGGGCGGTTGTAGTCCAGCCCGCCGAACATCTCCGACGTCGAGGCCTGGTAGATGCGAGTGGACCGATCGCGGCCGGTCACGCGCACGGCTTCGAGGACGTTCAGAACCCCTTTCGCCGTCACATCAGCGGTCAGAGACGGGTTCTTGAATGAGTAGCCGACATGACTCACCGCCGCGAGGTTGTACAGCTCGCCCGGATCGCTCGTCTCGACAGCGCGCACAAGCGAGGTGGGGTCCGTCAGGTCTCCTTCGATGAGGCTGACGAACGGCATCTCGAGCTCTACCTCGGCCTTGCGGGGGTTGTTCTGTCCCCGGATGAGGCCGAACACCTCGTAGCCCTTCTCGTGGAGCAGCTGCGCGAGGTGTCCGCCGTCCTGTCCTGTGATTCCCGTGATCAGCGCGCGGCGTGTCTCTGCCATTGGTGTGTCTCCAGTTCCGAATAGGCCCAGAACATCCTAGCCTCGGGAAGTTCGACGCCCTTGGCGAACGTCGGGGTGGAACCCGGCGTGCTTCGCCGACTCGAGCGGCGTCGATCCTCGCACGGCCGAGCTACGGCCGGAGGTACTCGCGCAGTGAGTCGATCTGATGCCGCGGTACGTAGCCCGTCGCCTCGATTCTCGCGAGGTCCAGGACGCTGTTCCGCGGGCGCGGCGCCACGGGTCCCGCCGCCGCCGCGAAGTAATCGTCCGTCGTCACGCCGCTGACCCGTGCCGGATCGTGGCCGGAGAGCTCGAAGACCCGGCGTGCGATGTCCGCCCACGACAGCGGGTCGCCTGATCCGGTCACGTTGTACACGCCGGGCGACGCATCCGTCTCAAGCAGGTGTCGGATCGCTCGCGCGATGTCAGCCGTGAATGTGAGTCGCCCGATCTGATCGTCGACTACCCGGGGGTCGATTCCCCGCTCGGCAAGCGAGGCCATGGTCGCGACGAAGTTCTTCCCGTCGCCGATCACCCAGGAGGTACGCACGATGTAATGCCGCGGCACGGTCGCCACGGCCGCGTCGCCCGCCGCCTTTGTCTGGCCATAAACGCCGAGAGGCGCGGGCGGATCCCCTTCGGCGTAGGGCCGGTCGGCGGTGCCGTCGAACACGTAGTCGCTCGAGACGTGCACGAGTGTGATGTCGTTCGCAGCCGCGACCCGCGCCAGCGCGGTCAAAGCGCTGACATTCACGGCCCATGCGTCCGTGCGACCGGAGGGCGTCTCGGCTGTGTCGACCGCCGTGTAGGCCGCAGCATTGATGATCGTGTCGTAGTCGCGCCACCGACGAGCGGACGCGAAGTCGTCCGAGGCGAGATCGAACTCCTCGCGCGCGGCGAACTCGACATGCGAGGCATCCGCGAACTCCGCCCGAAGGGCCCGGCCGAGCTGGCCGTTCGCTCCCAGGACGAGGGTCTTGCGGGGTGCCATCGCGCGGACGTCCGCGAGACGGGGGTGCGCGAGGTCCTTCGCCGAGATCTCGACCTCGTCGAGCGGGATCGGCCAGGAGATGGCCGCCGTCTCGTCCGCCAAATTGAGGAACGTGTACTCCGCGTCGGGCGACCAGTGGTCGTTGACGAGGTAGACGTAGGCGGTGTCGGGCTCCAGCGTCTGGTACGCGTTGCCGACGCCGCGTGGCACGAAGATCGCCCGCGACGGGTCGATCTCGGCCGTGAACACCGCGCCAAACGTGGGCCCTTCGCGCAGGTCGACCCAGGCACCGAAGATCCGGCCTGTCGCGACGGAGACGAACTTGTCCCACGGCTCCGCGTGAATCCCGCGGGTCGTGCCCACCGCGTCGTTGAAGGAGATGTTGTTCTGCACCGGACCGAAGTCGGGAAGCCCGGCCGACGTCATCTTCTCGCGCTGCCAGTTCTCCTTGAACCAGCCGCGATTGTCGCCGTGTACGGGAAGCTCCCAGACGACGAGCCCCGGGATACCCGTCGGCGTGGCGGACAGCGCCTTGCCGAACTCGGTCATCTACTGACCCTTCGCCGCGTAGAACGCCTCGACGCCGTCCTTGGCACCCGCCCACCACGACTCGTGGTCGCGATACCAGCGGACTGTGTCGGCGAGACCTGCTTCGAAGTCCCGGAACTTCGGCATCCAGCCGAGTTCGGTGCGCAGCTTGGTCGAGTCGATCGCGTACCTGAGGTCGTGGCCCGCCCGGTCGGCCACATGGTCATAGGCATCGGCGCGCTCGCCCATGAGCTCGAGGATCAGCTCCACCACGGTCTTGTTGTCTTTCTCACCGTCGGCGCCGATCAGATACGTCTCACCGATGACGCCCTTGTCGAGAATCGTCAGAACGGCCGACGAGTGATCTTCTGCGTGGATCCAATCGCGCACGTTCTCGCCGGTGCCGTAGAGCTTGGGACGGATGCCTCGGATGACGTTCGTGATCTGGCGCGGGATGAACTTCTCGACGTGCTGGTACGGGCCGTAGTTGTTCGAGCAATTCGAGATGGTCGCCTGCACTCCGAATGAGCGGACCCATGCGCGCACGAGCAGGTCGCTGCCCGCCTTGGTCGACGAGTAGGGGCTGGACGGGTTGTAGGGCGTCGATTCAGAAAAGCGGGTCGGATCGTCGAGCTCGAGATCGCCGTACACCTCGTCGGTGGAGATGTGGTGAAAGCGGGTGCCGTGGCGGCGTGCGGCCTCCAGGAGCGTGTACGTGCCGATGATGTTCGTGTCGAGGAACGGGCGCGGATCGTGCAGCGAGTTGTCGTTGTGCGACTCGGCGGCATAGTGCACGACCGCGTCGGCACCGGAGACGAGCTCGTCGACCACCGAAGGATCGGCGATGTCGCCGTGCACGAACGTGAGGCGGTCCTCCGGCAGCCCATCTAGGGACGCGCGGTTGCCTGCGTACGTGAGCTTGTCGAGCACCGTCACATGGTCGTCTGTGTGCTCGATCACATGGTGGACGAAGTTGGAGCCGATGAATCCGGCGCCACCGGTCACGACGAGTCTGCGCATCGCCCCAGCCTACCGAGAGCACACGCCCGCGCCGTACGGCCGACGGGGGCGGCCACCCGTTGACCGAGACCTCTCAACCGGCCCGGATATGATCGGCGTCATGTCCGACACCCCATTCGTCTCCTACGCGCAGAACGCGGAAGATGTTGTGCTCTGGCGTGCTCTCGGGCATGTCAAGGAGGGGCGCTACGTCGATGTGGGAGCGAATCACCCCCGCATCGACTCCGTCTCCCGCGCGTTCTACGAGCGCGGCTGGAGTGGCATCACCGTCGAGCCGCTGGCTGATCTGATGGCTCTGCATCGCGCGGAGCGACCACGCGACATTCAGGTGCAGGCCGCCGCTGCCGAAGCCGATTCCGACGCACTGACTCTGCATTCGGTGCCCGGCACCGGACTCTCCACAATCGTCACCGAAGTGGACGAGCGCAACCGCAAAGACGGTTGGCCGGTTGAGGACATCGAGGTGGAGGCCCGGACGCTGACGCGAATCCTCGGCGACGCCGGCGACGATTTCGACGAGATCCACTTCATGGTCATCGACCTCGAGGGCGCCGAGGAGCAGGCGCTCAGCGGACTCGACCTGCAGCGGTGGCGACCCTGGATCCTCGTGGTGGAAGCCACTCGACCGAACTCGATGATCCCGACCCATGAGGCGTGGGAGAACAGCTTGATCGAGGCGGGCTACACCTTCTGCCTGTTCGACGGCCTGTCGAGGTTCTACGTCGCCGCCGAGCGTCGGGAGTCGCTGGAAGCGTCGCTGTCTTACCCCGCGGGCGTGTTCGACCGTTACGTTCCCCTCAAGCAGGAGCAGCTGCAGCGCGATATCGCGCAACTTCAGGATCAGCTGCAGCACGCCGAGCGCCAGATCACCCGATGGCGACACAAAGCGCTCGTCGAGTGGGCGGAGATCGCCGCCGCTGCATCAGCCGACAGCGAAGGCACCGCCCGCGAACTCAAGGAGTTGCACGACAGCCTGTCGTGGCGCGTCACCGAGCCGCTGCGCTCGGCGCGCCGGATGATCGGCCGCGCACTTTGATCGCAGCAACATCCGCCTCCGAGCGTCTCCTGGAGGCGGTGGATCAGCGCGTGGCTGCAGCGTCGCAGGTGCTTCTGCCGACGCGATCGCTCGAAGCGGGACTGACCCCTGGACTGGCGACGGCGACCCTGCTTCCCGAGCTGCTCGGCCACGCGAGGGCGACCATGAGTCAGCCCGCCATCTGGCTGATCCTGACCGCCGTCACTGGCAGGTTTCCCGCCGTCGACACAGTGCGTCGCGTTCGCAGATCGCTCCGACTCGACCCACCCGAAGAGGTCGAGCGCATCGTGCTCGCCCTGGCAACCGAGACGGCGAGCCGGAGCCGGATCGATCTGCCCATGCGGATCGTCACGTGTCCCGTCATCGACGTGGATACCTCGGGGAGATCCGACTACCAGTCCGGGATTCATCGCGTCGTCCGCGAGACCGTATCGCGCTGGGTTCAGCAGCACAGCGTCGAGCTCGCGATCTGGGACGACACGCACCGGGTCATGCGCTCGGCGGCGCCCCGCGAAGTCGGTCGTGTCACGCGGTTCGGCGGTGAGTTCATCGCCGGAGTCGACGATGCCCCGTACGAGCAGGAGCTGATCGTGCCCTGGGACACCGTCGTCGTGCTTCCGGATGTCCCGCTGGGCGGACCCGCCGAGGTGCTGACCGGGATCGCCGAGTGCTCGGGAAACCTGCTGACGGCGATCGGATACGACCTTATCCCGATCACAAGCGCCGAGACCCGACCGCTGCACGAGGCGGCCGCCGCGGGCGAATGGCTCGTGCCGCTCAAGAGTGCTCGCCGGATCGCCGGGATATCGAGTTCGGCCACGGCCGAGTTCAAGGGCTTCGCGGGGATGCTCTCGGCACAGGGGCTTCTCGGTCCAGAGGTGGAGGAGATTAGGCTTCCGGCAACCATGCCGCCGAGCTGGTTCACGCGGACCACGCGCAGCGCCCGCGCGACGCCGCGGATCGTCGTGTCGGGCACCCGTGAGCCGCACAAGAATCACGACGCTGTCCTCTACGCGGCAGAGCGCCTCTGGGAAGAGGGGCTGGACTTCGAAGTCCGCCTCGTGGGAGGCAACGGCTGGACCGACCGCCATCTCCGTGACACGCTCACCCGCCTCAAGGCGCGCGGACGCTCGCTCGTCGACCTCGGCAGGGTGTCGGAGCAGGATCTGTGGAACGAGCTCGCCGATGCGGACGCTGTCGTGTTCCTGTCGCTTCACGAGGGCTATGGACTGCCGGTGGTCGAAGCGCTCGCGGTCGGCACGCCGGTTCTCACGACCTCGTACGGGAGCCAGGACGAAATCGCACGGGATGGAGGCTGCCTGACAGCGGATCCTCGAGATGAGCAGTCCATTGTGAACGCGCTGCGCCGATTGGTCACCGAACCCGAACTGAGGCAGTCACTAGCCCGCGAAGCAGACGAACGACCGCGGGTCTCCTGGGACGAGTACGCGGCGGCGCTCTGGGACTTCCTCGTCGCCGACCTGGAGGTGGCGTCGTGATCGCGCACATTCGGTCCTCGTCGATGGTCGCGGTCTGGCTCTCGCGGCTGCCGATCCTTGCGGAGGCGTTGGGCCGTGAGCACCTCCCCGCTCGTGATCAGGCGGGCTTCGCGGCGGCGCTCGGAGACCTGATCGACGCCAGGGATCGCGGCGAAGTCTGGCTCGCCCTGTCCGTGCTCACGGGTCGATTCCCCGGCGAATCACTCGTCCTCGACACCGCCCGATCGTCCGAATTCGATCCCCACGCCCTCTTCCAGGCGGTGCGGCGCGAGACCACAAGCGAAAGCGCGGCGTGGAAGGTCGTCGTCGAGCGGGAAAAGACTCTGGTCGACGTGGCCGACACGTCGACGTCGACGCTCGCAACAGGGATCCAACGCGTCGTCCGTGAAGTCGCCAAGCGGTGGGCCGCGATCGAAGCCGTGCGCTTCACCGGCTGGACGAAGGAATGGCAGTCTCTGCGTGACCTCGAAGCATCGGAGATCGCGCGGGTGGAGCGCGGGACTGCGCGGACGGAGGACGAGGGTGACGCGGTCGCCGACGTCGTCGTCGTCCCCTGGCGCACGACCTACATCCTCCTCGAGGTGTCGGCCGAGCCACCGCGCTCCGAACGCACGCGCGCGTTGGCTCGATTCAGCGGCTGCCGCACCGCCGCGCTGTGCTACGACCTCATCCCGGTGACGTCGAGCGAAACCTCCTCGCCGGGGATGACCGGCGTCTTCGCACACTACATGGCAGCGCTCAAGTACTTCGATCGCCTCTCCACGATCTCGCAGGCGACGGCTGTCGAGTATCGGGGGTGGCGTCAGATGCTTCCGGCGGCGGGCCTGTCGGGACCCGATATCGTTCCCGTTCTGCTGCCCGCATCCGTCGGCGACTCCGACGACGCAGCGCTCGACGCGGCGCGGGACAGACTCGTCATCGGCGGGATGCCGTTGATCCTGGTGGTCGGCAGCCACGAACCGCGCAAGAACCACCTCGCGATCCTGCAGGCCGCGGAGATCCTGTGGCGGGAAGGACACCGCTTCTCGCTGAGCTTCATCGGAAGCCGCTCGTGGCGGGGCGAGGAATACCACGATCGCCTCCAGCAGCTTCAAGGCCAGGGGCGCCCCGTGGAGTCGATCACCCGGGCCAGCGACACGCTGCTCTGGGCGGCCTACAGGCTGGCGCGCTTCACCGTCTTTCCCTCTGTCAATGAGGGCTTCGGTCTGCCCGTCGCGGAGTCCCTCGCGGTAGGTACGCCGGTAATCACGTCCGGATTTGGAAGCACCGCCGAGATCGCCGCAGACGGTGGCGCGATTCTCGTCGATCCGCGCGACGACGATGATCTGACCGTCGCCATGCGCACCCTGCTCACCGATCAGGCCGTGCTCGACCGCCTGCGAAGCGAGGCGGACAGCCGTCCGCGAACGAGCTGGGACGAGTATTCGCGCGAGCTGTGGGATGCGATGCGCCCGTGATGACTGTGACATCCCACGACCGTCGGACTGACCTTCCGCTCAAGCCGACCGAGCGATGCTGAGCGTCGCCCTCGTCGCCGCGGTTCAGTTCGCGATCCTCATCGTCGTCGGACTGGCCGTACTGTCGCTCATCCCTGCCCACCAGTCGAGGGGCCTGCTGCCCGCGGCGGCGGTGGTCGGCGCCGCGTACCTGGTGGTCTCGCTGAGCCTCGTCGGCTTCGTGGTTCCCGTGAGGGTCGGCGTGTGGATCGCGGTGCCGGCGATCCTGATCGCCGCGATCGTGGTCGGCGTCGTGCGCAGACGAGTGGCGATACCGAAGCCACGGGAGTGGTGGTCACTGGGTGCGGTGACAGCGGTCGGTGCGGGCGCCGCGCTCATCGCCGTGCTGCCGTCGATCCACGCTCGCAGCGCCCTCGTCGTCCAGCCGACGGCGAACAACGACGCCTTCTTCTACGTCCAGGTGACACGGTGGTTGCTGGATCACCCGATCGCGCTTCTGCCCGAGATCGGACTCAGCCCGGCAACCGGAACAGACGCTCCCGCGTTCGGCCCGGCGTTCGAAAGCTTGAATACCGGCCTCCGCGTCGGCCAAGGGCTAGTGCGGGCCGCCACGACCGGGTTGACCGGAATCGATCCCACTGCCGGGTTCTCGCCTGTTCTCGGTGTCTGGGTGCTGCTGGTGCCGGCCGGTGCGTGGCTGCTGGGGCGGGCCTTCCGGATGCCGACAGCGGGTCGGATCCTGCTTGGCGCCGTGCTGGCGACGTCGTACTCACTGACGTTTCAGGTTCTCAACCAGAACGGCGACTCCCTGCTGGGGACCTCGCTCCTTCTCGCCACAATCGGCCTGATCACGATGACGATGAACGGCGGACCGGATCGGCAGCCGCACTGGCTCTCCGCTCTGGTGCTCGCCGCGCTCGCCGGCACCTACACCGAGTTCGGGCCGTTCGTCGGCGCCGTGCTCGCCGGCGTGCTCCTCGTTCGGAATTGGCGCCGCAACCCTGCGGACCTCCGGGGAGTGGGCATCGTGCTGGTGCTCACGCTCGTGATGGGACCGGTGATCTGGTTCCGCGCAATCAAGTCTCTGTTCTTTGTGGGAGGCCTCGCGACCGGTGGCGGGTCCGAGGTGATGTCGATCCTCGACCTGGTCATCTCGTTCCTCGGCCCGTATGCGTCCATCTGGCGCGGAGTCGATCCTGCCAATCTGGGATTCCTCAGCACTGCGGCACTCATCGCCTTCATCGCCGCGGTTGTGATCGGAATGGCGCTGGCATGCGTTGACAGACGTACGCGTGGCTTCGCGGCCGGCGTGATCCTCGGTGCGCTCATCGCCGTCGTGGTGCTGCTGAGGTCTGGCGACTATATCGGCGGCCGTGCGGTTGACATGATCACGCCGCTCATCCTCGCCGCGGCGGTGATGGGCTGGTGGACGGTCCCGGACTTGCTCCGACGCGCACCGAAGAGATGGCCTGCCGTTCTCGCGAGCGCGGTCGCCATCGTTGTCTGCATAGGTCTGGTGGCAGTGGGAGCACGAGCCGCGATCCGGACGATCAACGCCCTCGCGCCGTCGTTTCGCACGGTGTCTCCCGCTTACAGCGAGGCCGCGGCCTGCGCGACTGCTCGCGCGGGGGAAGAGGGTGCCGATCTCACCGTCGCCACCGCGACCCTGTTCGATCAATTGTGGCTGTCAGACGCGCTCGCGGACGACCCGGACGTCGCGTACCCGAACCTCCGTGGCGACCTCGGCTATCGCGCCAACCTCTCGCTCACGTCCTTCTGGGATGGCGAACGGGATCCCTACATCCTCGTCGGCCCCGGCGCATTCGTCGGCCTGAACGACGCGGGCGTGATGTGCGCGGCAGGACAGTTCGAGCTGGTGGAGATGCGCGGGAATGCGGTCGTGGCCGTTCCCATGATCGACGACCAGAACTGGTTCTGGGTCGCCGATGCCGAAGGCGGAATCCCGGGCTCGGGGAACGGCAACGTCCTCGTGCTCACCGACAGACCGACTCTCGCCGGCGTCTCCCTCCTGGTGACCGGCGTCGCCGCGGGAACGACCATTAGCGTGTCCCAGGCGGGAAGCATCCTCCACGAGGCTCAGGCGGACGAATCCGGCCGCGTTGTGCTGCCCCTCGACAACGCCACCACGAGCGGACCGGGGGCAGAGGTCACACTGACTGCGGATTCGATGTTCACCCTCGGAGGCATCGAGGTTCGCTGACCGTCCGCCACGACCGGGCCGCACGACTCACACCGTCCACGCCCCGGACGCCCGCCGATCGGGCGACCTCTACCGATTGACGCGCGATCGCACCCGGCGAAGGAGCGCGCGCAGCGGGGCGAAGGCCCGGCGGGCACGCCGTCGGTCGCGGCGTTCCCAGGCGGCCTGGAGCGCCTCGTGCAGGCGCTCTCCGGCGGCAGCGGGCGAGTGCAGGGTGCGGATGTCTTCGGCGGCCTGCCTGCCTACAGCGAGCGCGGCTGCCGGGTCGTCGACGATCCGACGGAGGATGGCCGCCGCCTGATCGAGATCGGGATCTCCCCATCGGGTGCCGGCCGGGTAGGGCTCGGCGCCGATCGGAATGGTCGTCATCGTGCACGGCACGAGGAAGGAATTACGGCTGTTCGTGAACTGCATGTTGCCCGAATAGGCGCTCACGACCACGGGTCGCCCCCACGCCATGGCCTCGGCGATGGTGAGTCCCAGGCCTTCCGCGCGGTGCAGCGACACGTACGCGGTGCACCTCGCCATGAGGGCCGTGAGCTCGTCGGGTTCCAGATACTCGTCGACCAGGATGACGTCAGCTCGACCCGCGGCGGCAAGACGAAGTCGCTCTGCGTCCCCCACCCTGCGTCCGGCATTGAGCGTCTTGATGACGAGGATCGGCCCCTCACCGTCATCCTGCGAGAAGGCGCGGTCGAATGCGTCAAGGAGCCCCAGCGGATTCTTGCGTTCGACCGTGCTCAGGTAGTCGAAGGCGAAGAAGAACCACGGCCTGTCCACTGGGATCTGCAACCGAGCAGGGATCTCCGGCGGCTCGATGGCGGACCGCTGCGGAAGGGGAGGTGTGACCGTCCGCACGGGCACCGTGGCGCGCGCGGCGATCGCATCTCGCACGAAATCCGTCGCGGCCCAGACCTCGTCGACATGAGAGAATGCGGCGTCCCTCGAAGCGGGGAACGACTCGACCTCCCAGTACCACATCCCGATGCGGTAGCTCCCCGCCACGACGTCGACCAGCGATTCCGACACCGTCTTCGTCTGATCCGCATTCACCGCAAGCAGCGACGTGTCGAAGCGAGTGCCGTCCGACCGTCGATAGGCCGCAGTCGCCCTCGACTGCAGGTCCGCGCTCGCCGCGAAGGTGCTCGTCGGGATGTGCGCCGCTTGGAGTGCCGCATCCATCAGGCGTGCCGACGTGCCGATCCCCAGCTCCCCCGCGAGGTACCCGACGAGGTTGACGCCTCGCGGGCGCAGCTTCCGGGACTCCTCCGGCGCCGGCTGGGCGGCGATCGTGAGGTCGGCTGCGCGACGGAGAAGAACGGGATCGTAACGCGACTCGTGGATGCCGTGCTCCAGCGCCCAGCGCGCGAGCGTCCCGGAATCGCCGCCCGGCACGTTCGGGAAGATGCGGACGAGATCAGGTCGTGATCGACGAACTCCGGCGAGATATCGGGTAAGGGGTGTCCGGTCGCCGGCCGGCAGCAGCTGAAGCAGCCAGCCTTCGAGATCGGACAGCGCCCCGTCGAGGTCCTCTCCGGCGTTCGTCGCGGTCCGGGCGATCTCTCGGACCAGCTCCTCGTCGGGGCGTCGGACATCCGCCGGTGCGGCGTCGGACCGTTCTCGCTGCGCGATGCCATCCAGCAACTCCGCAAGCTCGCGGTTGCGGCTGAGCAGCGGTCCCGACGATACGCCGTGCCGGCTGTCGAAGAGCCACGGATGACCCGGGTTCAGTCCGGCGAGATCCAGCGCCACGATCGGCATGCCGTCCCGCACCAGTCGGCCGTCGTCCAGACGGAGGATCGTCTCCGGTCCGGAATTGGCGCTCGAGACGAGTGCTGCGTCGTCGACCACTATCCGGTGAGGTACGCGCGCGACGAAGAGATCGAGCCAGCGATCCGACGTATGCCAATCGACCGCGAGCTGGTGGAGCGCAGACCCATGCGCGCGCGCGTCCGTGCCCAGAATGAAGAGTTCGTTCGCGAGGAGGGATGCCTCGGGTCGACCTCCGGTCGTCGAGTCAACGGCCCGCACCACGGCGACAGTGACACTTGAGTCGGCGCTCCATTCCGGCCTTCCCTGGAGCATGATGCCCGGGACAAGACCGAGCACCGCGTCGCCCGCGTCGAGCAGGTGGGCGCCCCAGATGGCGGTCAGCGCGCTCAGGAGGGTCGTGTCGTCATGCGTGAGGCGGATGGCATCGAGTCGAAGGTCGGCATCGTCGCTGGTCGTGACATGCTCGGGTCCGTGAGGCCGGTAGGCGCCGTCCAGATCGAGGACCTCGCATCGGCTGTCGGGATCCACGGCGAGCACCGCTCGGACGGTCTCGCGCGCTGCTGCCGCGCACGACGCCGTCGCCACCACGGCGACGATCACCGAGGGACCTCAGCGGATCGGCACGCAGATCGCATTCGTCAGCCTCCCCGCGACCGGAGTCTGTTCAGGGCATGCTTGCCGCGGACAGCCCACTGGATGGTCCACCCCAGCAGCCGGCCGACTCGAGGATGCAACCCGAAGTACATGCGCACGAAGTCGCCTGGGCGTCCGCGCCCGACATACCCGGCCTGTGTGAGGAGCATGATCCTGTCGACCGCATCGCCAGTCGTCGTCGCGGAGAATTGGTCGAGATTGAACTCCATCGACGTGTGACTGATCGACAGGTACTCCGTCGTCGACACCGTGCGCGTGTGGTAGCCGAGTTCGGCCGCGGCATAAGACGGCATGCGTTCGAGGATATGAGCCAAACCCCCGTCGCGATACGCCTCAGCGCCGCCGAAGTCGGCGTACGCCCAGTCGTGCTCGACCAGCACGCGGAGCGACTCCGGGCGGGCTATGTACATGGAGCCGAAGGGCGCCAGCGGAGAGACCTCGTCGAGCGGCACGCGGATGCCGAGACGCTCGCAGTACTTCGCGAAGCCGGGTTTGTTCGACCACCAACCCCGCCCCATCGTTGGATACCCGATGTGAATCATCGGCGGGTAGACGAGCCCGAGGCCAGGCTCCCTCTGGAAGAGCGCAAGCAGATTGGCGACATATCCGGGGCTGTCTAGGAGATTCGAGAACTGCTGGCGCTTGAAGTGACGGCCTACGTTGAAACCGTCCTGGGGGGTCTTCTTGGAGTGCAGCTTGACCACGAGGTCGTAGCGACCGCCGAGAAGGACATCCCGGCAGCCGATGAGGAAGGCGCTCTGATCTCTGCCGTCGTTGGAGGCGAGAACCCGCACGTCCACGTCTCCGCGCTGCTCCCTGCGGGAGACGATCTCAGTGATCTCGGACGCTCGCCCGGCATCTGGCGTCGTGATGACGAGGTCGTATCGTCCGGGCAGATTGTCCGCCAGGTCGAGCATCTCGCCCGTCATCTCCGGGTAGAAGATATGCAGGAGCGCGACAATGCGAAACGGCTTCCCCGGATCGTAGGCGACATCGACCTCGGGGAGCACCTCGTGCAGAGCAGCATTGGCGTTGAGGATCCTCGGCTCCACCGTGCGGGCGAGGTTCCTCCAGATCAGCTCGACCGGGTAGCCATATCCCTCCACCTCCTCGATGATCCACCGACCCACCACGGCGTGCCGGGCGAGGAACGGCGGCCAGTGGAAGAGCGGACGTCGCTTGAGTGTCGGGCAACCGTCTCGCAGCAGCAGATCGGGGTTGAAGAGTGCGGGGTGGGTCGTTGGATACTCGGTCGCCGCGAAGGCGACATCGGAAGTGAAGCCGCGGGCCGTAAAGTGCTCAGTGAAAACGGCTTCATGGGTGAGGACGGCGTCGAGGTAGTCCGGCATCTGCGGAAGTTCTCGCCAGTAGGCCGCCCACGCCTCGGAGCGGACCATGCGTCGGCGGACGGCGATCCAATACGACTGCAGGTGATACGGGAGCACACCCGACTTGGTGAACGGGTTCGGCTCCTCACGTGGATAGTCGGTCATCCCCCAGAAATCCGCGCCGCTGCGGTCCATCCGGTCAAGGAGGGAATCGAACTCGCGGACGGGGCCGAACCAGGTGTCGTTGGTGAGGATGACCTCGTCGAACTCGTCGATCCGCGCGCCGAGATGATCGATAGCGTGCTTGTGCGCCCAGATGTCGTAGCCGCGATTCTCCCGAACGAGCACCTCATCGCACACGTCGTCAAGCTTCGCGCGCCCGGCGCTCGTGAGGGAGCCGTTCACGACGACGACGACCCACTCCGCATGGAGACGCAGCCGCGCCAGCGCATACGGGATGAAGTCCTCGATCTCACCCCGTCTATCCCACACGGCGTAGATCACGAGGCGGCGAGGAGTCCGCTCGACGGGATCCACACCGCTCATCGGACACCTCCTGGGCGTCGTCCGAACGACGTCAGCTTACCGACGGTGCTGCGGGCCGCCGAGGCGACGGCGCCGGCGGCCTTCGGGTGGTTCAGGCGCAGGTACATCCGCGCGAGATCCAGGGCACTCCCGCGCCCCATCCGCCCGGCGCGGTGCAGGAACTGGATCTGCTCGACGGGGTAGCCGGGTGTGGTCGACGACATCTGGTCGAGCGTGAACTCCAGTGCGGTATGGCTGATGTCGGAATGCTCCCTCGTGAGGACGGTCCGGCAGTGGAATCCTCGCTCACCCATGGCATAGGCGATGAGCCGCTCCTGCGTGTCGAGGAGCGGCGCGTCGGGGAACGAGGAGACCGCGGAATAGTCGGAGTATCGCCATGCGTGCTCCGCCATGAGGCGGAGGGCCTCCGGGCGGAACACCATCATCCCGCCGAAGGGAGCGAGGGGCGACACGTCGTCGAACGGAACGCTGATCCGCAGGCTCGCCGCGAGCGACTCGGCGCGTCGACGTAGACGCCCCCATCCGGCGCCCAGGGGCGATCCTCCGAGAAGGACCGTCGGCGGGAAGACCGCGCCGAGCCCGGGCTCCCTTAGGAACAGGGCCATGAGATTGGTGACGTAGCCGGGCGAGTTCAGCAGATTGTCCAGCTGATAGCGCGCGAGGTAGCGGTCGGCGTTGAACGACGCGCGACGAGGGCTCGCCGCCACGAGCTTGAAGATGAGGTCGTAGGATCCGTCGAGCACGACGTCGCGGCATCCGATCAGCAGTGCGCTCATTTGGTTCACGTTGTCACGGGGCAAGGTTCGGACCTCGATGCTCGCGAACTGCGGAGCGCCATCGTGCCCGAGCCGCTCTCGGATACGTATCGGATCTATGTCAGACGAAGCGGTTACGATCAGGTCGCTCGACGCCGGGAGACTCCGGCTCGAGGCTACGATGTCGTCGAGCGCCTCTGCATTCTGGACGTGCACGACCACGGCGAGTCTGGGAATGGCATCTGGCTCGTCCAGGAAGCCCCGATCCGACAGGACTTCGAGTGCCCCCGCATTCGCGTTCGCAACCCTCGGAGCCACGTTGCGTGCGACATCCTCCCAGATCAGCTCCGTCGGGTATCCGTAACCCCCGACCACGCTGAGCAGCTCTCGGCCGATGACCGCGTGGCGATCGAGGAACGGCGGGTAGTGGAAGAACGGCCGGCGCTTGAGCAGGGGGCATCCGTCGCCAAGCAGAAGGTCCGGATTGAAAAGCGCGGGGTGGTCCGTCGGATAGTCCTCGGAGGGAAACGCGACGGCGTGCCGAAAGCCCGCACCGGCGAAGTGCTCTGTGAAGACCGCCTCGTGCTGCAGGACGGCATCAAAGTAGCCCGGCATCTCCGGCAGGGCCCGCCAATAGGCACGCCACTGCGCGGAGAGGAACATCCTGCGCCTGACAGCGATCCAGAACGACTGCAGGTGATAGTGGAGCACACCCTCGCCCGTGAACGGGTTCGGCTCCTCACGAGCGTGATCGGTCATCCCCCAGAAATCTGCGAGGCTCGCATCCATCCGCGCGAAGACCGGACCATACGGACGGACGGGACCGAACCAGGTGTCGTTGGTGAGGATCAGCTCATCGAACTCGTCGATGCGGGGTCCGAGATGATCAAGGGCGTGCTTGTGACCCCAGATGTCGAATCCACGATTCTCGCGAACGAGGACCTCGTCCGCGAGGGGCTCGAGCTTCGCGCGTCCCGCGTCCGTCAACTCACCGTTCACGACCGCCAGGATGTGAGAGGCGTGCTCACGGAGGCCGTCGAGCGCATGCGCGACATACTCTTCAACGTCACCCCGGCGGTCCCAGATGACGTAGACGATCAGCCGGCGAATGCCCGAATCGACGTCATCGGCGTCCGACGGCCCGCTATCAACAGCGGACATCAGCAGACTCCGACGCTCACGCGCGCCCTTGCTCGAGCGCTTTCAGCAGGTACGCACCATAGCCGCTCTTGACGAGGGGCTCTGCGCGTTGGCGAAGCTCGTCATCGGTGAGGAATCCCATCCTCCATGCGACCTCCTCAGGACAGCCGATCGAAAGCCCCTGGCGCTTCTCCACAGTGCGGATGAAGTCGGTGGCCTCACTCAGAGAGTCGAACGTTCCTGTGTCCAGCCATGCGGTACCTCGAGGCAGCAGCTCCACCTTGAGGTCGCCACGACGAAGGTACGCGAGATTCACATCCGTGATCTCGAGCTCGCCTCGCGGAGACGGAGACAGCCCCTTCGCAATCTCGATGACGTCGTTGTCATAGAAGTACAGGCCCGGAACCGCATAGTTGCTCTTCGGCACTGCCGGCTTTTCTGCAAGAGAGACGACCCGGCCGTCGGCGTCGAACTCCACGACACCGTACGCGCTCGGGTCATCCACCCAGTACCCGAACACGACTCCACCCTGCAGGTCGGCATACTGGCGCAGCCGCGTGCCCATCCCCTGTCCGTAGAAGATGTTGTCGCCCAGCACGAGAGCCACCGGTTCGGATCCGATGTGCTCCTCGCCGAGGATGAACGCTTGGGCAAGGCCGTCGGGCGAAGGCTGGGTCTTGTAAGTGATCGATACTCCGAAAACAGTTCCGTCGCCGAGAAGGCGACGGAACTGCTCGGCGTCTTGCGGCGTCGTGATGACCAGGATGTCCCGGATGCCCGCGAGGATGAGCGTCGAAAGCGGGTAATAGATCATGGGCTTGTCGTAGACCGGAACCAGCTGCTTCGAGATACCCAGCGTGATCGGGTGAAGCCTGGAGCCGGTCCCACCGGCGAGGATGATGCCGCGCATCCCCCTAGTCTTGAGCATCACCGTGGCAATGCCAAACCCGAGCTCCGCGACGTTCGCGTCGCGTGCGCGCCGCAGCGCGGTCACCCCGTCAACGCGGTCGCGATGCCTCCTGAGGCGGTCCAATCGATGCGTCCACCCTCGAAGGATGCACTGCACCCCGAGGAAGAACATCGTTCCGGACCGGTCGGCCACCCCAGCGCACCACCGGGTCCGCCGGAATCGCGGTAAGCCAGATGGATGATGCTGTTCGAGTAGAACTCCGTGACCGCAGTGGCGGCCGTGAGATAGGCGATGCCACCGGTCAGGGGTACCGTCCAGCCATTGGTGCCACGTGACGATGTACGCGCCGTCGCACCCTCCGTGGGGGCGCCCGCCTTGTTCGGACTCGTCACCACGACACCCGCGGCAGGACTCCACGCCATCACCCCGCCCTGGAACAGGGTGAAGCAAACACCCCCGGAGCACTGCTCGAAGGATGTCGGCCATCCGAACAATCCGGTCGGTCCGCCGGTGGACATGTACTTCGCGTGGATCAGGCTGTCGCGCATCTGCAGCGTCGTGACGTCGCCGACAGTGTAGGCGATCGCCCGAGAGAAGCTTTGCCTCGTCCCACCCTGCAGGTCCTCGCTCCCGCTGGTCGGAATCCCGAACTTCGCCTGTCCGCCGGCGGCGATGTAGTCGACGAACCGCTCTCCAGCGATCGACTGGACACCCGAAGCGGAGGTCCAACCGAGAAGCCCGCTCATGAATGGCGCATAGCACGTGCCCTGAACGCATGTCTCCGGCGCGCTCGGCCACCCGAGTGAGCCCGCCTCCGCACCGGAAGCCTCCCAGGCTGCCCGAATGAGACTCGGGCTGGTGAGGAACGCGTCTTGCCCACCCGTAGTCCGCGTCACGATGCCACCGGAGAACTGTTGTTTCGAGCCGCCTCCGTTCGCGCTGACGGAAATGGCAGCTGCGACCGCGATGCCAATCTCAGTACCGGGACCGGTCGCTTTCCGGGCGAACGGCACCACAGCTGGAGAGACCTCCTGCACGCCGCCCGCGCTTGAGTAGTCCAGTATTCCGTTCTGGAACTCGACACGGCAGCGATCCGCCTGGCAGACCGCCGACGTCGTCGGCCACCCTAGGCGCCCCGCCGGGCCACCGAGTGCCCGATAGCGCACCGCGATGGGATCGGAGGTGCGCATCATCGTCGCTGGGAGGCCCTGAGGGAGATAGGCAGTACCACCGGCAAACGCCTGTGTCGACCCGGGCGTCACCACCCCCGCCAGCGGCTTTGCGGAACCCTGAGGCACGCCGTACGGCCCGCTGATGCCGCCTGATGCGGCGTAGACCGCGAACACGCCGTCGTCCAGCCGGTACACCCCGTCGGCATAGCTCCAGGCGATCATTCCGCTCTGGAACTGGATGCGACACCCCGAGTCGCAGGACTCATTCATCGTGGGCCAGCCGAGAGCGCCCTGCTCAGCGCCAGCAGCTTCATACGAGGCCCGGATGATGCTCGCTGCCGTGAGGATGATGATCGGGCCGCCATCGCGAGAGTAGATCGTCCCGCCTGACAGCTCGTTTCTCACACCGCTTCCTTGCGGTGAGGTCACCCACCGGTCCGGCCCGATCGGGATTCCCAGCTCCGATGTGGGGCCGCCCGCTGCGAAGTACGCCGCGGACTTGGCACCGGTCAATGAATGGACGCCCGTCGACGCGGTCCACCCGAGCACGCCGTTCGAGTAGACGGTGAAGCACTGTCCCGCGCGCAGGCTGCAGTCCTCGGTTTGGCGGGGCCAGCCGAGCGCGCCGTTGTGCGCTCCCCAAGTGATGTAGTGGTCGTAGATCAAGCTGTTGTAGAAGTGATGACTGACGACTCCGCCGCTGACGATGACCACGGCATTCGCGAAATTCTGGTACGTCCCTCCGCCATTGACCGATGAGGTCGTCTCGGGCCCGATGGGTTCGCCGAGTCGACCGGCCCCTGCACCCATCGACTTCCAGTAGTCCCCGATCTGACCGGTCGCGACGAACTGGGTCGCCCCGAACCAGTCGGTGAAGTACTGAAAGAAGTTCCGGTTGCCGTAGCTTGAACATCCGTCGCCCTCGCCGTAGCCCGCGCGCAGCGCCGCGGAGTTCGGCTGGTAGGGGGTGTAGTAGTACAGGTTCGAGGTCGCCTGGTTCTGGATGTTCACAGGCGAGGAGCCGCACGATGCGTTGGGGTGCCAACGCACGTTCCAGGTCTTGCCCGGGGCATACCACGTGAAGTACTGGCTCGTGCCGGGCGGGTTCGCATAGCGCTTGAGCTGCCACGCGGCTCCGTAGACCTGATTGAAGAAGCCGTAGTACCTCGTATCGCACGCCGCGGTGTCGGGGCACCCCTGCCCCATGGCGATCGTGTAACGCCAATCCGAAGGCCATGTGTGCGTGACGAGGCCTTGCTCCTTCTGGAGCATGACGAGGATTACCTGCGGGTTGATGCCGCATGCTTGGGCGACCTTGTAGATGATGGTCGATGCGCGCTCACGGTAACCCCCGGCGTAAGCGCCGCACATGGCGTCAGCGCTAGTGGCGCGGGATGTGTCGTACCAATCCTTCAGGCAGACGTAGCCGGATTGGCACGTCGGCACCTTGGATTGCAGGAACGACTGGATCTGCGCTTCGCTCATCGTTCCGCGATCGAAGAACCTCTGATCGCTGATGATGTTGCCCGGCTGAAACTTCGAGAGGTCCGCAGTCTTCACGATTCCGCTGGTCGCGGTCGTCCCCGCGATCGCAGTCGAGGACTGCTCCACTTGAGTCGCAGACGCTGTTACCGGCGTGAGCAACAACGCCGCGACCAGGCTCGCCACTAGGGCAACGACACCGACCCGCCGTCGCGCACGCGCTCGACGTTCCCCCCTGAAAGCCACGTGACCAGTGTGACGCATGCGACAAATGGTAACGCGGAGCCTCGCCGATGGAATAGGCCGGTCCGGGAACGTATTCCAGCCCGCTAGAGCTCGGCGTGAAGCATCCACACCTTGTCGGCAGCACCGCGCCATGAGAAGGCACGCCCACGGTCCCCCGCCAGCACGGCGAGTCGCTCGGCCGCGGCCGTCGATCCGAGCCCGGCAGCCACCGCGGCGCCGAGTCCCTCCGACAACTCACCGGTGCCCGTCGCCGATACTAGCTCTCCCCCGTCGAACACGACCTCGTCGTGCACCGCCGACGAGGCGGCGATCACCGGCACGCCCAGCGTCAGCGCGTCGACAACTCGCCACGGGAACGCAGCCCGCCGCGACGGCGCCACCAAGGCGACCGCCGCCCCGAACACTGCTGCCCGATCCTCCGAAGACAGCACCCCGCGCACGTGCAGAGCCCGCTCCGGCAGCCCAGCCGCAAACGCCAAATCCGCTACCGCGGGCTCGTGCCCCTCCTCGACGTCGATCACGACCACCGGGAGATCGACCCCAGACGAGGCAACCGCCGCCAGCCCGGCATCAAGACCTTCCGAGCCCAGCGGACCACCCGCGAGCAGCACATACCCCTCGGGCACACCCAGCGATCGTCGCCGCCCGACCTCATCCGTCGGCACAGCGAACCCGAGCGGCGAGGCGCCGGCGATCACCCGAACCCGGTCTCGCAGACCCGGCGCGATCTCCAACAACCGCGCGGCGAGCGAGTGCGTCGGCACCACCACGGCGTCCGCGTGCTTCACCGCGCGCTTCAGCATCGCCTTGTGCCACGCTGCGACCGCCCGGGGCAGCTCCGCAGGCGACTCCCACGGCCGCAGGTCCCACACCGTCACCACGGTCTGATCGTGGTCGTGCACCCGATCGTGGCGCACCAACGGCGCGAACAGCGACGGCGAATGGATCATGCCGCCGCCGATCCCGGTGCCCACACCCAGCTGCAGCGCGGCAGCGAGCTCGCGCCGCGGCAGCGCCGTGCGACGAACCCCCGCCAGCCCAGGCACCGCGTCCAAAGCCCCATCCAGACCACCAGCCGGCGCGATCGCCTCGACCTCGCACCCCGATGGCGCCCCCAGCACGAGCGCCCGCGCGAGCTCGCGCGACGCCTCGGCCCCCTCGGGCTCGGAGGGCGCAACCAGCTGATCCAGCACGACGCGCAGCGTGGCGACCATCGATCAGCCCGCCGGGGTCGGGGTCGGCGGGTGAAGCGTCGTCTGCACGAGCTGCGCGATGTACGCCCAGTCGGGGCTGAACTCGTCGATGCCGCCCTCGTGCGTCAGCACGAGCGTCTGCACCGGATCCACCTTAGCCATTACGGCGAGGTCGACGAGCGCC
>JAVBUG010000085.1:0-3642 GCA_031555515.1 Microbacterium sp. | reverse complement strand
CGTGCGCCGGGCATGGGCGTCTTTCCACACTTGGCGGAAGCCCACCTGCGCAGCATCCGTTGCGTCGTCGTTCGCGGTGGTCGCGTCGTCGGTCGCCGTCGTCGGGTCGGGCAGCGGCGTCGGGGACGCCAGCGGGATGACCGGCGCGGTGGGGTTCTCGTCGGGGGCCGGCTCGATCGGCTCGCGCTCCGTCGGGGCGCGCCCCGCGGGCGGCGCGCCGACCGTCTCTTCGTCGACGGAGCGGGAGGGGCGCGCCGGCGCAGCCTTCTGCGCCGTGCCGCGCGAGGCGACCGGCGACTGCGGCAACGGCGACGGGCGGCGCATGCGGTCGCTACTCCCCCGCGCCCTCGCGGCCGAGAGCCTCGAGCACCTGCGGGATGATGAGGTACACGTTGCCGCAGCCGAGCGTGATGACGTAGTCGCCGTCGCGGGCGACCGCCGCCGTGTAGTCGGCGGCCTCCTGCCAGTCGGGCACGGAGTGCACGTGCGACGGATCGGCGAACGCGCCGCTCACGAGCTCGCCGGTCACTCCGGGCACGGGATCTTCCCGGGCGCCGTAGACGTCGAGCATGACGGTGTGATCGGCGTACCGCTCGAGCACCTCGGCGAACTCGCGGTACATCTCCCGCGTGCGCGAGTACGTGTGCGGCTGCTGGATCGCGATGAGGCGTCCGTCGCCGACGACGGTGCGGGCGGCCGCGAGGGCGGCGGCGACCTCGGTCGGATGGTGGGCGTAGTCGTCGAAGACGCTGACGCCGCGCTCGACACCGTGCAGCTCGAAGCGGCGGACGGTGCCGGCGAAGCCCTCGACCGCCCGCACGGCGGGCTCGAGGTCGTGGCCGAGCGTGAGCAGCACGGCGACCGCGCCGGCGGCGTTGATCGCGTTGTGGGCGCCGGGCACCGGCAGTTCCGCGTCGACGGTGACGCCGTCATGGGTGATGCAGAAAGAGACCGGGCCGTCGGTCACGATGTCGGTCACGCGCACCGTGGCGTCTGCGGCCACGCCGAATGTCACGACGTGCGGGTGGGTCAGCTGCGCGGTGACGAGCCGCGCGCCCGCGTCGTCGGACGAGATCACGACGGCCTCGCGCGCCTCGTCGGCGAACTTCGCGAACGCCGCGTAGAACGCCTCGCGCGTGCCCCAGTGGTCGAGGTGGTCGGGGTCGACGTTCGTGATGAGCGCGATGGACGTGTCGTAGAGCAGGAATGTGCCGTCCGACTCGTCGGCCTCGATGACGAAAAGGTCGTCCGAGCCGCTGCCGCTCGAGACGCCCAGTTGCGCGATCACACCCCCGTTGACGAACGTCGGCTGGACGCCGAGGTCGCGCAGCGCCGTGACGATCATGCCGGTCGATGTGGTCTTGCCGTGCGCGCCGGCGACCGAGACCAGGCGGCGGCCGCCGATCAGCCAGTACAGCGCCTGGGACCGGTGGATCACGTGCAGCCCGCGCTGCTTCGCGAGCACGAACTCGGGGTTCTCGGGCCAGATCGCGCCGGTGTGCACGACGGTGTCGACATCGTCGGCCAGGTTCGCGGCGTCGTGCCCGACGTGCACTGTCGCGCCGAGCTCGGCGAGCTCGCGCAGCGCCTTGCTGTCGGCGCGGTCGGATCCCGAGACACGGATCCCGCGCTCGAGATACATGCGGGCGAGCCCCGACATACCGGATCCGCCGATTCCGATGAAGTGGGCGGCGGTGATGTCGTCGGGAATGGGAAGACTGAGATCGGGTCTGATCATGACCGGTCAAGTCTAAGTTGGGCGACGGATGCCGCGCCCCCGGCGCGCTGGACCGGCCGAGGCGCGGCCCGCTCGTTGTATTGACACATTGGTACAGAACGGAGCACAATCGTAGGGCGGCGACCGTTGCCCGTCGCGGGAGGCCCTCTGTGATCGTCATCGACCCGTCCTCGGCCGTGCCGCCGTTCGAGCAACTCCGCACCGGCCTCGTCGATGCTGTCGCCTCCGGCGAACTCGCCGCGGGCGCGCGACTGCCCACGGTGCGCCGCCTCGCCGAGGACCTCGGCGTCGCACCCGGCACGGTCGCCCGCGCGTACCGCGAGCTCGAGGCATCCGGAATCATCGAGACCCGCGGCCGCAACGGCACGTTCGTCGCGTTCGACGCCGACCCCGCGCGTCAGCAGCTGCAGCGTGCCGCGGCGGCGTTCGCCGCACAGGTGCGCGACCTGCACCTCGACACCGAGGAGGCTCTCGCCATCGTCACCGCCGCGCTGCGGTCCCCCGGTGCGCCCGCGGGAGCCTGATCACAGCTTGGTGCTGTCGCACTCCCCCAGCTGTGTCATCGACAGGGCGTCGGGGCACTCGTCGAGCCACCAGCCTTCGCCGTAGCGATCCTTCGTCATGTCGGTGTAGATCTCCCAGCCGCCGCCGGGCAGCACGCGCCAGTACTGCGTGATCGGGTCGCCCTCTGTGGACGGCCGCGTCACGGCGAGCTCCGCGCCGGCGACGGTCGCCTCCTCGATGCAGGCGATGTCGCCCGACGGCATCTCCTCGCCTTGACCCAGCACGACGCTGCCGCATGACGGCAGCTCATCGCGTTCGAGGAACGCGGCCGGGGTCGGACCGCCCTTCGGCTCACCTGGACCGAAGGTGACGCAGCCGCTCAGCGCGAGCGCGCTGACGCCCGTCACCACCGCCGCCGTCGCCCACTTCGTCGCACCCACCATCGGCCCCTATCCCCAGCGCGGTCGTGAGTGAGATCGTCTCAGGCACTGAGCGCGTCGTCTATCATCGCCACGACGTTCTCGGTTCCGGTTCGGGTGCCGACGGATGCTGCCGCCGCGGTCATCGCCGCGCGACGGGGCTCATCAGCCAGGAGCGGCACGACCTCGGACCGCACGCGGTCGCCTGTGAACTCAGCATCCGGAATCAGGATCGCCGCCCCCGCGCGGACCGCGGACGAGGCGTTCAGCGCCTGCTCGCCGTTGCCCACGGCGTACGGCACGTACGCGGTGGGGATTCCCAGAGCGCTGATCTCGCTCACGGTCGCCGCACCCGAACGCGAGACGATGAAGTCGGCGAGGGCGAAGGCGAGGTCCATGCGGTCGACGTAGCGGCGGACGGCATACCCGGGCACGCCGGGGTCTCCCAGCTCGGAGCGTTCGCCCGTGACGTGCAGCAGCTGCCACCCCGCGTCGACCACCGCGCGCCAGCCTTCGCCGTGCCCCTCGCCGAAGGCTGCGTTCAGGCGCTGGGCGCCCAGCGAGCCGCCGAACACGAGGAGCACAGGCTGGGCGGGATCGAGCCCGAAGTACGCCGCCGCCTCGCCGCGCAGCGCGTCGCGGTCGAGCGTCACGATCTCGCGGCGCAGCGGCATGCCGACCACCTTCGAGCGCTTGAGCGACGTGCCCTCGAAGGCCACGCCTACGCCGGACGCGCGACGCGCGCCGAGCACGTTCGCGAGCCCCGGGCGGGCATTCGCCTCGTGCACGACGAACGGCACCCCTTCGCGGCGGGCGGCCACGTAGGCGGGAGCGGAGGCGTATCCCCCGAAGCCGACGACGACCTCGACCCCGTGCGTGCGGATGTGTTCGCGGACCTGAGCGATCGCCCGGCGGAACTTCGCGGGGAAGGCCGCTGCCTGCTTGTTGGGGCGACGCGGGAACGGCACCTTGTCGACGACG
>JAVBUG010000299.1:0-11593 GCA_031555515.1 Microbacterium sp. | reverse complement strand
GCGCGAGGTGTGCGGCGACGGATTCCCTATCGCGATCGACGCCAACCAGCGCTGGGAGGTGTCGGAGGCGATCGCGTGGGTGAACGAGCTCGCCCCGTTCGACCTCGCCTGGATCGAAGAGCCCACGAGCCCCGACGACGTGCTCGGCCACGCCGAGATCGCCCGTGGCGTCGCCCCGGTGCGCGTCGCGACCGGCGAGCACGCGCAGAACCGCGTGATCTTCAAGCAGCTGCTGCAGGCGGGCGCGATCGACGTGCTGCAGATCGACGCGGCCCGCGTCGGCGGCGTCAACGAGAACATCGCGAACCTGCTGCTGGCCGCGAAGTTCGGCGTGCCGGTGTGCCCGCACGCGGGCGGTGTCGGCCTCTGCGAGGCCGTGCAGCACCTCTCGATGTTCGACTTCGTGGCCGTCACCGGAACCCGCGAAGGTCGCATGATCGAGTACGTCGACCACCTGCACGAGCACTTCGTCGTGCCGACCGAGGTGCGCGGCGGCGTGTACGTGGCGCCGACGGCGCCCGGCACCGGCATGGAGATGAAGGCGGCCAGCCGCGCCGAGTACGAGTTCGGGACGACGGATGCTGCGGCCTGAACTCCCCGCGCTGACGCGGCTCGGGTACGGCGCGGCGAACGTCGGCAACCTCTTCCGCGAGCTCAGCGACGAGCAGGCCTGGGCCATCCTCGACGCAGCCTGGGAGAGCGGCATCCGCTACTACGACACCGCTCCGCACTACGGCCTCGGGCTGTCGGAGCGGCGCCTCGGCGCGTTCCTCCAGACCAAGCCGCGCGACGAGTTCGTCATCTCGACGAAGGCCGGCCGTCTGCTCCGCCCCGACCCCGACGACGACGGGGGCCTCGACCTCGCCGCGGACTTCCACGTGCCGACGACGCTGCGCCGTGAGTGGGACTTCTCGGAGGCGGGCATCCGCGCGAGCCTCGAGGAATCCCTCGAGCGGCTCGGGCTCGACCGCGTCGACGTGCTCTATCTGCACGATCCCGAGCGCCACGACCTCGACCTCGCGCTCCGCGAGGCGTTCCCCGCGCTCGAGCAGCTGCGCGCCGAGGGTGCGGTCGACGCGATCGGCATCGGCTCGATGGTGAGCGAGGCGCTCGCCGCGGCCGTCGAGAGCGCCGACCTCGACCTCATCATGATCGCCGGCCGCTACACGCTGCTCGAGCAGCCCGCGGCCGACGCCGTGCTGCCGGCCTGTCACGCGCGGGGCACCGGGGTGGTGGCGGCATCCGTCTTCAACTCCGGCCTGCTCGCCAAGGACCAGCCGGAGCGCGACGACCGTTACGAGTACGGACGGATGCCGGAGCCGCTGTGGGAGCGCCTGCAGGCGATCCTCGCCGTGTGCCGCGCGCACGACGTGCCGTTGCCGGCCGCCGCGGTGCAGTTCGCGCTGCGCGACAACGCGGTGCGCTCGGTCGTCGTGGGCGGCAGCCGTCCCGAGCAGCTGCGCCGGAACGCCGAGCTCATGGCGATCGACATCCCCGCCGCGCTGTGGGACGATCTGGCCGCCGACGGCCTCATCCGCTGACGAAGGGATCCTCATGCTCGAGGGCATCAACCCCCTGCTGACCGGGGAGCTGCTGCTCCACCTGGACCGCATGGGCCACTCCGACGCGGTCGTGATCGCCGACGCGCACTTCCCGGCGTGGGCCATCGGTGCGCGCGTCATCGATCTGCCGGGAACGACGACGCCCGACGTGCTGGCGGCTGTGCGGAGCGTCGTGCCGCTCGACGACGCACCCGCGCTGGATCTCATGGCGTCGGCCGACGGCGAGGTGCTCGACGTGCAGCGCGAGCTCGCCGCCGCGGCGGGGGTCGACGATCCGCGTTACGTCGACCGGTTCGAGTACTACGAGCTCGCGAAGACCGCGTACGTCATCGTGCGCACCGGCGAGACGCGCAAGTACGGCAACGCGCTGCTGCGCAAGGGCGTCGTGGGCCACCCGTCCGCCTGAGCGGGGTTCGGCGGCGCTCCGCAGCCGGCGGCGCTCAGCCGTTGAGGCCGAAGAGGTCGAGCGGGTGCGTGAGGCGCCACCAGGGTGACGGCTCGGTGATCTCGGCCGCGAGCGTCAGGTCGACGGTGGTGGCGTCGAGCGGTCCGGTGACGCTGAGCGACCCGACGACATCGCCGGCGTCGCGACTGTCGCCCAGGTGGTAGGTGGTCGCGACCGTGCCGCTGCCGCCGTTCCACAGGATCACCGACGCATCGCCGGAGGTGACGATGTCGACCTTGTCGCCCCACAGCGTCTCGACCTGGCCGGCCACCGTGCTCGCGGTCACCGACGGCTTGGGCTGCAGCTCCGCCTCCATCTGCGCGTAGAGCGCGCGCGATGCGGCGAGGCGCGCATCGTCGTTCGGCTGGCCCAGCACCGACGCGTAGAGGCGCACGGTCTTGTCGCCGATCGTCACGTCCTTGGCCGAGAGCAGGTTCCACGCGTCGAGCGTGCCGGTCTTGAGCCCGACGACACCGGGGTCCGCGAGGAGGCCGTTGGTGTTCTCGACGTGCCCGGCGCCCGGAAGGTCGACCGACTGCTTCGCGACGATCTCGGCGATGACCGGGTTCGCGAGCGCCTTCTGCGCGAGCGTCACGAGGGCCTCGGGGCTCGCCGCGTTGCGCGGGTCCATGCCCGTGGGTTCGCGGACGGTGACGCCGGGGACGCCGTGCGCGGTGAGCCACGCGTTCGCCGCCGAAGCGTACACGGCGTCGGACGGCCAGATGCCCTGCGCGAGGCGGTCGGCGTAGTTGTTCGCCGAGCCGATGAGCATGCCCTCGAGCATCTGGTACTCGGTGAGCGAACCGCCGACGGGGACGTCGAGCGCGGACTCGCCGCCGGCGCGGTACTGCCAGTAGCGCGAACGGTCGGCCGATGTGAAGCGGTACTCGGGCCCCTGCTCGCCCGCGGCGAGCGGCATCTCCTCGAGCACGACGAGCGCGGTCACGAGCTTGGTGATGCTGGCGATCGCGTCGGGGTCGGCCGTGGAGGCGAGCGTCCCGGGGATGCCGGCGACGGCCTCGGCCGCGCTGCCCTGCGCGGGCCAGGCGGGCGCTGCGGCGGGCGCCGCGATCGGCTGCACCTCCATCGCGGTCACGGTGGGCGCGACGGCGTGCAGCGGCCACAGCAGGGTCGTCGCCGCGTAGGCACCGACGACGGCCGCGATCGCGAGTGTGGGCACGACGACGGCGGCGCGGAACGGGGAGCGCCGCGGGGCGTCGGCGAGGAGGTCGGTCTCGACCGCCACATAGGGGGTCGCGGCCGCGGTCAGGTCGGCGGGCGCCGCTCCGTGCTCGACGACCGTCTCGTCGACCCAGGCCAATGCGGTGCGGCTACCGGCGACCTCGGTGAGCGGCACCGAGCCGGATGCGGGAAGCGGGAGCGCGGAAGGGTCCACGGATTCCGCCGGGTTCCATGTCGCAACCGGGGGAACGTCGGCGACGGGCACTGTCGCGATCGTCGGGGCGACAGCTGTCACGTCCACCGGAGCGGTGCTCGACGGCGGGTAGACGGCTTCTGTCTCGCCCGTCTGGATCGTCAGGATGCCGCCGTCGGGCGTCTCTTCGGAACCCGCAACGGGGACGGCACCGGTCTGCGCGCGTCGCGCGCGACGCGTGGGGGCCGGGGTGTCGTCCGATGTCACCCACCCAAAATACCCGCTGAAGCGGCGGTATACTCGTCGCCACAACCACGGGAGTCCGGTGAGCCGGGCTGAGAGGAAGCGACCCACGCTTCGACCGTCGAACCTGATCCGGATCATGCCGGCGCAGGGAGGAGCTCATATGCACGCGTCCACGTCCGCATCCACCCCCGTTGCGGCGCACTCGCATGGCCCGCGGACCCTCCGCTGGCGTGTCGTCGACATCGTCGTCGCCGCGGTGCTCGGCGTCGCGATCGGCCTCGTCTTCTGGGCGTGGAATACGATCGGCGGCACCTGGTTCGTCGCGATGGACGGCCTCACTCCGGGCCTCGGCGGCATCGCCGTCGGCATCTGGCTCATCGGCGGCGTGATCGGCGGCCTCGTCATCCGCAAGCCCGGTGCGGCGCTGCTCGTCGAGGTGATCGCCGCGCTCGTCTCGATGCTCATCGGCAACGTGTGGGGCGTCTCGACGCTCTTCTCGGGCCTCGTGCAGGGCCTCGGCGCCGAGCTGGTGTTCGCGATCTTCCTGTACCGCCGCTTCACGCTGCCCGTCGCGATGCTCGCCGGCGTCGGCGCCGCGGTGGGCGCGTGGGTGTTCGAGCTGTTCTACGGCAGCTCGCCCAACATCCTGAAGACCCTCGAGTTCAACGTCATCTACCTGGTGTCGCTCGCCGTGTCGGGTGCGCTGCTCGCGGGCGTCGTCGGCTGGTTCGCCGTGCGCGGACTCGCGGCGACCGGCGCGCTCAACCGCTTCGCCGTCGGACGCGAAGCGCGCCGCGAGGTCTGACATGACGGCGACCCACCCGGCCCGCATCACGGCGACGGGCTGGGGCTGGCGCTACGGCGGGCGGCGGGCACCCGCCGTCCGCGACATCTCGTTCACGATCGAGCCCGGCCAGCGCGTGCTCCTGCTCGGCGCGTCCGGCGCGGGCAAGTCCACCCTCCTCGCCGGGATGGCAGGCCTCCTCGGCGGTGCCGACGAGGGCGACGAGACCGGCTCGCTCCTCATCGACGGCGAGCGCCCCGAGGCCCATCGCGGCCGCGTCGGCCTCGTGCTGCAGGATCCCGACGCCGGCGTCGTGCTGTCGAGAGTCGGCGACGACGTGGCGTTCGGCTGCGAGAACCTCGGCGTCCCGGCCGCCGAGATCCCCTCCCGCGTGGCCGAGGCGCTCGACGCCGTCGGGCTCGACGTGCCCCTGGCCCGGCCCACGAAGGCGCTCTCGGGCGGGCAGAAGCAGCGCCTCGCACTCGCCGGCGTGCTGGCGATGCGGCCCGGCGTGCTGCTCCTCGACGAGCCCACCGCCAACCTCGATCCGGACGGCGTCCGAGAGGTGCGCGACTCCGTCGAGCGCGCGGTGCGCGACACCGGCGCGACGCTCGTGGTGATCGAGCACCGCACCGCGGTATGGGCCGATCTCATGGATCGCGTCATCGTGGTCGGTGCCGACGGCGGGCTCCTCGCCGACGGAACGCCGGCGGCGGTGTTCGCGCGCCACGGCGCCGCGCTCGCCGCCGCGGGCGTGTGGGTGCCGGGCCGGCCGGTCGACCTGCCCGTGCTCGCGCCCGCCCCGGCAGACGCGCGGGCGGCGGTGGCAGCATCCGCTCTCTCCATCTCTCGCGACGGGCGCACCATCGTGCGCGCGGGACTCGACCTCTCGGTGCCGAGAGCCGCCGCGACGGCGATCACCGGGCCCAACGGCGCCGGCAAGTCGACGCTCGCGCTGACGCTGGCGGGACTGCTGCCCGAGGCGGCCGGTCGCGTCGAGACCGCGCCGGAGTTCGCGGGCCGCTCCGGCCGCCGGCCGTCGAAGTGGACGTCGCGTGAGCTGCTCACGCGCATCGGAACCGTGTTCCAGGAGCCCGAGCACCAGTTCCTGGCGTCGACGGTGAGCGACGAGCTCGCGATCGGCCCGCGCTCACGGGGTGTCGGCCCGGCCGCCGTCGACCAGATCGTCGGCGAGCTGCTCGAGCGGCTGCATCTCGCGCCCCTCGCTGCCGCGAACCCCTTCACTCTGTCGGGCGGGCAGAAGCGCCGGCTCTCGGTCGCGACCGTGCTCGCCCACGCGCCGCCCGTCATCGTGCTCGACGAGCCCACGTTCGGCCAGGACCGCCGCGGCTGGATCGAGCTCGTGCAGCTGCTGCAGTCCGAGATCGCCGCGGGCACGACGGTGATCGCCGTGACCCACGACGACGACGTGCTGCGCCACCTCGGCGGCCACCGCATCGACCTGGGCACGCCCCTGCATGCGGGAGTGCGCTCGTGACCGCCGTCGACGCGCGGGCCGCCGAGATCGAGACACCCCGCCGCGCGTGGCTCGACGGGGTCAACCCCGTCACCAAGATCGTGCTCGCGCTGCTGCTCTCCGTGCCCCTCTTCGCCTCCATCGACGCGACGAGCGCCCTCGTGGCGATCGGGCTCCAGCTCGCCTGCATCCCGCTGACGGGCCTCGCCGCGATGACGGTGCTGAAACGGATGCTGCCCATCCTGGTCTTCGCGCCGGTGGCGGGTCTGAGCATGCTGCTGTACGCGGAGCCGGGCGGCACCGTCTACTGGTCGTTCTGGTATTCGACGATCAGCGACGACTCGATCGCGCTGGCCGTCGCGGTGTGCCTGCGCGTGCTCGCGCTCGCCCTGCCGACGATCCTGCTGTTCGGCCGCACCGACCCGACGGAGCTCGCCGACGCACTGGCCCAGGTCGCGAAGCTGCCCTCGCGCTTCGTTCTCGGCGTCCTCGCCGGCACCCGCACGCTCGGGCTCTTCCTCGACGACTGGCGCAGCATGGGGCTCGCGCGGCGCGCGCGCGGCGTCGGCGACAGCGGGGCGATCCGCCGGTTCTTCTCGATGGCGTTCGTGCTGCTCGTGTTCGCGGTGCGACGCGGCACGAAGCTCGCGATGGCGATGGAGGCGCGCGGCTTCGGCTCGGGCATCCCGCGCACGTGGGCGCGGCCGTCGCGCCTGCACCCGCGCGACGCCGTGGCGCTGCTCGGCGGCACCGTGATCATGGCGCTCGCGATCGGCGCCGCTGTGGCCGCGGGAACGTTCCGGTTCGTCTGGTCCTGAACCGGGCCGGCGTCAGCCGCCGGCGACGAGGCGCTCGTAGGCGGGCTGCAGCGTCGGAAAGTAGTCGGCCCATCGCACCGATGCGACATCCACCCCGGCCTGCACCGCCACCAGGCGGTCGAGGTAGTACTCCCAGCCGGGGCCGATGTCGCCGATCTCATCCTCGGGGTTCAGCCGCTGGCCGAACGTGAGGACGGTGTCGCCGTGCTCGTCCGTGTCGAGCTCGAACCACAGGTGCCACGCACCCGACCCGGCGGAGGTGTCGCCGGCGAAGCGCCGGGGACTGTCGCATTCGAGGATCGTGTACTCCTCGGCCGCAGCATCCGGATCCTCCGCCGTCATGTAGAACGTGACGTGCCCGCTCGCGGGATCGCCCTCCCACCGGCCGATCCAGCGCTCGAGCCGCGCGGAATCGGTGAGCTCGCGCCACACCTCGTCGGCCGTCGCGCGGAAGCGCCGCAGGATCACGAGGTTCGGCTTGCCGTCGATGTCGCACACGGTGCCGGTGATGTCGGTCATGTCGCCTCCGCTCCCTCGCCATCGTTCCATGCCGCCGGCAGCGACGCCACGGCGATCTGCGCCGAGCGGTCGCCGCCGCATCGCCTGGGGCTACGCTTCCCCCATGCCCCTCGCGCGTGACCGTCCACCGAGCATCAAGGACGTGGCCCAGGTGGCCGGAGTGTCGCACCAGACCGTCTCCCGCGTACTGACCGGGTTCCCCTCGATCAGTGACGAGACGCGCGCCCGCGTGGTCGAGGCGGTCGAGAAGGTGGGCTATCGCCCCAACATCGCCGCGCGCGCCCTGGTCACGAAGCGCTCGGGCGTCATCGGCGTGCTGGTATCGAACTTCGCCGACTACGGCCCCGCGACCTCGGTCGCCGAGATCGAGCGAGCCTGCCGCGACGCGGGCTACCGGGTCAGCGTCACCAGCGTGTCGTCCTCGGACTACGACGTGATCCGCACGGCCGTCGACTTCCTGCTGGGGCAGATGACCGACGCGATCGTCGTGGTCACGCCGCAGCGGCGCACGTTCGACGTGTTCCGGGACGTCGACGTGCACGTTCCGTGGATCGTGCTCGAGCCGACGCTGCACGATCAGGGCATGTCGATGGCGTGCGACCAGGAGCAGGGGGTCAGGCTCGCCACCCGTCATCTGATCGAGCTCGGCCACACCGGGATCCTCCATGTCGCCGGCCCTCGCGACTCGATCGAGGCCGACGTGCGCATGAGCGGATTCGTGGAGGAGATCCGGTCGCAGGATCTGCCGCTGCTGCCGCCGGTGCTCGGCGACTGGACCAGCGCGGGCGGCTACCGGATCGGGCTGAGCGTCATCGACTCGCCGGAGATCGCGTTCACGGGCGTCGTGGCGGCGAACGACCAGACCGCGTTCGGATTCATCCATGCCTGTCGCGCCCGCGGGCTCCGCGTCCCCGAGGACGTGAGCGTGGTGGGGTTCGACGACGTGCCCGAGTCCGCGTACTTCTCGCCCGAGCTCACCACGGTGCGCCAGGACTTCGCGGAGATCGGCCGGCGCGCGATCCGGACGCTCCTGGACCGCCTCGAGGGGCGGGGAGCCGGAGCCGCGCAGCTCCTCGAGCCGCGGCTGATCGTGCGCGAGTCCACCGGGGCGGCGCCGGCCGTCTGAAGCTCCCGCGCGCGGGCGCTCACGGCCCCGCGGCGGCAGGGACGACACATCGGAAAACGTGTGCTTGCGGTGATGCGCACGTGCGCACTACTGTGTGCCTCGCGGGATGCGCACGTGCGCATACCTCCCGCCGACGGATTCAGACGATGGAGTCACGATGAGACGATGGACCCGGGTATCGGTTGCGATGATCGCCGCCGCGGCCCTGACACTCACCGCCGCACCCGCTTTCGCGGCACCGGCGACGCCTGCGGCATCGGTGTTCACCGCGACGTCGAACGCCGCGGTGACCGGCAACGAGTGGACCACGCCGACGACCGTGAAGGTCGGGCAGATCCCGGCCCGCACCAGCGTGATCCCGTTCGACGAAGTCGCCGAGGCGAAGGCCAACCCGACGCTCCACACGGCGGAGCGCGCGTCCGGCAACGCCCGTCTGCTCAACGGCACGTGGCAGTTCAACTACGTCTCGAAGCCGGCCGACAAGCCGAACATCTCCGGCGTCACCGAGATCCCCTCGTCGGGCTACAAAGACATCCCGGTGCCCTCCAGCTGGCAGGTCGCGGGGCAGTACGCCGGCGCGCTCGGCACCGACTTCCCGATCTACAACAACCAGGACTACGCATGGCAGGCGGTCGGCGGTGAGATCACCCGCAACGTCGGCGACTTCGAGGCGGCCCAGGCGCCGACGGACTACAACCCGGTCGGCACCTACTTCCGCGAGCTCGAGCTCACCGCGGAGGACATCGCCGACAACCGCCTGATCCTGTCGTTCCTCGGCGTCGAGGCCGGCTTCTACCTCTACGTGAACGGCGACGTCGTCGGCTACGGCGAGGACAGCTGGAGCACCTCCGAATTCGACATCAGCGACTACGTGCACGCCGGCACCAACCTCATCGGCGTGCAGGTCTACCGCTGGACGACCGGCACGTTCATCGAGAACCAGGACGCGATCAACTACTCCGGCATCCACCGGGACGTGTACCTCACCGTCCAGCCCGAGGTGTCGATCTTCGACTACAACGTCGAGACGGTCTTCGACGGGGGCGACTACAGCTCGTCGCGGCTCGAGGTCGACGTCGACGTCGCCAGCACCGACTCGGCCGCGGCGACCCGCACCGTGAAGGCGCACCTGTACGACGCCGCCGGCCAGCAGGTCGGCGACGTGCTCACCGGAACCGTCGACGTGGCCGCCGGCGCCACGGCCACCGTCGGCCTGACCGCGACCGTGGCGAACCCGGCGCTGTGGTCGGCGGAGTTCCCGAACCTCTACACTCTCGTGCTCGAGCTCGCCGACGACTCCGGCGAGACGATCCAGGCGGTCGGCAAGCGGATCGGGTTCCGCGAGATCCGCGTCGCCAACGCGGGGACGTCCAACTCCACGTCCCACATGGTGATCAACGGCCAGAACATCGAGCTGTACGGCACGAACCGGTCGGAGTCCGACGCGGCCTACGGCCACCACGTGCCGTACGAGACGATCGTGAAGGATGCGGTCAACCTCAAGACCCTCAACATCAACGCGGTGCGCACGAGCCACTACCCGCCCGACCCGCACCTCATCGACCTCGCGGACGAGTACGGCCTGTACGTCATGGACGAGGTCAACAACGAGTCCCACAACGGCCGCGAGGGCATCAAGATCCCCGAGGCCAGCAAGATCGACGCGTCGCTGACCGGGCGGGTGTTCCCCGGAAACGACGCGCGGTACACGACGGCCCTGCTGCAGCGCACCGAGAGCGTGGTCAAGCGCGACCGCAGCCACGCGTCCGTGATCATGTACTCGCTCGGCAACGAGTCGGGCAACGGGCCGAACTACGACTCGATGATCGATGTCATCCGTGACCTCGACGGCGACAAGCTGATCCACTACCAGGGCGACAACGGCAACCCCCGCCTCGACGTCGTCGGCTCGTTCTACCCCGAGTACAGCCGCGCCAACACGTCGACGGCGACGAAGCCCGGCATCCTCGCCGAGTACCAGCACGCCATGGGCAACACCGGCGGCGAGCTCGACGAGTACATCAAGGTGTTCGAGGGCTCCTACCGCCAGCAGGGCGGCTTCATCTGGGAGTACAACGACCACACCGCCCTCACTCTCATCCCCGGTTCGGACACCTCCGACGGCGTGCAGAGGGATGAGCTGTTCTACGGCATCGACGGCAGCTGGCCGCAGGTCTCGGGCGACGGCAACTTCCTCGCGGACGGCTTCATCGCGCCCGACCGCTCCATCAAGCCGATGGGCGATGAGATCCGTGCGCAGTACCAGGACATCAAGTTCACGCAGACCGACGAGCAGCGCGCCGCTCATCAAGTGACGGTGAAGAACCTCAACCGGTTCAAGAACGTCAACGACTACGCGCTCACGTGGTCGCTGCTCGAGGACGGCGTGGCCGTGCAGACCGGAACGTATACGGATGCCGAGGCGGACCTCGCGCCGGCCACCGGCACTGTCGCGGGCGGATCGACCAAGGTGCTGACCGTGCCCTACACGCTGGGCACGCCGCGCGCCGGCGCGGAGTACCAGGTGCGTCTCGAGTACGCGCTCAAGAGCGACACCGCGTACGCCGACGCCGGGTACGTGCAGGGCAGCGGCCAGTTCGCCACCGACGACCGCGGCGCCGACGTGACCGTCGCGCTCGACGACCTGCCCACGGTCGAGACCGACAAGACGACCGGCGACAAGGTCACGGTGACGGGGCAGACCCCGGACGCCGAAGACTTCACCGTCGTCATCGACAAGACGACCGGACTGCTGACCACCTACCGGGTCGACGGGCGCGAGCTCATCTCGAAGGCGCCTGTCGGATCCTTCTTCCGCGCCGAGACCGACCAGAACGCCGGCGTCAAGGGGTACGCGGCGACGCTCGCGAACGCCGAGCTGTACGACGGCTGGCTCGACCAGGGCGAAGAGCTCGAGGACGTCGCCGTGCGGGTCGTCGACTCGACTCCGGGCGTCACGAAGGTCTTCGTCGACGCGACGCTCGAGAACGGCAGCCTCTACGAGACCGCGTACAGCATCCACGGCGACGGCTCGATCACCGTCGAGGCGACGCTGACGCCGTCGGCGTCGGCCCCCGCGCAGCTGGGCGAGTACGGGCAGATGCTGCAGGTGCCCGCCGAGTTCGAGAACATGCAGTGGTACGGCCGCGGCCCCGGTGAGACGTACTGGGACCGCAAGGCAGGCAACAACATCGGCCTGTGGTCGAGCACGGTCACCGATCGGTCCTTCCCGTACATGCGC
>JAVBUG010000077.1:0-7210 GCA_031555515.1 Microbacterium sp. | reverse complement strand
CCGCGATGATCTCTTTGAGGAGCCGGCCCTTGACCAGCTCCATGACGATGAACGGGACCGGGCGCACCGTGCCGTCGGGAGCCGTCAGAGAGTCCTCGCCCGCGTCGTACACGCGCACGATCGTCGGGTGGGCCATGCGCGAGGCCGCCTGAGCCTCGAGGCGGAACCGCGTGCGGAACGCGTTGTCGTCGGCGAGCTCGCGGTCGAGGATCTTGATCGCGACCTCGCGGCCGAGCGTGAGGTCGTAGCCGCGATAGACGCTCGCCATGCCACCCCGGCCGATCGGCTCATCGATGCGATAGCGCCCCGAAAGCACGCGCGGCTCAGCTGTCACGGTCACTCCCTGCCTGGAACATCAGCCACACTAGCCGAGCCCGAGCGGGTCGCACGTGCCGTACGACCCGCTCGGAGGACTCACTCAGCCAAGCTCACGGCGTCGGCGTCGGGATCGGGGCCGCGGCCTCGATCAGCACGGTCGCCTCGCCGGACGAACCCGACGTGCGGTTGCCCGCCGTGCCGCCGCTGCAGGTGACGGTGTACGTGACGATGACGGTCTGGCCCGCCGTGTCTCCCGCCGTCACTGTCGCGCTGCGCGCGTTCTGCGGGAAATTCGGGCCGTTGGCGATCGTGCCGTTCTGGACCGTGAAGGTGTACGAGCTGACCGAGCCGGTGCCGGACGGGCAGGTGTAGCCGTCCCACATCACGGTCAGGGGGTCGCCCGGCTCGACCGTCGCCGGGGATCCCTGGAACGTCGGGTTCGAAGGCGCCGGCATCGGGGTCTGCCCGGCGTACGTCGTCAGCTCGATGATCGTGCCCTTCGGGACGTTGCCCGTCGGCGAGACGCTGTAGATCTTTCCGACGCTGCCCTCGTCGGGCGCGGCGTTGCCCTCGGAGCAGCTCGCGCCGAGGCCGAGCGCATCGAGCGCAGCCGACGCGGTAACGCAGTCCTGCCCGACGTAGTCGTCAGCGACGACATTCGCCGTGGTGGGCGTCGGCGTCGGGGTGGGCGTCGGGGTCGCGGACGGCGACGCGGAGGTCTTGGTCGGGTCGGGCTCGGGCTCGTTGCCGGAGTTCGCGACGACGGCCCAGATGGTTCCGATCAGCACGAGCAGCAGCAGGGCGATGAGCGCGATGAGCGGCCACGTCCACGGGCTGCGCTTCTTCTTCTCCGGCGCCTCTTCGGCGCCCTCCTCACCCGGTGCGGGCATGAGGCGGGTCGCGGCTGACGTGTCGGAGCCGTAGGCGAGCAGCTGGGTCGCCGCATCGCCCGCAGCGGCCGCACCCGCGATCGCCGGAACCGCCGCGGCGGCGGCCGCGACATCGCCGCGGCGCAGCGCGGTGGCCGCGCGGGCGACGGCCGCAGCCGACGCGGGGCGCTCCTCGGGCTTCTTGGCGATCATCGCCATCACGAGGTTCTGCACGGGGACGGCGACCGTCGCCGGCAGCGGCGGCGGCTGCTCGTTGATCTGCGCCATCGCGATCGCGACCTGCGACTCGCCCGTGAAGGGACGCTTGCCCGCGAGGCATTCGTACGCGACGATGCCGAGCGAGTAGATGTCGGTGGCGGGCGACGCCGGGTGCCCCGACGCCTGCTCGGGCGACAGGTACTGCACGGTTCCCATCACCTGGCCGGTGGCGGTCAGCGGCACCTGATCGGCGATGCGGGCGATGCCGAAGTCGGTGATCTTCACCCGCCCGTCGGGCGTGATGAGGAGGTTTCCGGGCTTGATGTCGCGGTGCACGAGACCGGCCGCATGCGCGGCCTGCAGGGCCGCGGACGTCTGGGCGACGATGTCGAGCGTCTTGTCGGTCGAGAGGGATCCGTCGCGCTCGAGGATCGTCGACAGCGCCTCGCCGGGGACGAGCTCCATCACGAGGAAGGCGCTGCCGTTCTCCTCGCCGTAGTCGAACACGCTGGCGATGCCCTCGTGGTTGACGAGCGCCGCGTGCCGGGCCTCGGCACGGAAGCGTTCCAGGAAGCCCGGATCGCCCATGTACTCGTCTTTGAGGATCTTGATGGCGACGGTTCGCCCGATGACGTGGTCTGTCGCCTCCCAGACCTCGCCCATGCCGCCGATCGCTATGCGCGAATCGAGTTCGTATCGGCCGCCGAAGGTCACGCCCTGCGTCGGTCTCATCGTCCCAGCACCGCCTCCATGACCTTCTTCGCGATAGGAGCAGCGATGGTGTTGCCGCTGCCCGATTGTCCTTGCCTGCCGCCGTCCTCGACGACCACGGCGACGGCGACCTCGGGGTTGTCGGCGGGTGCGAACCCGGTGAACCAGAGCGTGTACGGCTCATCGCCCGTGTTCTCTGCCGTACCCGTCTTTCCGGCCACGTCGACCCCGTCTATTCTTGCACCCGACGCAGCACCGTCACTGACATTGGCGACCATCATCGCCACCAGCTCGTCAGCGAGTCCCGTGTCGAGCGCACGCCCGAATTCACTGTCGTCGAAGGTCTTCTGAACAGACAGATCCGGGCCGATCACGCGATCCACCATCCTCGGGTTCATCACGATCCCGCCGTTCGCAATGCCTGCCGACACCATCGCCATCTGCAGCGGCGTCGCCGTCACCTGACCCTGGCCGAAACCGCTCAGCGCGGTCTGCGCGTCATCCTGGATGGTGCGCGGGTAGCCCGAGGGCGTCGACATGAGCGGAAGCTCGAACGACTGGTTGAAGCCGTACTTCTCCGCCTCTTCGCGGATCGCGGTGTCGCCGAGTTCGACGGCGAGCTCCGCGAACGGGATGTTGCAGCTCAGGCGGAGCGCGTCGGCGAGCGAGACGGTCTCGCCGGGCCCGCATGTGCCGCCGCTGGCGTTGTGGACGACGCTCGACGACTGCGGCAGCTGGTAGGTGGCCGGGTTCGGCAGCTGCGAATCGGGCGTGTAGTCCCCCGACGCGAGCGCGGCGGACGCGGTGACGAGCTTGAACGTCGAGCCGGGCGGGTTGAGGTCGCCGGCGATCGCGCGGTTCGACAGCGGCTTGCCCGGGTCCGCGACGAGGGCGTCGTACGCGGCGTTGACCTCGCCGGTGGCGTGCGAGGCCAGGACGTTGGTGTCGTAGCTCGGGCTCGTGACCATGGCCAGGACGCGTCCGGTCGACGGCTCGATCGCGATGACGCCGCCCTGCAGGTCGCCGAGCGCCTCGTACGCCGCGCGCTGCACGTCGGCATCGAGCGAGAGCTCGACGTTCGATCCCCGGGGAGGCTGCCCGGTGAAGATGCGCTCGATGCGCGACAGGAACTGCGAGCCCGCCGTGCCGCTGAGCTCCTGGTTCATCGCCTGCTCGATGCCGGTCGCCGAGTTCAGGGCGGGATTGATGTAGCCGGTGACGGGCGCCCACATGTCGGCATCCGTGTAGACGCGCGGCCAGCTGTAGAGATCGCCCGACGGGACCGACGACGCGATCGCCGAACCGCTCGCGATGATCGACCCGCGCTGCACCTCGTACGAGTCGTAGAGGGCGCGACGGTTGGCCGGGTTGGCGGCGAGCTCGTCGGTCTGGATCACCTGGATCCAGCTCGTCGACGCGAACAGCGCCAGGAACATGACCAGCATCAGGATGCTGAGACGCCTGAGTTCCTTGGTCATCTCAGCCGATCACCACCCGGGGCCGGCTGCGGACGGCATCAGAGATGCGCAGCAGCAGCGCCACGATGATCCAGTTCGCCACGAGCGACGAACCGCCCGCCGCGAGGAACGGCGTCGTGAGGCCGGTGAGCGGGATGAGGCGCGTGACGCCGCCGACCATGATGAACACCTGCAGGGCGATCGTGAACGACAGGCCGGTCGCGAGGAGCTTGCCGAAGTCGTCCTGGCCGGCGAGGCCGATACGGATGCCGCGGCTCGTGAACACCATGTACAGGCACAGGATCGCGAAGACGCCGATGAGGCCGAGCTCCTCGCCGAGCGCCGGGAGGATGTAGTCGCTCTCGGCGACGGGCGTGAGATACGGCCGCCCCTGACCGAGACCGGTGCCCAGCAGGCCCCCGTTCGCCATGCCGAAGATGCCGTTGACGAGCTGGTAGCTCGAGTTGTCCATCAGTTCGGGGTTGAACGCGTCGAGCCAGTTGTTGAACCGCGCGCCCACGTACGGCAGGATCCGCGACGCGAGGAACGCGCCCGACACCGCGAGCACGACGCCGATGAGCACCCAGCTGGTCTTGCCGGTGGCGACGTAGAGCATCGCGACGAACATGCCGAAGATCAGCACGCCGGTGCCGAGGTCGCGCTGCAGCACGATGATGCCGAGCGAGACCAGCCAGATCACGAGCAGGGGACCGAGTTCGCGGGCGCGCGGCCACGTCATGCCGAGGAAGCGCGTGCCCGTCGAAGTCAGGCTCTCGCGCGTGCGGACGAGATAGCCCGCGAAGAAGATGCCGAGCGCGATCTTCGCGAGCTCGCCCGGCTGGAACGTGAAGAAGCCGAAGTCGACCCACACGTCGGCGTTGCCGCCGCCGCTCAGGCCCGGGATCACCGGCAGGATCAGCAGCACGATGCCGACGAACCCGAAGATGTACGTGTACCGGAACAGCACGCGGTAGTTCTTGAGGAACATCACCACGAGGATCCCGGCGACCAGTGCGATCGCCGCCCAGGCGAGCTGCCGCGTCGAGAACGCGTCCCACCCGTGGCGCTCGCGGTACAGATCGAGCCGGTAGATCATCGCGAGACCGAGCCCGGTGAGCAGGGTCGCGATCGGCACGACGAACGGATCGGCGGCTCGGGCGCGCAGGCGCAGCAGGATGTGCAGCGCGATCACGAGGGCCGTCAGGCCGCCGCAGTAGACCAGGAACGTCCAGTCGATGAAGTCCTGCGCGCCGAGCTGCACGAGCGCGATCGCCGACGCGTTGATCGCGAACGCGAAGAGCAGCAGCGCCAGCTCGCGGTTGCGCTGGGTCTGCGGCACGCGGATGCGGCGCAGCGCCCGTACCACGGCGGTGTCGGTCGAGACCGCGTCGGTGGGCGTGCTCGTGGATGCGCTCATCCGCCGCCTCCCGCCAGGTCGCTGATTCCCGACACGATCTGCCGCGCGTGCGACAGCGAGTTCGCCGAGATCGTCTGCTCCACCGTCGCACGGGCGAAGTCCGAGAGCGAATCGAGCGGGATCCCGGTGTCTTCGTACGGTGTGGACAGCGAGATGGGCCCGATGCCCTGCTGTACGCCCTGGTAGATGACGACGGTGTCCTCATCGGCGCCGACGTAGTACCGCGTCTGGGTCCACTGGTAGCCGATCCACGCGGCTCCCGCGATGATCACGAGCACCAGCGCGACGCCCGCGATCCACCCGATGCGGCGCCGGCGCGCGCGGCGGCGGTCCTCTTCGATGAGCTCCTCGAGGAACTCGGGCGCCGGCTCGAAGTGCGTGGGCTCGTTCGCCGCCTGGCGGTTGGGGTGCAGCCAGCTCGAGCGCCGCGGCGCGGCCGCAGGCACCTCGACGCCGACCGGGTTCGAGGCGGACCCCACGATCGTGGGAGTTCCCGAGAACAGTGGATGCTGCCCGCCGACGTCGACGATGACGATCGTGACGTTGTCGGGCGCGCCGCCGTCGAGCGCCTGCTTGAGCAGGTTGTCGGCGGTGCGGCCGGGAGCCAGGCCCAGCCCGAGCGCCTTGGACGTGTGCGGATCGTCCACGACGCCCGAAAGGCCATCCGAGCACAGCAGCCAGCGGTCGCCGGGCTGCGTCGGCATGATGAACGTGTCGAGCTCGGGATCGGTGTCCATGTCGCCGAGCACGCGCATGAGCACGGAGCGACGCGGGTGGTAGCGCGCCTCCTCGGGCGTGATGCGGCCCGAGTCGACGAGGCGCTGGACGAACGTGTGGTCGGTGGTGATCTGGGTCAGCGCGCCGTCGCGGAACAGGTAGATGCGCGAGTCGCCGATGTGAGCGATGACGGCGTAGTCGTCGACCATGATCAGCGCGCTCACCGTCGTCCCCATGCCGGCGAGTTCGGGCCGGGCCCCGACGGTGTCGATCAGGTCGACGGCGGCGTCCGAGATCGCGTCCCGCAGCGCCCGCTCGGCCTCGGAGGTCGAGTCGAACGGCCGGTCGAGCCCCTCCAGGCGCGAGATCGCGAGGCTCGACGCGACGTCGCCGCCGGCGTGCCCGCCCATGCCGTCGGCGACGACGAACAGGTTCGAGCCGGCGTACCCGGAGTCCTGGTTGTTGGAGCGCACCTTGCCGGTGTGCGAGATCGCGGCGCTCGAGCCCTGGAAGACCATGTGGGAGGGGTCCGCCCGCTACTTCCGCAGCTCGAACGTCGTCGCGCCGACCTTGATCGGGGCGCCGAGGTTCACGGGGACCGGGGCGGTCACACGGGCACCGTCGTGCCAGGTGCCGTTCGTCGAGTCGAGATCCTGGATCATCCACTGGTCGCCCCACAGCACCAGGCGTGCGTGGTGGCTCGACGTGTAGTCGTCGCGGACGACGAGACCCGACTCGCTCGAGCGGCCGATGGTGAGCGGCTCGTTCCCCAGCGGGAGCTCGAGCCCGGTCTTCGGTCCGCTCGTGATGACGATGCGCGACGCGGTGGCGGTCGTGGCCGGGCCGCCGGGCTTCGCCACCGGCGCGGCTGCCGCAGAGGCGACGGGTGCGGTGACGGACGACGCGGCGCCCGGAACGGATGCCGCGGGCGCGGCTGCGGCGGCGGCCGCAGCATCCGGCATCCGTCTGACCTTCACTCCGAACAGGTCGGCGCGCAGCGAGTACACGACGGCGAAGACGAACGCCCACAGCAGCACGAGGAAGCCGATGCGCAGCAGCAGAAGGGTGAGCTCGCTCATGCCAGCGGGCCCCTCTCCTGCGCGTCGAACGCCCGGGTGGCATCGTTGACGGATGCTGCGGGCCGCGGCGTGCTCGCCTGCGCGACGACGCGGAACACGATGTCGGTGCGGCCGATCCGCACGGTGGAGTCGGGCGGCAGCGCCGCCTCGCCCACCTTGCGGCCGTCGAGCATGGTGCCGTTGGTGGAGCCGAGGTCGCGCACCATGGCGCGCTCGCCGTCCCACAGGATCTCGACGTGCTTGCGGCTCGGGCCCGAGTCGGCGACGGTGATGTCGGCGTCGCTGCCGCGGCCGATGATCGTGCGCGACTTCGTCAGGGGGATACGGCGTCCTTCGACGTCGACGACGCCGCGCCACGACACGCGGCCGCCCTGCGCCGTCGACGACTCGACGCGGAGGGTGCCGGTGGACAGCTCCTCGTCG
>JAVBUG010000340.1:0-27578 GCA_031555515.1 Microbacterium sp. | reverse complement strand
GAGCGGCCGCCGCGGGAGCGGGCTTCGCGGCGGGGGCAGCGGGAGCGGCCGGACGCGCCGGACCGGGCTTCGCAGCCGGGCCGGGACGACCCGAGGGCGCACCGGGCTTCGCCGCAGGCGCGGAGGGTGCCGCCGCGGCGGGCTTCGCCGCAGCGGGTGCCCCGTCAGCGGACTTGGCCGCGCCGTCGGCTTCGAGCGCAGCGCGGAGCTTCCGCGCGACGGGGGGTTCGATGGTGGACGAGGGGCTCTTGACGTATTCGCCGAGCGCCTTCAGCTTCTCGAGCGCGACCTTGCTGTCGACGCCGAGCTCGGAAGCGATCTCGTGCACGCGTGGTTTTCCAGCCACAATTCTCCTGTCTGGGGTCTACCCCGGACAGGGCAGACCGTTATCGGCGGACGGGTCTCATTTCGAGCCGTTCACTTTGTTTCCATAGCCGTTCAGCCTTTTCGCTGGATGTGCTGTTCGATGGTCTGCGTGTCAAGCGGGCCTGACACACGCAATGCCCGTACGAAGGCGCGGCGCCGGAGGGCGTCATCCACGCACACCTGCGTCTCTTGCACCCACGCGCCTCTTCCGGGCATCGATGCGCGCTCGTCGACGACGAGGTGGGAATCGATGGAGACCACCCTGAGGAGGGTGGCCCGGGGAGCACGCGTGCGGCATCCGACGCACGTTCGTACAGGGTCCATTCTACACACCGGGGCTGGGAGCCGGCGCCGCGCGGGCGCGCTGCCTCAGCCCTCCTCGAGGATCGAGTCCGGCTGGATGTCGATCTTCGCGCCCGTGAGCTTGGCGGCGAGGCGGGCGTTCTGGCCCTCCTTGCCGATCGCGAGCGACAGCTGGTAGTCGGGCACGAGGGCGCGCACCGCCTTGTTCGAGGCATCCAGGATGAAGCTCGACGTGACCTTGGCGGGCGACAGCGCGTTCGCGACGAACTTCGCGAGCTCGGGGTCGTAGTCGACGATGTCGATCTTCTCGCCGCCGAGCTCTTCGGTGACGGCACGCACGCGACGGCCGAGCTCGCCGATGCAGGCGCCCTTGGCGTTGATCGACGGGTCGTTCGCCTTGACCGCGATCTTGGTGCGGTGGCCGGCCTCGCGGGCGAGCGAGACGATCTCGACGAGCCCCGCGGGGATCTCGGGAACCTCGAGCGCGAACAGCTTGCGGACGAGCCCCGGGTGCGTGCGCGAGACGGTGATCTGCGGACCCTTGGTGCCCTTCGCGACCGACGTCACGTACACGCGCAGGCGCGCACCGTGGGCGTAGTCCTCGCCGGGGACCTGCTCCTCGGGAGGCAGGATCGCCTCGACGGTGCCGAGGTCGACGTGCACCATGCGCGGGTTCGGGCCCTGCTGCACGATGCCGGCGACGATGTCGCCCTCCTTGCCGCGGAACTCCCCCAGCACGGCGTCGTCGGCGATGTCGCGGAGGCGCTGGCTGATGACCTGCTTCGCGGCGAACGCGGCGATGCGGCCGAAGTCCTCGGGGGTCGACTCCTCTTCGCCGACGACCGCGCCCTCGTCGTCGAGCAGCGGGATGAACACGGCCACGTGACCGGTCTTGCGGTCCAGCTCCGCGCGTGCGCCCTCCGGCAGCTCGCCGGTCGGCGAGGTGTGCTTGGCGTAGGCGGTCAGGATCGCCTGTTCGATGATGCGCACGAGCTCGTCGAAGGGGATCTCCTTCTCGCGCTCGACAGTCCGCAGCAGTCCGAGATCGATGTCCACAGTGGCCTCCGTATTCAGCTCTCACCGGCGCGTCGTCGCGCGCCGGAACCCTCCAACATTACCGGATGCCGCGTCCCGCGGTTCTGCGAGTCGGCTCCACGATCTGCGGGGTCGTCGTCACGTTGCCCGCGCCCCCTCACCCATCCGCCGGGCAGTCGTCGACGTGCGTGTCGGAGTGGCGGAACCGCGCGTCCGTCCACTTGATGAGCACCGGCACGAAATGCGATCCGGGAAGCAGCGTGCGCAGGTGGTCGTAGCCGCGGTACTCGAGGCTGCGCACCTGGTTCCCTTCGGCGCACAGCCGGTCGACGAGCTCGTGCTGCAGGTGGGGCGGGATGACCTCGTCCTCGTCGCCCCACGCGATGAGGATCGGCTGCGTCCAGGGCCCCTTCGGGGTGTTGTCCTCGAGGCGCCGGCCGAGCGCGCCGGCGGTGAGGTCGCCGACGTAGAGCGGGCGGTCCTCCGAGACGCCGAGCGCTGTCGCGACCGACACGATCACGCCGGGCTCGGACGGGCAGCGCTGGGTCATCTCGCGGACGATCGCCTCCGAACCGGGAGCGATGTAGCGCGTGAGGTCGACGTCGTCGTAGGTGTCGGCGTACGGCACGAGCACCCACGAGATGAGGATCGACAGCAGCGCGTTCGCGTCGCCGCTCGTCAGCTCCTCGGCGAGCGCGACGGGCTCGGCGGCCGGCGCGAGCAGGGCGGTGCCCCGCACGTCGAGCTCGGGCGCGTAATCCTCGGCGAGCTGCGAGGTCCAGAGCGCGGCGTGGCCGCCCTGCGAGTGTCCCCACACCACGGTCCGGCTCGACAGCGTGACGCCGTCGAGCTCTCGCGCCGCGACGACGGCGTCGAGCGACGACCGCGCCTCGCCGCGGCCGATGAGGTAGGGGAAGACGCCGGGTGCGCCCTGGCCCGAGTAGTCGGAGGCCACGACCACCCAGCCGTTCGCGATCGCCTGGTCGAGTCCCGGGATCGCCCACTTCGTCGCTGACGCGTCGCGCAGGCTCGGCGCGCAGCCGCGTGCGACGCCGGTGGTGCCGTGGTTCCACACCACGACCGGCCGCGGTCCGGGGGGCGGGTCCTGGGGAACGATGACGAGCGCGCTGGCCACCGCGGGCTGGCCGTTCGCGTCGCGGGTCGTGTACAGGATGCGATGGACGTCGGCGCCGGCGGGCTTCTGGCCCGAGAAGTCGTCGCTGCGGATCAGGCGTCCGTGGTCGTACGGCACGACGTCGGGCGGATCGTAGAACGCGTCGACCACCTGCGCGCCGTCCTCGAACCACGAGTTCGCCCACCACCCGCCGACCGCGAGCACGACCAGCAGCGCGGACAGTGCGTATCGTCCCGCCGCCAGCCAGGCGGCACGGGCACGGCGACGTCTCGGGGCCGTGGATGGGGGAACGGAAGCTGCGGGCAGCCCCGTCGCCGGCACAGAACGCCTTCCCTCCACGAAGGCGCGCACCGCGCGGACGAGCAGCGTGGCGCCGAACACGATCGTGCGCACACCGAAGATCACCGCGACGAGGAGCACGGTGACGTCGGGCCAGGCGTACGACAGCACGCCGAAGGCGATCTGCGCGCCGGCCCAGACCCCGGCGAGCACGCGCTGGCTCACGCTGCCGCGCGACACCGCGTCGTAGATCGACGCCAGGCCGCCCAGCACGAGGAGCACGGCGATGATCTCGGGCAGCAGCTCGAGCGTGCGACCGAGGCCGAAGAGGATCGCGAGGCCCAGCGCGATCCACATGCCGCCGAACGTGACGCGCGACCACAGCGGCGCCTCGGGCGCGGCGAACAGCCGCGCGAGACCCGAGAAGACGGCGCTGAGGCCCACGTACACGGTCAGCAGCACGAGGGACGTCAGCGGTCGCGTCACGATGAGCAGCCCGACGAGGAGCGACAGGGCGCCCACCACGACGAGCACGACGGGAGGAGCTCCCCGAACCAGTCGGGGGACGACGCTCCATCCGGTCGCCGGTGGTCGACGGCCCTCGCGGATCATCCGCCCCATGATAGATCGCGCGGGTATGACGCGGCCGCGCATGACCCGCGGCGGCGGGGTGCCACCGCGGGAAGGCCCCGTCAAGCCCCTGCCGACCGGGAACGCGCGGGCTAGCGTGAGGGCGTGAAGACCCGTGCCGGCGTGAAAGCGGGGGCGAAGCAGCTCGCGCGCGAGGCTGAGTCGAACTCCGTCTTCGAGACGCTGGCGCGCGCGGGCTACGTCGCGAACGGCGTCATCCACGCCCTCATCGGCGTCATCGTCATCGTGATCGCCTCCGGCGGGCGCGGTGAGGGCGATCAGGCGGGTGCCCTGAAAGCGGTCGCGGGGGCGCCGGTCGGGTTCATCGTGCTCTGGCTCATCGCGATCGGACTGTGGGCGCTCGCCCTATGGCACGTCAGCGAGGGCATCCTGGCGCACGATCTGTCGGGCGACGTCGAGGGCGCTGCGCGCAAGTGGAGCCGCCGGCTCGCCGAGTTCGGCCAGGCCGCGGTCTTCGCTGCGCTGGGAGCGATCGCGGCGGCGGTGGCGGTGGGTGCGCGCCCCGACGGCGAGGAAGCGGCAGAGGGTGCCAGCCGGGGTCTCCTCCAGCTCCCGGGCGGCCCGATCGTGCTGGGCCTCATCGGTGTCGCCATCGGCATCGGTGGCGCCGCGTTCGTCGTCATGGGCGTCAGGCGGAGCTTCCGCACACGCATCCGGATCCCGCAAGGAGCGATCGGACGCAGCGTGACGGTCCTCGGTGTCGTCGGCTTCATCGCGAAAGGCGTGGCGCTGCTGATCGTCGGGGTGCTCCTCGTCATCGCCGCGGTGCGCGCCGACGCCAAGGCCGCCGGCGGCCTGGACGGCGCCGTCGACGCGCTGCTCGACCTCCCGCTCGGACCTGCGCTCGCGTGGGTGGTCGGCCTGGGCTTGATCGCATACGGCGTCTTCACGATCGCCCGGGCACGCTTCGCGTGGATGTGACCGGACCCCCGCGCAGGGTTTAGGTCGCAGCATCCGTCCTGTCAATGCCCTGGCAGAGGGCCGTGGCGGAGCGCAACCTGGCTGCATGACCCACACAGAGGAAGATCTCGTCACCGGCCCCGAAGCGATCGCGCGGGTCAAGGAGCTCGTCGAAGACATCGACTTCACCATGCTGACCACGCGCGATTCCGCGGGGAATCTCGTCAGCCGGCCGATGAGCACCCGGCAGATGGATGGCAAGGGCGACATCTGGTTCTTCACCCTCGCCGACACCGCGAAGGTGTCGGAGAGCCAGGCCGATCCGCAGCACGACGTGGGGCTGGCGTACCTCGACGCCAAGGGGCACCGCTACGTCTCCGTCGCCGGCCGGGCCCAGGTCGTCCGCGATGCCGCGAAGATGAAGGAGCTGTACTCCCCCAGCCTCGACATCTGGTTCGAGGACGGACTCGAGACGCCCGGCATCGTGCTGCTCCGGGTGACACCCGTCGAGTGCGAGTTCTGGGAGCCCCGGCACGGCAAGCTCGTGGCGGCGGCGGGCATGCTGAAGGCGCTCGTGACGAGGGACACGCCCGACGACACGATGTCGCACGGCCGCGTCAGCTGCTGACCCCGCTCTGCGGCCGCCGTGACCGCGCCGACCCGCGCCGACACCGGCTGGATCCCTCGCGCCTCCGCCATACTGGCCGTGCACGACTCAGGCGGCACCGGGGACCACAGGAGGCACGCGCATGACCGACGGCACGACGAACATCGCGATCACGGATGCCCTGCGCGTTCCCCGCGGCAGCGGCCTGCGCGTCGCGGACCCCGGGCTCATCGGCCTCCTCGGCTTCGTGATCGCCACCGTGACGGCACAGCTCGCCCATCTGGGACTCCAGGACGACGCACCGGTCTTCTGGGTGGGCGCGGTGTTCGGCGGCGTGGTGCAGGTCACCGCGGGGATGCTGTCGTACTTCGCCGGCGACAACTTCCACTTCATCGTCTACAACGCCTTCGGGTGGTACTGGATCGTGGTCCCCGGGTTCCTCCTGGGCGAGGAGCTGGGCTTCTTCGAGGTCACCGCCCAGGCTCGCGGGCTCTTCTCGCTCGTGTTCGCGATCCTCGCGCTGCTGTTCACGCCGGCGGGCGCCGTGCACAACTCCGTGCTGCCGATCACACTGCTCAGCGTCTCGCTCGGGCTGGGCTTCCAGTCGGTCGCCGCGTTCACCGCGACGGAGGGCCTCGCGATCACCGGCTCGATCCTGCTCATGCTCGCGTCGGCGCTCGCGGCCTACATGCTCGTCGAGAAGTTCTACTGGCGCACGATCGGGCGCCGCGTCCTGCCCCTGGGTCCGCCGTGGATCCTGGGCGACCCCAACCCGGAGTCCTGACGCGGCGACGAGAACGCCGCCCCGCCTGGGCAAGGCGGGGCGGCGTCCGGATCCGGCGCGGGTTCAGCCGCGGTAGACCTGCACGACCGAAGGTCGCGGCGCGCGGACGGAGCCCGGCGCCGTCGAGTCGTAGTCCGGGAAGAAGGACGTCGGCGCGGCGAACGTGCCGCCCTCACCGGGGTGCTGCACGGCGACGAACACGAGGCCGTCCTTGTCGTGGATGACGGGACCGCAGGTCTCGGCCTCGCGCGGCACCGACAGGAACTGCTGCACGTGGCCGCGCTCGGCGCCCTCGAGGGGCACCAGGAACAAGCCGTCGTTGTAGCCGATCGTGCTGGGCGCGCCGTCGGTCGAGATCCAGAGGTTGCCCGCCGAGTCGAACGCGACGTTGTCGGGGCACGAGATCGGCGACACGAGCTCTTTCGGGAAGCCGGCGAAGTACGTGTTCGCGAACAGGGCCGGATCGCCGCACAGCAGCAGGATGCTCCAGCCGAACGTCGTGCCCGCCTGCCCGGCGGTCTCGGTCATCTCGATGACGTGGCCGTACCGGTTCCCGGTCACCGGGTTCGCCTCGTCCAGCGTCGCCGCTGAACGCCCCGAGTTGTTCGTGAGCGCGAGGTAGACCTTGCCCGTCTTGGGGTTGGGCTCGACGTCCTCGGGGCGGTCCATCTTCGTCGCGCCGACAGCATCCGCCGCCAGACGCGTGTAGACGAGCACCTGGTCGGTCGTGAACCCGGGGACGACGCTCTGACCGTTCTGCGTGAGCGGGATCCAGGTGCCCGACCCGTCGAACTTCCCGTCGGCCGGAAGGGCGCCGGTGCCGGTGATCTGGCCCGCCGGCGAGTTGCCCGCGAACTTGGCCACGTACAGGTCGCCCTCGCTCAGGAGCTGGAGGTTCTTCTTGCGCGAGCCCGAGATCTTGTTCTTCGAGACGAACTTGTAGAGGTAGTCGTTGCGCTCGTCGTCGCCCATGTAGGCGACTACGCGGCCGTCCTCGGCGACGATGACGTTCGCACCCTCGTGCTTGAAGCGACCCATGGCGGTGTGCTTGCGCGGGGTCGAGGTCGGGTCCTGCGGGTCGATCTCGACGATGTAGCCGAAGCGGTTCGGCTCGTTGACGTAGTCGGGGTTGTGCGCGTCGAAGCGGGGGTCGTACTTGTCCCAGCCGGTGGACGTCGAGGTCGACGAAGACGACTGGTAGCGCTTCTGCGCGGGGGTGTCGGCCGCCCACGCGAAGTAGCCGTTGAAGTTCTCCTCACCCGAGAGGATCGTGCCCCAGGGCGTGGTGCCGCCGGCGCAGTTGCCGAGCGTGCCGTGCACCCAGCGACCCTCGGGGTCGGCAGCGGTCTTCACGAGGTCGCTGCCCGCGGCGGGGCCGGTGAGCTCGAAGACGGTCTCGACGGTGATGCGGCGGTTGCGCTTGCCGTCGACGACGTACGACCAGGGCTGGCCGGTGCGCTTGCGTGTGATCTCGACGACCGACATGCCCTGCGCGGCCTTGTAGATGTCGCCGCGACGCTGCAGTTCGGCGGCATCGGTGGTCGGCGCGAACATGATCTCGGGGTTGACGTACTCGTGGTTGTTGACGAGCACGCCGGTCTTGCCGCTCGGGTCGGCGACGATGTCGAGGTAGTCGCTGTTGTAGCCGAACTGCACAGCCTGCGCGGCGGGCGACTGCGCGTTGATGTCGAAGGCCGGAGCGTTCGAGAACAGCGGGTCGCCCCAGCGGATGATCGGGCGCCACGTGTAGCCGGCCGGCACGGTGAACTCGTCGACCAGGCGGTTCACCGGCGCGATCGGGTCGAACGGGAGGCTGCCGCCCGCGGGGCGCGCGAATGCGGCGCCCGCTCCCCCGACACCGGATGAACCCGGGCCCGACAGCGGTGTCTGCCCGCGAAGCCCGCCGACGGCGACGGCGACGGCACCTGCGGCACCGAGCCCGAGCAGCGCGCGACGCGACAGCGCGGCGGCGGCGACCTCCTGGAACGTCTCGTTGTGCGACGAGTTGCATTCCGGGCCCAGGCACGCGTTGGCGCACTTGTACTGGCAGGTCACGGCGAGGCGCTTGCCTCGTGCGTGATCTGCCATGGGCAGGGAACGGCGGAATCCTTCGATGATGCTCACGAGCGTCCTCTCGGCATGCATGACAGCGGCTGGCGTGGGGTGGCGCCAGCCTCGCCCCGTGTGGCGAAGCCGCTGGGAACCGCAGGTGAACGGCCGGAGACGAGGGCATGAGAACGGCTTCATCGAACGGATGCTGCCGCCGCCGCCCGCGCGCGGCAGCAACCGTCAGACGCTCGGCGCGGAATCCAGGGCGTTGATCGCCCGGATCAGGCGGTGCAGCTCCCCCACGCGGAACTGATTCAGGCGCAGGACCAGTCGCGGCCGGTGCAGCTCGTCGTCGTCCTCGATCTCGACGGTCAGCGGTCCGCGACGCTCGATCTCACCATCGGTGACCAGATCGCCGAACGCGGCGTTCAGCGCCTGGACCTCAGCATCCGTCGGCTCCGCTTTCAGACGCAGCACGAGCCGCTTGCCGACCCACCGCAGCGAGTCGTAGTTGCGGTAGAACCCGGTGAGCTCGTCGACCGCGGCCGTCACCGAATCGGTGACGAGCACTCGGTCGAAGTCACCCTTCGAGATCACCCCGGACGGAATCAGATGATCGTCGACGAAGCGGCGCAGCCCCGACCAGAACGTGCCTTCCGGCGCATCGAGCAGGACGATGGGCGTCGGATCGGCCTTGCCGGTCTGCTGCAGCGTGAGCAGTTCGAACATCTCGTCCAGCGTGCCGAACCCACCGGGAACGCACACGAATCCGCTCGACTCCTTCACGAGCATGAGCTTGCGCGTGAAGAAGTACTTCATCGCCACGTTGCGCGCGTTCGCACCCACGATCGCGTTCGGCTTCTCTTCGAACGGGAGGCGGATCGAGACGCCGAGGGAACTGTGCGGGCCCGCGCCCTCGGCGGCCGCCTGCATGATGCCAGGCCCCGCGCCGGTCACGACCATCCAGCCGCGCTCGGCGAGTGCGGTGGCGACCTCCGACGCCTGGCGGTACAGCGCGTCGTCGGGCAGCGTGCGCGCGGAGCCGAAGATCGTCACCTTGGGTATCCCGCGGTAGGGCGCGAACAGGCGGAACGCGGCGCGCATCTCGCTGAGCGCCGCCGACGTGATCTTGAGATCGAGGCGCTCGGTGTCGTCGATCCCCAGTCCGATGCCCGTCGCGAGGATCCGCGCCACCAGGTCGGTGCTCTCGGTGATGCCCGCTGCGGCGATCGTCGCGCGCAGCTCCTCGGTCACGGGGTGCGGGATGGTTCCGGTGTCGCTGGGGCCCATGACGCCCAGAGTGCCACGCCGAGAGGCCGTTCGGTGGCCGACGCGTGAACGATCCCGGCTGCGGCCCGCCACGTGGCGGTCATCGCCGACCCTCGAACGGGGGGCGGCGATGCTCGGTTCAGCGCGCGCTGAGGCGGGCGACGGCGTCGGCGACCGAGACGACCTCGCGATCGCCGGTGCGGCGGTCCCAGAGCTCGACCTGGCCGTCGGCGGCGCCGCGGCCCACGATCACGATCTTCGGCACGCCGACGAGCTCGGCGTCGCCGAACTTCACGCCGGGCGAGACCTTAGGCCGGTCGTCGTAGAGCACGTCGAGCCCGGCCGCTTCGAGATCTGCCGACAGCTGCGCGGCCACGTCGAACATCACCGGCTCGCGGCCGGCGGCGACCACGTGCACGTCGAAGGGCGCGACCGACGCCGGCCAGATGAGGCCCTTGTCGTCGTTGTTGAGCTCGGCGATGATCGCGAGGATGCGGGTGACGCCGATGCCGTACGAGCCCATCGTGACGGTCACGAGCTTGCCGTTCTCGTCGAGCACCTTGAGCCCGAGCGCGTCGGCGTACTTGCGGCCGAGCTGGAAGACGTGCCCGATCTCCATGCCGCGCGCGAGCTCGACCGGACCCGAGCCGTCGGGCGCGGGGTCGCCGGCGCGGACGCTGGCCACCTCGACGAATCCGTCGCCCGTGAAGTCTCGGCCCGCGACGAGCGTGTGCACGTGCTTCTGGTCGATGTTGGCCCCGGTCACCCACGCGGTGCCGTCGACGACGCGGGGGTCGAGCAGGTACCGGATCCCGGTCGCCGACTCCTCGCCGAGCACGGCGCCGGTCTCGGACCACGGTCCGATGTAGCCCTTCACGAGCAGCGGATGCGCCGCGAAGTCTTCGGGCGTCGCGGGCTCCACCTCGGCCGGGGCGAACGCCACCTCGACGCGCTTGTCGTCGACATCGCGATCGCCGGGCACGCCGACGATCACGAGTTCGCGGGTGCCGTCGAGGTGCGTGAGCGCCAGTACGACGTTCTTGAGGGTGTGCGCGGCGGTCCACTCCGACAGGCCGTCGGTGGCCGGGCCCGCGATGCCCGACGCGGGAGCGTCGAGGTGCGCGTTCGAATGGTCGACGAGCGTCTGGATCGTGGGGGTGTCCGGTGAGTCGAAGATGACGGGAGCACCGAGTCCGTCGAGCGCGATCGGCTCGGGCGCGATGGTCGTGTAGGCCTCGACGTTCGCGGCGTATCCGCCCGCCGAGCGCACGAACGTGTCTTCTCCGACGGCCGTGGGATGCAGGAACTCCTCCGAGCGCGAACCGCCCATGGCCCCGGCATCCGCCTGCACGATCACGTACTCGAGACCCAGCCGCTGGAAGATGCGCTCGTACGCGTCGCGCTGCAGCATGTAGCTCGCGTCGAGGCCCGCGTCCGACGAGTCGAACGAGTACGCGTCCTTCATGGTGAACTCGCGGCCGCGCAGGAGGCCCGCGCGGGGACGCGCCTCGTCGCGGTACTTGTCCTGGATCTGGTAGATCGTGAGCGGCAGGTCCTTGTACGACGAGTAGAGGTCCTTCACGAGCAGCGTGAAGACCTCTTCGTGCGTGGGGGCGAGCAGGTAGTCGGCGTCCTTGCGGTCCTTGAGACGGAAGATGCCGTCGCCGTACTCCTCCCATCGGCCCGTGACCTCGTAGGGCTCGCGGGGCAGCAGCGCCGGGAAGTGCACCTCGTACGCACCCGCGTTCGTCATCTCGTCGCGGATGACCTGCTCGACCTTCGCCTTCACGCGCAGACCCAGCGGCAGCCACGCGAAGATGCCCGGCGCCTGGCGCCGGATGTAGCCGGCGCGCACGAGCAGCTTGTGGCTCGTGACCTCGGCGTCAGCGGGGTCTTCACGGAGTGTGCGGAGGAAGAAGTGCGACAGACGGGTGACCACGAGGGTCAAGTTTAGGACGAACGGATGCCGACGCGTTTCGGACAGCGCCGGCGACCGTCACTGAGCCTTCGAGTACTCCACGACGGTGGCTGCGGAGAAGGCGGAGCACGCCCTCACATCGCAGATCGAACACTCCGTGCCCTTGCGGTAGTGCTCGTGCGCTTCGTACGCGTGCCCGCACGCGCACATGTCATTCGCCTGCGGAACCGTCTTCTTCGAGATCCCCACGTGTACGTGCCCCCAGGTTGAGATGACCCGAGGCGATCGACGCTCGGGATGTGACCGGCATCCATTCTGAATGCCCGTTCTGAGAGGACCCTCCATGGTGCCCGAGGCCGCTCTTGTCCGCCTTATGGAGGACATTTTATCCGATCACCTGCGAAATGTCCTCCGAAGAGGGGACACGAAAACTGTGCAGTTAACCCGAATCTGGCGTCGCGTTCACGCAGTTGAAACACCGCGTGGTCACGCTCGAAGAAGAACGAAATCGGCAAACCGAGCCCCACGGGATCCGCTTCCCCCACGAGCGGATTCGAGTCACACGGGGTGTGTGCTGGACCGCATCGACGCGACGGGTGCGACCAGCCCGTTCGCGTCGGACAGACAATCACCGCTCCACCGTTCCCCATGGAAGGGCGTCACATGTCCAACGATTCGAACCTCTCCTCCCCGCGCGTCTCGATCATCGTTCCGGTTCGGAACGAGGCCAAGAACCTCGAGATCGTGCTTCCCCTCCTCCCCGACGTGCACGAGATCATCGTCGTCGACGGACACTCCGTGGACGGATCGCAGGAGGTCGCGCGGCGCGTGCGACCCTCGGTCGACGTCATCACCCAAACACGCAAGGGCAAGGGCAACGCGCTCGTCTGCGGGTTCGAGCGCGCGACCGGCGACATCATCGTGATGTTCGACGCCGACGGCTCGGCCGATGCCGACGAGATTCCCCGCTTCGTCGACGCACTGATCGGCGGCGCCGACGTCGCCAAGGGAAGTCGCTTCATGGCGGGCGGCGGCAGTGAGGACATCACGTTCCACCGGCAGCTGGGCAACAAGTTCCTCAACCTGTTGACGAACGTGCTCCTGGGGACCAAGTACTCCGACCTCTGCTACGGCTACAACGCCTTCTGGCGCCGCATCGTGCCCGCGCTCGACCTCCCGGCGCCCGACATCGCGGGCGCCGAGGGCGAGATGCTGTGGGGCGACGGGTTCGAGATCGAGACGCTGCTCAACTGCCGCTTCGCCGAGAACCGCCTCACCGTGGTGGAGGTGCCGAGCGTGGAGCTCCTGCGCATCCACGGCGAGAGCAACCTGAACGCGGTGAGTGACGGCCTGCGCGTGCTGCGCACTGTGCTCGACGAGCGCCTCAACCGCTGGGGCCGCACGCGTCGTCCCGCCACGACGCCCGTGTTCTCGACGTCTGCGCGTGACGTGGCGACCCCGACTGCGAACCGCTCCGCTCCCCCCACCCCGGTGCTCGAGGAGTCGGTCAAGACGGCCGGCTAGCCATGTCTGTCAGCGTCGTCGTCTGCGCGTACACGATCGACCGCTGGGACCAGCTCGTGCTCGCGATGGACTCGCTGTCCGCGCAGACCCCGCAACACGAGACGATCCTGGTCGTCGACCACAACGATGAGCTGCTGGAGCGAGCCCGCTCGCGCTGGCCCGACCTCGTCGTCCTGTCCAATACCGCACGCCGTGGGCTCTCCGGCGGGCGCAACACCGCTCTGCAGGTGGCCACCGGCGAGGTCGTCGCGTTCCTCGACGACGACGCTGTGGCAGAACCGGGGTGGCTGGAAGCACTCGTGACTCCCTTCGGCGATGCCACGGTGGTCGCGGTGGGCGGCAGCGCCGCCCCGATCTGGCCAGGCGAGGCACCGGCCGTGCTGCCGGAGGAGCTGCTGTGGATCGTCGGATGCAGCTACCTCGGCCTTCCCGAGGCGGGGCCCATCCGCAATGTGATGGGCTGCTCGATGGCGTTCCGCCGCGAGCCGCTCCTGGCCATCGGCGGCTTCAATCCCGACACCGGCCGCATCGGCGCCCTCCCGATCGGATGCGAAGAGACGGAGGCGTGCATCCTGCTGCGCCAGGCCGACCCTGCGCGCGCCATCCTGTACGCGCCCGCGGCGAACGTGCGTCATCACGTGAGCGCTGATCGCGTGCGGCTCGCGTATGTCGCCCGCCGCAGCTGGTGCGAAGGGCTGTCGAAGGCGGGGATCGCCCGCACGGTGGGCCGACAGGACGCACTCGCCGCCGAGACGGCTTATGCGACGCGGGTCCTTCCCGCCGGAGTGTGGCGGGAGCTGCGGCGTGGTGGGGCGGGCCTGGTGCCCGCGTTCGCGATCGCCCTGTCACTCGGGCTCGCCGGGTTCGGATACCTGTGGGGCCGGCTCGCCGCGGTGCGGACGGGCGCCGTGCGATCGCCGCTCACCGACGGGGCACGCGTATGACCAGCCCCGCCCGCGCGCACGAGGCTGCACCAGCCGCGAGCGTCCGCGCGCGCGTCTCGCGCGACTCGCTGTGGCTCGCGTCGGGGTACGCCGCGACGGCGGGCTCGGGCTTCGTGTTCTGGCTGCTCGCCGCGGTGTGGATCCCCCAGTCCCAGCTCGGCATCGAGGCATCCGTGCTCGCCGCGGCGATGGCCGCCGCGGCGCTGGCGTCGAACGGACCCGGCAGCGCGCTGGTGGTGATGCTCCCCCTCGGGGGTCCTGCCGCCCGCGAGACGCTCCGACGGGCACTCACTGTCACCGCCGCGCTGGCGCTGGTGTGCGGAGTCGTCGCGGGCGCGCTGGTCGCCGGCCTTCTTCCGTCGATGCTGCCGCCGGTCTGGACGGTCTGCGTTGTCGCGACGTGCGCGGTCGCCTGGGCGCTGTTCAACGTGCAGGCCCAGGCGCTCGCGGGCGCCTCCGACGCGCGGGCGACGCTCCTCGTCAACGGATCGGCCAACCTGCTCAAGCTGGGCCTGCTCGCGCTGCTCGCCTTCGGCGCGCCCGCGACACCGCTCGTCCTGGTCCTTGCCACGATCCTGCCCGCGATCGCGATGACGACCCTCAGTCTCGCGGTGCTGATTCCGCGGGCGCTCCGTCGCGACGATCGGCGCTCCGGGTCTGTGCGACGGTGGGACGGCGATCTCGCGCGGGCCTTCCGCCGGTTCGCGTTCCAGAACGCCATCGCCGTCGGCATCGTGATGTGCGCCGGCCTGTCGCTCTCGTTCCTCGTGACCGCGCTGGCCTCACCCGTCGAAGGAGCGATCTTCGCCATCGCGTTCCAGTTCAGCGTCACCCTCGACCTGGTGGGTGTGGCTGTGGCCACCGCACTCGCCCGGAGCGCGGTCGGCGCCTTCGCGCACACCGCCGAACTCGCTCACGGCTACGCACTGAGGGTGTCGCTCGCGGTAGGCGCCCTCGGCGTGGCGGCAGCGATCGCGACACCCCTCATGTTCCTCCTGCTCGGTCGGGGATATCCGCCGCTGTACGGCATGGCGGTCGTCGGGATCCTCGCCGCGGCGAGCGCCATCCGTCCCGGATACGACCTCTGGTCGGCGCTGTCGCGCGCGCGGCATCGCGTGCGCCCGGTGCTCGTCGGCAACGCGGTCTGGGTGCTCACGCTGCTCGGATTCACCCTCCTCCTCGTCCCCCGGTGGGGAGCCCTGGGCGCATCGACAGCGGTAGCGTGCGCCGCACTCGTCCTCACGGTCATCGGCACAGTCGGCCTCCGCCACGCACATCGCTCAGGCACCGCTCCCCTCCCCTCGAAAGGTGCGCCCGCATGACGACTCTCTCGCTCCCCCTCGCCATGCCCCTCCACGGCACGGTCGACAGACAGGTCGCCACGTGGGTGGGTCTGGTCGAGGCATCCGACCTCGCCACTGCACCCCGGCGCATCGTGCTCGAATCGGGTGACCGCTTCGACCGCGCCAGACTCCTCGTGCGCGATCACGGCTCGGTCCGCGGATACATCGCCGTCCCCGTCGTGGACGGCGAAGCGGATGTCGCGGCCGTGGTGACTGCGCTCGACGGCCTTCCCCCCCCGCCGCCGGCGGCACGCCCGGCTCCCCAGCCGATCACGATCGTGGTCTGCACGAGAGATCGCGGCGCCCTGCTGCGGGAGTCGCTCGACGCGATCCGGGCGATCGACTATCCGCTCACCGAGGTCGTCGTGGTCGACAACGCACCCTCCGATGACGAGACCCACGATCTTCTGGCAGACGAGTTCTCCGAGTTCCGCTACGTGCGGGAGGACAGGGCAGGGCTGTCGCACGCTCGCAATGCCGGGCTGTACGCAGCCTCCTCGAGCATCGTCGCGTACACCGATGACGACGTGATCGTCGATCCGCAATGGCTCTGGGCGATCATGGCGGGATTCGTGCGTGCCGACGACGTCGGATGCGTGACCGGCATCGTGCCCAGTGGCGAGCTGCGCAACGCGGTGCAGGCGTGGTTCGACGCACGCGTCAGCTGGTCGAAGCTCACCGCCGCGCGCATCTTCCGGCTGAGCGACCCGCCGGGCGATCTCCCGATGTTCCCGTTCTGCGTCGGCGAATTCGGCACGGGTGCGAACTTCGCGGTGCGCCGCGACCACATGCTCGCCCTCGGCGGCTTCGACACCGCGCTCGGAGCCGGCACCCGCACGAAGGGCGGCGAGGACCTCGACATGTTCCTCCGCATGCTCTACGACGGGCAGGCGATCGTGGTCAACCCGGCCGCTGTCGTCTGGCACCGGCACCGAGACGACCTGGCCGCGCTCGAGGCGCAGGCCGTCGGGTACGGCCGTGGATTCGGCGCATGGGCCGTGACCGTCGCACTGGATCCCCGCACCGTCGGGGCGGCCATCGCCCGATCTCCGCGAGCTCTTGCGCGCCTGGTCAACAAGCCGATGGCGTCGGTGGACGAGACGACGGTGGCCGCCACTCTGTCGCGGGAGTCCAAGGGCATCGGGCGGGTCGAGCTGGCCAGCGTCATCGGAGGCCCCGCCGCGTACTTCGCCGAGCGGCGCGCGCAGCGCGTCGTCGGCACGTTCGCCGGGCCGCCCTCGCGCGACATCGCCCTCGATCGGCGGCTGTGGTCGGTGCTGGCCGCTCTGGGCGGCCTGTTCGGGCTGCTCGCGCTGCTCCCCACGGCCGAAGGCGTGTCCTTCGCCTTCCTGGCGATCTTCACCCTGATCGGCCCTGGCTCGCTCGTGCGGGCGTGGGTGCCGCTCCCCGCGCACTTCGCGCCGATCGTCATCCCCGCCCTCGGCCTGTCGGCGGTGATCCTCCTCACGACCGCGACCGTCAACCTCCGATGGTGGGCGCCCGCCGCCTGGCTGGTCGCGGCCGCCGCTGCGACGTGCCTGGGCGCCGTGGCGTCGTTCGTCATGAGGAGGGGCGCATGACCGTCACCGAGGCGCGCCCCGCCTCCCCCGCGACGACGAACCGGTCTACGACCCGCTGGTCGGGAAAGCCCGCCGCGATCGTGCTCCTCGTGGCCGTCGTCGCCTGGGCGATCGCCATCCCCACCCTCCACGACGCCCCCTGGAACCTGTTCGGCCTGATTCCGGCCGCCAGCCCGCTCTTCCCGGTGTCGATCGCGCTGGCGACCATCGCGTTCTGCGTCGCCATCGCGTGCCGCGCCACCCGCACGGCCGGGGTGGCGCTCGTCGCGACGGTGCTCATGATGCGACTGCCCACGGCGGTGTCGGCCGATGCGCCGCTCTACTCGTGGACGTACAAGCACTTCGGACCGATCGACTACATCCAGCGCTTCGGCAGCGTCGACGTGACGGCCGACATCTACCACAACTGGCCGGGGGCGTTCTCGCTCATCGCCTGGATCAACACGATCACCGGGTCGGAGACGATCGTCATCGCGCAGTGGTTCGCCGTCGGTGCGCAGCTCGCGTTCACCGCAGCTGTGTTCTTCCTCGCCCGCACCTACGGATATGCCGCGCCGACCGCGCTGGTCGCCGCGTTCGGGGCGCACCTCGTGAACTGGGTCGGGCAGGACTACCTCTCGCCGCAGGCCATCGCCTTCGCCCTCGGGATCGTCGTGATCGCCCTGGTGCTGGCGTCGACCCGCACGAGGGCCGCCTCGTGGGTGGCGGTGCCGATCTTCACCGCCATCGTCGTGACGCATCAGCTCACGCCGTACTGGCTGCTGGCCGCGATCCTGCTGCTCACTCTGCTGGGACGCGTGCGACCCCGCTACCTCGTCGCGGTGTTCGCCGCGATCGCGGTCGGCTACCTGCTCCTGCACTTCGAGGTCGTGGTGAAGTTCGGAGACCTCATCAACCTCGACTTCCTGAGCAACATCCTGACGCCGTCGGCGCGCAACGAGGTGCTGGGCGCCCCCAGCATCGGACAGACCATCAACGCGTGGATCGCCCGGGCGATCACCGGGCTCGTGTGGGCGTCGACCGCAGCCGTCGTCGTGGTGCACCTCATCCGCCATCGCGACCGGTGGCGCGACATCGCCGCGCCGGCCGTGGTCGCCTTCTCGCCGGGGTTGATCCTCCTCGGCCAGGGGTACGGCGGCGAGGCGATGTTCCGCGTGTTCCTCTATTCGATCCCCGGATGCATGCTCATCCTCGCTCCCGTCCTCACGCGCATGCTCAGCGGCGGACTCGCTCTCGGCCGGCGCGCCGCGCAGGTGGCCGTCACGACCATCCTCACGATCGTCGCGCTGGGGTCGATCCAGACGTCGTACGGCGGATGGTTCGCCAACCTCGTCACCCCGGAATCCGTGCGGCTGACCACCCAGGTGCTCACGGAGGAGGATCCCTCCACCCTCACGATCGGCGTCGCCCCCGGCGCACCGGGCCGGATCGTCGCGGAGTACGTCGACTTCGTCCGCGCGAACCAGCTCTTCGACAGCGGCATCGACATGTGGCTGACGTCGTGGCCCGGCTGGGAGGACGAGGAGTTCGCCGACCCACGCCGCGTGGAACGTCTCACGGACAGCCTGGTGTGGGAGCAGCGTCCCGCCCTGGTCGTCATCACGGAGCAGATGCGCGCGTACAGCGCGTACTACGGCACCCTCCCAGACGGCGCGCTCGACCGGTTCCAGGGCTTCCTCGAGGACGACCCCCGCTGGGATCTGGTCTACGAATCGGACGAGACGCTCGTCTACCGACTCGATCTCACGCTCAGCGCCGACCCCGCGGGGCAGGGCTGACATGCGCGCCCCCGTCGACGCCGCGGCGCAGCGCAGGAGCCGCCCTCAGCCCGACCTCGCCGCCGGCGCGGGAGGGATCACGGGCGCGGTCCTCACGACCTACGCAGCGCGCTTCGCGTCGATGATCGCGTATGTGGTGCTGCTCCCGGTGGTGCTCACCGCATTCGGCGCGGAGGCCTACGGCCTGTACATGCTCACGGTGGCCGTCGGCGCGCTGTTCCAGCAGGATCTCGGCGTGGGAGGCGCCACCACGCGGTTCATCGGAGTGGCGGCGCCCTCCAACGACTTCGCCCGCATGCGCCGGGTCGCTGCGGCGAGCAATGTGTTCTTCCTCGCGGCGGCCGTCGCCCTCTCCGGTGCCACCGCGCTGGTGTTCGCCCTCACCATCCCCCGCACGCAGTTCGGTCCGGAGTTGGCCGACACCGCCTGGATCCTCGCGATCCTCGGTGTCGCCAACGTGTTCATCCTGCTCTCGTTCTCCTCGAACCGGCAGATCCTCACCGGGATCGGGCGCCTCGACGACGTCAACTACCTCCTCATCGGCCTCGCGGTGTTCCGCGTCGCGCTCACGGTGCTGGTGTGCTGGGCGGGGATCGGGATCGTCGCCGTCGCCGCGGTGGATGTGCTCGGCATCCTCGCATTCGGCATCGCGACGTATGTCCTGCGCCGCAGGCGGGCGCCGCAGGTCACCGCCCGGCCCAGGGACTTCCGGTGGAGCGTGTTCCGCGAGCTGTTCGCGATGTCCGCTCAGCTCATGGTCCTGGGCCTCGCGGGCGTGGTGATCATGCAGGTGGGCGGCATCCTCACCGCCCTCATGCTCCCGATCGCCTACACCGCCCTGTACGCCGCGGGGCAGCGCATCTACCTGCTCGTGAAGGAGGTGACGAACTCGCTCGCGACCGCGATCCTGCCGACCGCCTCGATGCGCGAAGGCGGTGCGGCGGGTGCATCGATCGGCGAGATGTACCTTCGGGGCACCAGCTACGCGAACATGCTGATGATGGTCGTCCTCGTGCCCGTGGTCGTCTTCATGCCCGAGATCATGAGCGTCTGGCTCGGCCCGTCGGGCGTCGCCGCCGCCGTCGTCGCGCAGATCCTCGTACTGTCGATGTTCGCGAACAACAACCACCTCCTCGCCGTCCCCATCCTCACCGCGCAGGGCTCGGTGCGCGGATACGAGATCCTGCACACCGCCTGGGCGGTCACGGGCACGGCACTTGCGTTCGTGCTCGGCGCGACGTTCGGGCTCACGGGCATCGCGTGGGGACTCACCCTGCCGATCTTCCTGCTCGAGCCCTTCTACATCGCGATCGCGCTGCGACGCTTGGACCTCTCCCTCAAGGACTTCGCGATCCGCTGCCTGCTGCTGCCGTTCGGAACCGTCGCACCGGTGGCCGCAGCGCTGGTCATGGTGAGCCTGCTCGACCCGCCGCTCGCCCTGATCCCCGTCATCGGCGCCGTCTGGGCGATCACGGCGATCACCCTCTACTACTTCATCGCCCTGGACGCGACGACTCGTTCGTCGCTGCGATCCGCCCTCACCCGCCGCCTGCGCGGCGGCCGCACCGTGGAGGACACCCCGTGACGCTGCCGATCGAGAACACGAACTCGCGCCTGCCGCACACCGAAGACGCGATCAGCCGGATGCAGCGCCGTTCGTACATCGCGATGTCCGCGCTGCACCGGGACGTCGACCGGCTCGTGCTCACCGACTTCCCCGACTACGAGAACATCGGCGACTCGGTGATCGCACTCGGCCAGGCCGAGTTCTGGCGCCAGGCGGGGATCCGCCTGGAAGCCGCGTACTCGTGGCGCACGATCTCGCCGAAGGTCTATGAATCGCCCTGGCCCGTCGCCATCCAGGGCGGCGGCAACTTCGGCGGTCTGTACCCGCAGCACAGCGAGCACCGCTATCGCCTCGCGGAGCGCCTCGATCCGCGGATCGAGCTCATCCAGGAGCCGCAGTCGGTGCACTTCGAGTCGGATGCCGATCGGCGCGCGTTCGCGTCGCGCATGGCGCCGCGGCGCCGTCTGCGCATGGCGGTGCGGGACCGGGTCTCGCTCTCCGCGGTGAGCGCTTTCGTGCCGAACGTGATCCTCGCCCCCGACAGCGTGCACATGCTGGGGCGCCTCGAGTCGGCGGCGCCCTCGACCGCGGTGGTGCATCTGCTGCGTCGTGACGAGGAGAGCGCCGGCCCCGGGAGCACCGAGACGGCGGTCGACTGGCCCGCGATGACGTTCGCCGACCGCCTGCGGCAGCGGTTGAGCCGCACGCTGTTCGAGGGCGCGGTGACCCGCACGATGAACCGGTCGGCCGACCGCTGGTTCGCCGACGCGTCGAAGCGGCTGGCGACCGGGGTCGCGCTCCTCTCCCCCGGTGAGACCATCATCACCGATCGACTTCATGCGATGCTCATCGCCCTGCAGATGGGCCGGCGGGTCATCGCGATCGACAACGCCAACGGCAAGCTCACCAGCTATGCCGCGACCTGGTTCAGCGACCTCGACCTTCCGCTCGAGTTCGCACCCGACCTCGCCGCCGCCAAGGACATGGTGTAGCCGTGGTCATCGCACGGGAGCCGAGGGCGACGATGTCCGCGCGGCACGACGACCGCGTCGAGCCGCAGCACGCCGCCGTCTCATCGGGAAGGATCCCCGGCAGGGACCTGCTCTCGGACGGCGTGCGGATCAGCGTCGAGCTCGCGCCGCTCATCGTGCCCGAGCGGGCGACCGTGGTAAGCGCCGTGCGCGCGCTCATCGGGATGGGCGCCGACGCACGCGCGGGTCGCACGTTCGAGGGCGGCCGATGGCGCTATGACGGAAGCCGGCTCGATGCGCAGGCCGAGTGCATGGTCCAGCCGCTGCCCGCGGATCGCACCGGCGATGCGGGCCTGCCGCTGCTGCGGGAGATCGCGGCACCCGACCTGCCCTTCATGGTCTTCCTCGGTGAGGACCGGGCGTCGCTGTGCATCGATCACCGGCTCGGCGACGGCTTCCTCAGCGTGATGCTCACCGCCGGCGCCCTGGCCGGACGCGGCACTCCGGCCGTCTTCGCGAGCGCGGACGACCGCAACCCCCTCCCCGCCGCACTGTCTGCCACCTACGGGCGTCACGCGAGCCGCCTCGGCGCGCTGCTGCGGGACCGGTGGGCCGATGACCGGCCGGGCTACTCGGGCCCGACGGTGCCCGCCCGGCGAGACCGCCTCGACTTGGTGACGGGGACGATGGATGCCGCCACCTTCCGCGCCCTCGCCGACTGGAGCAGAGGGCGCGTGCCGCCGACCCTCGCGATGATGTTCGCCCTCCATGAAGCGCTGCGCCGCTCGGGCGTCCCCGTGATGGACGAGGGCGCGATCCTCGTCGACCTGCGCCGATACCTCCCGTCCGGACGATCGACGCTCGCGAACTTCGTGGTCGGCCACCCGGTCTCGGTGCGGGACGGCATCGACGTGGCAGGGGCGCGCTTCCATCGGGATCTTCACGTCGGCCGGCCGCTCGCGGCCCTCACCTCGGGCCTCAGCACCCGGGCGTGGCGGCGTGCCGCTCCGACCTCGGTCCCGGCTGCGGCGAGCCCGATCCTCAGCGACATGGGGTTCCTCCGAGCCCTCGAGCCGCTTCCCTGGGCTTCGGACGACGCTATCGTGCGGGTGTCGGTGGACCCCGCGGGCCGCAACGGCATCACAGCGCTCACCGCGGTCCTGCGCCGCCGTCTCAACATCTCGGTGAGCTTCGACAGCTCGCTGTGGGAGCGCGACGCGGTCACCGCCGCGTGCGACCTCCTCCGCCACGATCCGAAGGGACTGCTCCCGTGACCGCCACCCTCACCGACCCCGGCCCCGACCCCGGCACCGCCCCTTCCGAGCAGACGCGGCGACGCCGGCGACGCCGGCTGGCCCTCGGCATCCCCGCCGGAATCCTCGCGATCCTGCTGGTGCTCGGCGGCGTCTGGTGGTTCACCGGCTTCTCCTTCCTCGGGGCGCGGTACGGAGACGACTCGGTGCTGTTCGATGACTTCGACGGTGCCGCCGGCGAGAAGCCGAATCCCGATGTGTGGAAGATCCAGACGGGCGGCGGAGGCTGGGGGAACAACGAGCTGCAGGAGTACACCGAGGACGCCGTCGCCCTCGACGGCGACGGCAACCTGGTGATCACCGCCACCGTGCCCGAGGACGGCACCTCGCCGACCTCGGGCCGCATCACCACCCACGGCAACTGGTCCTTCACCTACGGGCGGCTTTCGGCGCGCATCAAGCTCCCGGAGGGACAGGGGCTTCTTCCCGCCTTCTGGCTGCTGGGCGACAACATCGACCGGGTCGGCTGGCCGGCAGCGGGAGAGGTCGACATCATCGAGACGCCGAACACCACGAGCCGCAGCGCCCACCACCTCCATGGCCCGACGGGCTTCACGGACAAGTGGGCGCTCGACGAGGGCCACGACATGCCGGAGCCCCTCGCGGACGACTTCCACGTCTACACGGTCGAGAAGCATGAGGGCCGGATCGTCATGGCCATCGACGGCCAGATCGTGATGGATGTCGAGGAGTGGGATGTGCCCATCCCCGGTCGCTGGGTGTTCGACGCTCCGACCCATGCGCTGTTCAGCCTCGCCGTGGGCGGGAACTGGCCCGGCGACCCCGATGGGTCCACTCCGGTGGTCAACGAGATGGTCATCGACTGGATGTCCTTCACCCCCGAGGATCAGCTCGGCGACACCCCGATCGGCTCACCCGGAGGAGTGACTCCGTGACCGGCGACAACACCATGGCGGAGGGGGCGACCGTCCGGGACCTGGCCCGCAGCGTCGCGCAGGACCTGTCGTGGGGAGGGAAGTCGTTCATCACGAACAGCGTCGCCGGCTCGCCGCTGTGCCCGCGGGCCCTGCGTTACGCGATCCTGCGCATGCGGGGATTCGACGTGCAGACGCCGAAGCTCCAGTCCCGCTGCACCTTCACGGGCGGCCGCGACATCCGCATCGGAGCACGCACGTCGGTGAACGTGTGGTGCTACTTCGAGGCCGTGGCTCCGATCCGCATCGGGGTGGACTGCCACATCGCGATGTTCACCACGATCATCACCAGTTCCCACGAGGTCGGGCCCGCCGGTGTGACCCACCGCCGCAGCAGTGCCCCCGTGACGATCGGCGACCGGGTGTGGCTCGGTGCGCACGTCACTGTCCTCCCCGGCGTGACCATCGGAGACGATGTGGTGGTCGCCGCCGGCGCCGTCGTGACACGCGACCTCGCAGCGGGAGCGGTGTACGGAGGGGTGCCCGCGCGCCTCATCCGCACTCTCGACGAGACGCCCTCGGCGATGGCGACCGGCGCCCACTCCGTCGCCGGGTGATCCACGCGACGCCAGCACATCCGCGGGTCCTCGTGCGGCCCCATGCCTACACTGATCGGGTGCCCGCACGCCGCCCTCGTCTCGCTCCCGCCCAGGCCCGAGACGCGCTCGTCGAGTCCCTCGCGCAGCTGCGTGCCGACCTGGAGCTTCCGACGGGATTCCCGGCCGACGTGGAGGCCGAGGCGCTGCACGCCGTCGGCGCCGTGCCGACGGATCCGGCGGTCGCCGAGCTCGACGATCTGCGCGAGATCGCGTTCCTGACGATCGATCCTGAGGGCTCCACGGATCTCGACCAGGCGCTCCACCTCGAGCGCACCCCGACCGGGGCGGTGCTGCACTACGCGATCGCCGACCTGCCCGCGTTCGTGACGCCCGGCGGTGCCGTCGACCGCGAGGCGCGGCTGCGCGGGCAGACGCTGTACGCGGCTGACGGCCGCATCCCGCTGCATCCCGTCGTGCTCAGCGAGGATGCCGCGTCGCTCCTGCCCGAGCACGACCGGCGGGCGTTCGTGTGGCGGTTCGTCCTCGACGACGGGGCGCGTCCCGTGCAGACGACGCTGCGCCGCGCCGTGATCCGCTCGCGTGCGCAGTGGAGCTACGTCGACGCACAGGCGGCGGTCGACGCCGGCACAGCTCCCCCGAGCCTCGAGGCGCTCGCGTGGTTCGGCTCGCTGCGGCTCGCGCGCGAAGCGGAGCGCGGCGGCGCGAGCCTGAACGTTCCCGAGACCCGCATCGTCGCCGGCGACGGTGGATACCGCCTCGAGCGCGACGCGCCGCTCGCCGTCGAGGACTGGAACGCCCAGGTCTCGCTCCTCACCGGCATGGCGGCCGCCGACATCATGCTGCAGGGCGGCGTGGGCATCCTCCGCACGATGCCCGCTGCCGAGGCGGAAGACGTGGCCGCGTTCCGGGCGCAGACGGTGGCGCTCGGCATCCCGTGGCCTGCCGACATCTCGTACGGCGACTACCTGCGTGGGCTCGAGCGCGATTCGCCCGCGGCGCTGGCGATCCTGGATGCCGCGGCCGGCCTGTTCCGCGGCGCCGGATACGTGACGTTCGACGGCGCGCCACCCGCGGACCCGCTGCAGGCGGCGATCGGCGCGCCGTACGCGCACACCACCGCGCCGCTGCGCCGGCTCGTCGACCGCTGGTCGCTCGTGATCTGCGAGGCGCTCGCGAACGGACGCGAGGTCCCCGTCTGGGCCCGCGAGAGTCTCGCGTCTCTGCCGAAGATCATGGCGCGCAGCGACGGCGTGGCGAACCGGCTGGATGCGGCGACCGTCGACCGCGTCGAGGCGGCCCTCCTCTCGGGGCACGAGGGCCGCGTGTTCGACGCCGTGGTGCTGGGCCTGCGCGGCGACGGTGCCCGCGTGCAGCTGACCGAGCCTCCGGTCACCGCGAAGGTCGCGGGACTCGACGCGGCCGCGGGCACCACGGTGCGGCTGCGTCTCACGGCGGTCGACATCGCCTCGGGCACCGTCCTGCTCGAACCGACCGCCTAGCGTGGTCGTATGACGACAGTGCTGCTCACCGGGTTCGAGCCGTTCGGCGGCGATGCCGCCAACCCCTCAGGAGCCGCCGTGAACCTCGTCGCCTCACGTTGGGAGGGACCTGAGCTGCTCGTCACCGCCGTGCTCCCCGTGACGTTCGCGGGCGCAGCGGAACGCCTGCGCGAGCTGCTCGCGGAGCATCACCCCGATGTCGTGATCGCTGCCGGGCTCGCGGGCGGGCGCGCCGCGATCGGCGTCGAGCGGTTGGCGGTCAACCTGATCGACGCGCGCATCCCCGACAACGACGGCGACCAGCCGGTCGATGTGCCGAGCGTTCCCGGGGCCGCGCCGGCCCACTTCGCGACGCTCCCCGCCAAGGAGATCACGCGGCGCATCGCCGCCGCCGGCATCCCCGCCGCGGTCTCGTACTCGGCCGGCACGTTCGTCTGCAACCACGTGTTCTTCACGGCACTCGAGGCCGCAGCATCCGGAACCCGTGCAGGATTCGTGCACGTCCCCTGGTCTGCCGAGCATGCACCGTCACGGGATGCTGCGACCCTGCCGCTCGACGACATCGCCCGCGCGCTCGAGATCGCGGTGCGGACGAGTCTCGACATCACGACCGACTCCGCCGTGCCCGGCGGGACGCTGCACTGACGGGCACCGGCGTCAGCCGACGGCGGGCTCGGCCGAGGCGGACGCCGCCACAGCCGTCGCGGCAGCCGTCACCGCGGCGACGATCGCCGCGCGACGGGCCGCCATGCGCGCGGCGCCCTCGCCGGCATCGGGAACGATGAGCGCGTCGAGCTGCGGCAGCACCGGCCACGCGTTGACGAGGCTCACGAGGGTGAGCAGCAGCTCGCCCGCCTCGACGCGGCCCACGCCCGGCAGCATGCGCTGGATCCGCGTCACCTTCTCGGCGTGGAACTCGGCCCGCACCGGGCTGTCCGCCGCCGCGATGCCGCGCTCGAGCCCTTCCCAGTAGACGAGGCGCGGGATGTGGCCGTTCGCCATGTGGTGGTCGAACAGCCGCGCGGCGTAGTCGCCGACCGCTTCGGGCCCGGTGCCCTCGACCTGGACGGACTGCAGAGCGGACTGCAGCGCCTCGGCCAGCACGGTCGCGAAGAACTCGTCCTTCTTCCCGAAGTACTGGTAGATGCGCTCCTTGTTTACGCCGGCGGCGGCGGCGATGCGGTCCACGCGCGCCCCGGCGAGCCCGTGTTCGCTGAACTCCACGGTCGCCGCTTCGAGCAACAGGCGCCTGGTGCGCTCGGTGTCCCACGCCATGAACCGATGGTAGCGAAGAAACCAACTGGATGGTTGCGGAATAGTCCGCGCGGTGATTCACTTACAACCAGCCAGTTGCAACCATTCAGTTGGCTTTTCGGAAGGATGCCGCACATGTCTGTTTCTTCGAGCACCGAACCCGTCCGCGTCAGTGCCCCGGCTCCCGCGCCGTCCGTCCATGTCCGCGCCGTGATCACCTGGCTGGCGATCTTCCCGCTCGTGTCGGTGGGAACGGTGCTGCTCACACCGGTGGCGGACTCGTGGCATCCTGTCCTGCGCGCGCTGGTGCTGACCGCCGTCGTCGTGCCGCTCGCGGTCTACGTCGTCGTGCCGCGCCTGCTCGGCGTGCACGCAGCGCTCCACCGCCGTCGCGCCGAGCGCCGGGGCTGACGCCGCCGCGTGCTGAGCGGAGGGGATGTGAGGAGCGGAGGCCGGTCTCGGCGAGTTCGACCCTCCGCTCCTCGCATCCCCTCCGCTCCTCGCGGACGCAGCGGGGTCAGCGCGGGCGGCGGCCGAAGTGGAGCACCTCGCGCACCAGGAGGCCGGCCACCAGCGCCCAGAAAGCGGCGCTCACGCCCGCGATCGCGACGCCCGACGCGGCGACGAGGAACGTCACGACCGCCGGCAGCCTCTCCCCCGGATCATCGATCGCCTGCTGCACCGCCGAGCCGAAGGCGCCGAACAGCGCGATGCCGGCCACGGCCGGAATCACGGCCTCCGGAGCCACCACGACCAGCGCGACGAGCGCCGCCGACAGCCCGCCCAGCACGATGCCGCTCGCACCGGTCGAGACGCCCGCGACCCAGCGTCGCTTCGGATCGGGGTCGGCGTCGGGTGCCGCGGCGAGCGCCGCGCTGATCGCGGCGAGGTTGATGGCGTGTCCGCCGGCCGTCGCGCCGAGGGCGGTGCCGACGCCGGTCACGAGCCTCGCCGGCCGCCACGGCACCTGGTAGCCGACGCTGCCCATGATCGCGATGCCCGGCACGGTCTGCG
>JAVBUG010000175.1:0-2516 GCA_031555515.1 Microbacterium sp. | reverse complement strand
AGCGTGAGTGGCAGCTCAGCATCGGGGAGCGGCACGATACGGCCGTCCGCCGTGTGCACGACGGGGATCGGCGTGCCCCAGAAGCGCTGCCGCGAGATGAGCCAGTCGCGCAGGCGGTAGGACTTCGCGGCACGGCCGGTGCCGGCGGCCACGAGCTGCTCGATGATGCGCGCGATCGCGTTGCGCGTGGACAGGCCGTCGAGCGAGCCGGAGTTGATGACGCGGCCGTCGCCGGTCAGCGCGATGCCGGTCGTCGCGGGGTCGAGGTCGGCCCAGGTCTCGAGCGGGCCCGGATCGATGGGCACGCCCTCTTCGTCGAGCTCGATGACGGGGATCGCCCCGGTGATCGGGGCCGTCGTGTCGACGACGACCTTCACGGGCAGATCGAACGCGCGCGCGAAGTCGAGGTCGCGCTGATCGTGCGCCGGCACGGCCATCACGGCGCCGTGGCCGTAATCGGCCAGCACGTAGTCGGCGGCCCAGATGGGCAGCCGCTCGCCGTTGACGGGGTTGACCGCGAAGCGGTCCAGGAACACGCCGGTCTTCGGGCGGTCGGTGCTCTGACGCTCGATCTCGGTCTCGCGCTGCACGCTCTCGAGGTAGTCCTGGAAGCGCATGCGCACGTCGGCGGACGAACCGGCGGCGAGCTCCGCGGCCAGGTCGCTGTCGGGCGCGACGACCATGAAGGTGGCGCCGTGCAGCGTGTCGGGGCGGGTCGAGAACACGGTGACCTTCTCGTCCCGGCCCTCGATCTCGAAGTCGATGTCGGCGCCCACCGAGCGGCCGATCCAGTTCCGCTGCATGCGGATGACCTTCTGCGGCCAGAACCCCTCGAGCTGGTTGAGGTCGTCGAGCAGGCGATCGGCGTACTCGGTGATCTTGAAGTACCACTGCGTGAGCTTCTTCTTGATCACCTCGGCGCCGCAGCGCTCGCAGTGGCCGTCGACGACCTGCTCGTTGGCGAGCACGGTCTGGTCGTTGGGGCACCAGTTGACCGGGCTCTCCTTGCGGTACGCCAGGCCGCGCTCGTAGAGGCGCTGGAACAGCCACTGGTTCCAGTGGTAGTACTCGGGGTCGCTGGTGTGGAGGATGCGGCTCCAGTCGTACGAGGAGCCGTACTCGCGGAAGCTCTTCTTGTGCTGCTCGATGTTCGCGTAGGTCCACTCGCGCGGGTCGGCGCCGCGCTGGATCGCCGCGTTCTCGGCGGGGAGGCCGAACGAGTCCCACCCGATCGGGTTCAGCACGTTGTAGCCGCGGTGACGCCAGAACCGCGCGACGATGTCGACGTAGGCGTAGCTCTCGGCGTGGCCCATGTGGAGGTCGCCGGAGGGGTACGGGAACATGCCGAGCACGTACTTGCGGGGGCGCGTGTCGTCGGCGCCGCCGGCGCGGAACGGGTCGGCCTCGGCCCAGCGCGCCTGCCACTTCTGCTGGATCGAGTAGGCGTCATAGCCCTCTGTGGGCGCAGAGGTGTCGGGGGTTTCGGTCTGACTCACGTGGAAAGTGCCAATCATGGAAGCCGGAAAGCGCGCGCAGCGCGCGAAGCGCGTCTTCCAGGTTAGCGGAACGGGCGGTTCACCAGCCCGGCGGCAGTGCGGCGCCCAGCGCGGCCAGGGGTCCGCGGGCCTTGATCCCCACCTCGGCGACCTCTGCCGCGGCATCCGATCTCCAGGTGATGCCGCCACCGGCACCCACATATGCGCTGTCCGGCCGGACCACGATCGAGCGGATCACCATCGCGAGATCGAGCGCGCCGTCGTCGCCGACCCATCCGAAGCAGCCGGAGAAGACCCCGCGGGGCGCGCCTTCGAGACCGTGCAGGATCGTCATGGCCGACAGTTTGGGCGCTCCGGTCATCGAACCCGCCGGAAAGGCCGCGACCAGCAGGTCGTCCACCGTCGTGCCCGCCGCGAGGTGGCCCGACACCGTGCTCACGAGCTGGTGCACGGCGGGGTACGACTCGATCTCGAGCAGGGCGTCGACGCCCACGGTGCCGGGCACGCACACGCGCGAGAGGTCGTTGCGCATGAGGTCGACGATCATGACGTTCTCGGCGCGCTCCTTCTCGCTCGCGCGCAGCTCGGCCGCCTGCGCGGCATCGGCGACCGCGTCCGCACCGCGCGGTCTCGTGCCCTTGATGGGTCGTGTACGCACCACCGCGCGGCCGTCGCCGGCGTCCTCGACGTGGAGGAACTGCTCCGGGCTCGCGCTCAGCAGCGCGACGTCGCCCGAGCGCACGAACCCGCCGTGGTGCGCGGGCGTCGCCGCGCGCAGGCGGGAGTAGACCTCAGCGGGATCGACGGATGCTGCGACCTCGAAGCGCGTCGTGAGGCACAGCTGATACGCGTCGCCCTCTCGGATGGCGTCCCGGCAGCGCTCGATGAGCGCGGCGTACTCGACGGGAGTGTGCCGTGCGACGACGGCGCGAGGTGGGGCGACATTCCGCGAGTCGAGCGCATCGTCGGAAAGCTCGCGCGATGCGGCGATCCACTCGTCGAGCCGGGCCGTCGCCGCTC
>JAVBUG010000227.1:0-10797 GCA_031555515.1 Microbacterium sp. | reverse complement strand
CTCGCGTGGATCCTCGCGGTCGCCGTGCCGGTGCTGCTCGTGGTCGCGGGTCTGCTGATCGCCCGCATGGTGCCGCTGTTCCGCAGCTACCAGGGCAAGCTCGACGGCGTGAACCGCGTCATGCGCGAGCAGCTCACGGGCATCCGCGTCATCCGCGCCTTCGTCCGCGAGCCCATCGAGGAGGAGCGCTTCCGCGAGGCCAACACCGACATCATGGTCGTCGGCCGCAAGGTCGGCTCGCTCTTCGTGGTGCTGTTCCCCGCCGTCATGCTCATCCTCAACGTCACCGTGATCGGCGTGATCTGGTTCGGCGGCATGCAGGTCGACAGCGGCGAGATCCAGATCGGCACGCTCTTCGCCTTCATGCAGTACGCCATGATCATCCTCTCCGGCGTCATGATGGCGAGCTTCATGACGCTGATGATCCCGCGTGCCGCCGTGTCGGCAGAGCGCGTCGGCGAGGTGCTCGACACGCACTCGTCGCTCGAGCGCCCGGCCGACGCCGTCGGCGCGTTCCCGACGCCCGGCACCGTCGAGTTCCGCGACGTCGCGTTCACCTCTCCGGGTGCCGAGCACCCGATCCTGTCGGGCATCACCTTCCGCGCCGACCCGGGCGAGACCGTCGCGATCGTCGGCTCGACCGGCGCCGGCAAGACCACGCTCGTGTCGCTGATCCCGCGGCTCTTCGACATCACCGACGGTGCCGTCGAGGTCGGCGGGGTCGACGTCCGGCGTGCCGACCTCGACGCGCTGTGGAGCACGATCGGACTCGTGCCGCAGCGGCCGTTCCTGTTCTCGGGAACGATCGCGTCGAATCTGCGGTTCGGCCGCGAGGACGCGACCGATGCCGAGCTCTGGCGCGCGCTCGAGATCGCGCAGGCGAGCGACTTCGTGAGCCAGATGGACGCCGGACTCGACGCGCCCATCGCGCAGGGCGGCACCAACGTGTCGGGCGGGCAGCGGCAGCGGCTCGCCATCGCGCGGGCGATCGTGCACCAGCCGAAGGTGCTCGTGTTCGACGACTCGTTCTCGGCGCTCGACCTCACCACCGACGCGCGACTGAGGCAGGCGCTGTGGCGAGAGCTTCCCGATGTCACCAAGATCGTCGTCGCCCAGCGCGTCTCGACGATCACCGACGCCGATCGCATCGTCGTGCTCGACGACGGCGGCATCGTGGGGATCGGCACGCACGAGCAGCTGCTCGAGACGAGCCAGACCTACCGCGAGATCGTCGAATCCCAGCTCGGAGCGGAGGTCGCACGATGAGCGACGAGAAGAACACCGAGAAGACCTCCCGCCGCCGCGTGCGTCAGGCGGTTGCAGAGCTCAGCGCCGAGGAGAAGGCCGAGATCGAGCTCGGCGAGCAGGCGCGCATCGCGGCCGACGACTGGAGCGGCGCCGTCGCCCCGGGCAAGGCCGCGCACTTCTGGCCCGCCTTCCGCCGCCTGATCGGGCTGTTGCGCCCGAACGCGTGGGCGTTCGTGTTCGTGTCGATCCTGGGATCGATCGGCGTCGTGCTCGCGGTGCTGTCGCCCAAGGTGCTCGGCGAGGCGACCAACATCCTCTTCGAGGGCGTCGTGTCGTCGATGGCTCCCGCCGGCATGACCAAGGAGCAGGTCGTCGCGGGGCTCGAGGCCTCGGGGCAGCAGGACCTCGCCAACATCGTCTCGGCCATGGAGCACTTCGTGCCCGGCGCGGGTGTCGATTTCATGGCGCTCAGCCGCGTGCTGCTGATCGTGCTCGGGCTGTACTTCGCGTCGTCGCTGCTGATGTGGCTGCAGGGTTACGTCATCAACGTGATCATGGTGCGCGTCATGTGGCGCCTGCGCGAAGAGGTCGAGGCGAAGATCAACCGCCTGCCGCTGCGCTACTTCGACCGGGTGCAGCGCGGCGAGCTGATCTCGCGCGTCACCAACGACATCGACAACATCACGCAGATGATGCAGCAGTCGCTCTCTCAGGCGCTGACGAGCGTGCTCACCGTCATCGGCGTGCTCATCATGATGCTGACCATCTCGTGGCAGCTGACCCTCGTGGTGCTGATCAGCTTCCCGCTCATGGGCGTGCTGTTCGGCGTCATCGGGCCGCGCTCGCAGAAGGCGTTCGGCATCCAGTGGCGCAAGGTCGGCCGCCTCAACGCCCGTGTCGAGGAGTCGTTCTCGGGCCACGCGCTGGTCAAGGTGTTCGGCCGCGAGCAGGCGTCGCGCGAGGCGTTCCGCGAAGAGAACGAAGAGCTGTACCAGGCCTCGTTCAAGGCGCAGTTCCTGTCGAACATCATGATGCCCGCGATGATGTTCATCGGGAACCTGACCTACGTCGGCATCGCGGTCTTCGGCGCGCTGATGGTCGCGAGCGGCCAGCTGCGTCTCGGCGATGTGCAGGCGTTCATCCAGTACTCGCAGCAGTTCACGCAGCCGCTGGCCGAGCTCGGCGGCATGGCGGCGGTCGTGCAGTCCGGCACCGCCTCGGCCGAGCGCGTGTTCGAGCTGCTCGACGAGCCCGAGCAGGAGCCTGACGCCGCAGACGCTCCGGCCCTCGTCGAGGGCGACGGCACGATCGAATTCCAGGACGTCGCGTTCTCGTACTCGCCCGACCGGCCGCTCATCCACGACCTGTCGGTCCGGGTCGAGCCGGGCCAGACTGTCGCGATCGTGGGTCCGACCGGCGCCGGCAAGACGACGCTGGTGAATCTGCTGATGCGCTTCTATGAGCTCGACGGCGGTCGCATCCTCCTCAACGGGCAGAACATCGCCGACCTCACGCGGCGCGACATCCGCGCCGAGACCGGCATGGTGCTGCAGGACCCGTGGCTGTTCGCCGGCACGATCCGCGAGAACATCCGCTACGGCCGCGCCGACGCCACCGACGACGAGATCCTCGCCGCCGCGCGGGCGACCTACGTCGACCGGTTCGTGCACTCGCTGCCCGACGGCTACGACACGCTCCTCGACGAGGACGCGTCGAACATCTCGGCGGGCGAGAAGCAGCTCATCACGATCGCGCGCGCGTTCGTGGCGCAGCCCTCGGTGCTCATCCTCGACGAGGCGACAAGCTCCGTCGACACCCGCACCGAGCTGCTGCTGCAGCACGCGATGGCGGCTCTCCGCGAGGGACGCACGTCGTTCGTCATCGCGCACCGCCTGTCGACCATCCGCGACGCCGACCTCATCCTCGTGATGGAGAACGGCGGGATCGTGGAGAAGGGCACGCACGACGAGCTCATCGCGGCCAAGGGTGCGTACTTCCGCCTCTACAACTCGCAGTTCGAGCAGGCTGCGGCCGATCTCGACGAGGAGGCCCGTGCCCTCGCCGTCGACGCGGAGGGCGCCGAGTCCGCCGAGGCCGCCGAGGACGACGCGATCGAGGACGAGACCGCCCCGGTCGTGTGACGAACCGTCGCTGCCCGCTCCGACGTACCCGTCGGGGCGGGTAGCGTTTTCTCATGGTCAATTACCGGTACCTCGGAAACAGCGGTCTCAAGGTCAGCGAGATCACCTACGGCAACTGGGTCACCCACGGCTCGCAGGTCGACGACTCGGCCGCCATCGCGACGGTCCACGCGGCGCTCGACGCCGGCATCACCACGTTCGACACCGCGGACGTCTACGCCAACACGGCAGCCGAGGAGGTCCTCGGCAAGGCGCTCTCGGGTCAGCGCCGCGAGTCCCTCGAGATCTTCACGAAGGTCTACTTCCCGACCGGCCCGCAGGGGCCGAACGACACCGGCCTGAGCCGCAAGCACATCTTCGAGTCCATCAACGGGTCGCTCACGCGCCTCGGCACGGATTACGTCGACCTCTACCAGGCTCACCGCTTCGACTACGAGACGCCCCTCGAAGAGACCTTCCAGGCCTTCGCCGACGTCGTGCGCCAGGGCAAGGCGCTCTACATCGGCGTCTCGGAGTGGACGGCCGAGCAGCTGCGCGAGGGTCACGCCCTCGCCAAGAGCTACGGCGTGCAGCTGATCTCGAACCAACCCCAGTACTCGGCGCTGTGGCGCGTCATCGAGGGCAAGGTCGTGCCGGCGTCGGAGGAGCTCGGCATCTCGCAGATCGTGTGGTCGCCGATGGCGCAGGGCGTGCTCTCGGGCAAGTACCTGCCGGGCCAGCCGGTGCCCGAGGGCTCGCGCGCGACCGACGACAAGAGCGGCGCCCGCTTCATCCAGTCCTTCCTCCGCGACGACGTGCTCGAGGCGGTCCAGCGCCTGAAGCCCGTCGCCGAGCAGGCGGGACTGTCGATGCCGCAGCTCGCCATCGCGTGGGTGCTGCAGAACAAGAACGTCGCGTCGGCGCTGGTGGGGGCATCCCGTCCCGAGCAGCTCGCCGAGACGGTGAAGGCCTCGGGCGTCGTGCTCGACGCCGACACGCTCGCGGCGATCGACACCGCCCTCGGCGACGTGGTGTTCAGCGACCCCGAAGACACCTACACGGTCTCGCCCAAGACCCGGATCGTCTGACCCGTGATCACCAGCGCCGGCGTCCTGCTGTACCGGATCGCGCCCGAACCCGCGGTGCTCATCGCACATATGGGCGGTCCGTTCTGGGCGAGCAAGGATGCCGGCGCGTGGTCCGTCCCCAAGGGCGAGTTCACGGCGGGGGAGGAGAGCGCGCTGGATGCCGCGCGCCGCGAGTTCCGCGAAGAGCTCGGCATCGACCCGCCTGAGCCGCCCTACGCCGAACTCGGCACCTTCGCGTACTCGTCCGGCAAGCGCGTCACGGTGTTCGTCGTGGACGGCACCGGATTCTCGCTCGATGGCCTCGAGTTCGGCGAGTTCGAGTTGGAGTGGCCGCCGCGCTCGGGGAAGACGGCGCGGTTCCCCGAGGTCGACCGCGTGGAGTGGACCGGAATGGATGCCGCGCGCGAACGCCTGGTGAAGGGTCAGCGTCCCGCGATCGACGCGCTCGAGAAGCATCTCGCCGAGGCCGCGTCCGGGTGACCTGAGGTCTTGTGGCTGTCGGGCGGGCGGCGGAGACTGACGGGGTCCGACCCGTACGAGAGGAACCCCCATGGCTCACGGCGACATCACGCACATCGACATCCCGGTCAGCGACTTGAAGGACGGGGCGGAGTTCTACTCGGGCCTCTTCGGCTGGCAGATCGCCGAGCTGCCCGGCTTCGAGGGCTACCCCATGTGGCAGGCGCCGAACGGGATCTCCGGCGGCGGGCTGGGCCTGCGCGAGGAGGGCTTCACGACCACGCGCTCCTACGTCGAGGTGGACTCCATCGACGACACGGTGGCCAAGGCGAAGGCTGCCGGTGGAAGCCTCGTGCGCGCGAAGCAGGAGATCACGCCGACCAGCTGGTGGGCCGTCATCTCGGACCCCGACGGCAACCAGATCGGCCTGTTCGAAGGCTCGATGGCGGGCTGACCTGCCCGCCGGCGCGCTCAGGCGTCACGACACGCGGGATCGCCACGGTGATTCCGCGTGTTGCGCCACCCGAGGCAGCCGACCGCTGCGACGCGATGGGTTCAGGTGTCACGACACGCGGGATCGCCGTACAGATCCCGCGTGTTGCGCCACCCGAGGGGTGCGTCGCCGCGTCAGCGCCCGTTCTTGGGGCGCGCGGAGACGTCGATCCGGTCCTGCGCGCCCAGCGACGACCACGCGCTCGCGGTGCCCTTCGCCGCGTGCTCCGACGCGCGCACGGCGCGCTCGTCCGCCCAGGCGTTGAGCACGTGGCCGGAGTGGCCGCGCACGTGCTCGAGCTCGACGTCGGGAAGGCCGGCGGCCCGGCGCGCGTCGCGCGCGACGATGAGCTGCTCGAGGATGTCGACGTTCTTCGTGGGCGCGCCCGTCGACGTCTTCCAGCCGCGGCGGCGGTGGCCGTCCATCCACTTCGTGTACGTGTCGATCGCGTACTTGGAGTCGGCCTGGATCACGAGGTTCGCGACGTCGCCGTGGTCCTCGATGGCCTTGAGCAGGCCCATCAGCTCGCCGACGTTGTTGGTGCCCGAAGGGATCGCGCCGGCTGCCCAGTGCCCGTCCTCGCCGACCCACGCCCACCCCGTCGGTCCGGGGTTGCCCTTGCAGGCTCCGTCGGTGGCAACGATGTAGCGGGTCGCGTCGGTCACTCGGGCAAGGCTACCCGGCCGGGGTCCCCTCCTCCGACCCGTCGCGCCCCGCCCGCCACTCGGCCGCGAGCTGCGGCATCCGTTCCGCGAGGTAGCGGAGGAAATCGGCGATCTCGTGCGCCCGCGCGGCCGAGGCGGGCGCCGTCGGATTCTCGTCGGCGATCCGGTCGAGCGACGCGGCCAGCGTGCCGTACAAGGGTGCGTTCGCCGTGATCATGCCCGACCACGAGTCCTCGGCGAGGTCATAGCGGTCGCGCCGATCGCCGGGGCGCGAGAGCCGGTGGATGAGCCGCATCGAGACGAGGTAGCGCACCGCCCCCGACACGGCCGCCGCCGAGACGCCGAGGCGGTCGGCGAGGTCGGCGGCGGTGTAGCCCTCGTCGGGCGAGCCGGCGAGGGCCATCATGACCCGCGCCGGCATGCGCGGCATGCCCACGGCGGTGAGCATGGCCGCCGCCTGCTCGGCCGCCTCGGCGCCCGGGTGCTCGTTCGTCATCGCGGTCGCCTAGCCCGCCGAGGAGAGTTCGCGGCGTCGCATGAGGACGAGGGATGCTGCCGCCCCCGCGCCCACGGCGAGCACCAGCCACCACATCCCCCGCAGGTCGACCTCGCTTCCGCTCGGCACCGGGGCAACCGAGAACGGCGACAGGTTCGTCGCCCACTCGGGGAGCCCGAGGAGCGGTCCGAAGAGGCCGAACACGATCGCAGCGGTCACGAGCGTCCACCCGATCGGGATCGTCCACCGCGGCGCGATCGTGAAGACGAGGGCGGTCAGGACGAGGAAGACGGATGCTGCGATCACCTGGCCCCACGCCGCCACGAACGCGTCGGCGCTCAGCGCGGCGCCGTTGTCGAGGTTCGCCGCGCCGGCCCATGCTCCGACGAACGCCGCCGCGCAGGTCAGGACGATGGCGATGAACCCGACGACGACGAAGTCGGCGAGCCAGCGCACCCGCTGCACGGGAGTCGCGAGGACCGGCTCGGCGGTGCCGTGCGCCTCCTCCTGGTGGGCGCGCGCGACAGTCTGCACGCCCGCGCACGCGGCGAGGAGCCCGACCATCGTGACGAAGACGACGACCACCGCCTGCTCGAGGTCGGCTTCCGCCGACAGGGCCTTGAGCATGTCGGCGACGGCAGGATTGTCCGCGCCCATCTCGTTCACCACCGCTCCGAGCGAAGTCGACAGTGCGCCGGCGAAGAACGCGCCGGCCATCCAGCCGATCGTCGATCCGGCGGCGAGCCGCGTGACCAGTGCGGTCGGCGTGGACAGCGTCGCCCGTGCGGCGGCGCGGCCACGGCGTTCGGGCACGATGCTCGCACCGAGGTCGCGCACGGTCTGGAGGGCGAGCGCCGCCCCCGCGAACACGACGAACGCGCCCAGGCACAGGAAGGCGGGCCACCACGCGTTCTCATCGAACGCTCGCGTGTTCTCGGCCCACCCGAACGGCGACGCCCAGGTCAGCCACGAGCTCTTCATATGCGTGAGGTCGTCGCTCGGGGTGCCGAGCGCGTTGCCGATGCCGGCGATGAAGAACGTCACGACGAGCACCCACACCGCGAGGGAGTTCGCGCCCCGCGACGTGCGCATGAGCTGCGCCGAGAGGAGCGCGATGCCGAGGTAGGTCAGCCCGCCGCACGCCGCCGTGAACCCGGCGAGCCAGGATCCCTCGGCGGGCGAGCCGCCGCTGAGGAAGGCCGCGGCCACCAGGACTCCGAGCACGAGGTTCGCGAGCACGCCGTGGACGATCGTCGCGACCGTCGGCACGGCCCGGCCGGCCGTCGTCGCCGCCACGATCTCGAGGCGTCCCGCCTCCTCGTCGCCGCGCGTATGCCGCACGGCGAGGAACGTGCTCATGAACGCGGCCATCATCACGAGGAACGGCATCAGGAGGAACACGATGAAGGACTGCTCGCCCGGTCCCGACGGCAGCCCGCGGAACAGCAGGATCACCGGGTTGGCCATCACCGTGGCGAGGAGGGCGGTGCGTTCCTGCTCGGTGCCGTACGTGCTCGTCGCGCCGGAGAGGCCGGCGAGTGCGAGCGCCAGCGTGCCGGCGATCCACAACGTCAGCTGCAGCCAGGCCCGCCGCAGCCGCTGCGCGAGCAGCGTCGCGAGCCGGCTCATCGTCCGTTCCTCTCCAGCACGGCGAGGTCGTCGCCGTAGTGGCGCAGGAAGAGCTCCTCGAGCGACGGCGGCGCCACCCGCAGCCCCGCGACGCCGAGGCGCGAGAGCTCGGGGAGGACGCCCGAGACCTGATCGCTGTCGACGGTGAAGCGCACGCGGCCATCCTCGACCAGCGCATCGTGGGCGGCTGCGAGCGCGGCCATGGGCGCAGCATCCGTCCCCTCGTATGAGACCTCGGTGCGCGTGAGGTGGCGCATGTCGGCGAGCGTGCCCGATTCGACCACGCGCCCGGCGCGGATGATCGAGACGCGGTCGCACAGCTGCTCGACCTCCGACAGGATGTGGCTCGACAGCAGCACGGTGGCGCCCGCGGCGTGGACCCGCGCGACCTCGCGGCGGAACATCACGTCCATGAGCGGGTCGAGGCCGCTCGTCGGCTCGTCGAGGATGTAGAGGTCGGCCGGCACCGCGAAGGCGGCGATCAGCGCCACCTTCTGCCGATTGCCCTTCGAGTACGCGCGGCCCTTCTTGCGCGGGTCGAACTGGAACGCCTCCATCAGGCGGGCCTTCTCGTCGGCGTACGCCCTGTCGTGGCGCGATGCTCCGCGCAGGCGCGTGAGGAGGTCGATCGCTTCGCCGCCCGACAGGTTCGGCCACACGCTCACATCGCCGGGGATGTACGCGACGCGCCGGTGGATCTTGACGGCCTCGCGCCACGGCTGAAGACCGAAGACGGATGCCTCGCCCCCGGTCTTGCGGGCGAGTCCGAGGAGGATGCGGATCGTGGTGGACTTGCCCGCCCCGTTGGGTCCGAGGAACCCGTGCACCTGGCCCTCGTCGACGGCGAGGTCGAGTCCGTCGAGGGCGTGGACGCGGCCGTAGTGCTTGGTGAGGCCGCTCGTGCGGATGACTGTGGTCATGGCGCTGACGCTACGCCGGATTCACAATCTCCTGAATATTCCTCACGTTATCCATGCGCCCGGAGCTTTGTTGTATACCGTGCGGTGCCGAAAGCTGCACGATGGATGCGCGCCGTGGGCTTTATGTATACACTGGCCGAGGCGTCGAACGAGGAGGTGGTGCGGATGCGGGCCAGTGACCGCGCGTACGCGACCCTCCTCGATGAGATCCAGTCGGGCGTGCTGCGGCCGGGTGCCGTGCTCGGCGAGGTCGAGCAGGCCGCCCGTCTCGGGGTCAGCCGCACGCCGCTGCGCGAAGCGCTCGGCCGGCTCGCGGCCGACGGGCTCGTGGCGCAGCAGTCGCCCCGCGTGACAGTCGTCACCGCGATAGACGCCGACGACATCCGCGAGATCTTCGAGGTGCGCCGCGCGCTCGAGGAGTCCGCCGCTCGGCTCGCCGCCGAGCGGGGGGATGCCACCGCCTTCGCCGACCTCGCGCGCGACTTCGCACGCGTCGACCTCGACGGCGGCGGCGCGGGCGCCGACGGGCGCGACGCCTACTACGCCCTCATCGCGGACTTCGACCTCGCGCTCGACGCCGCCGTCGCGAACGACTACCTGACCGCAGCGCTGCGCACGGTGCGCACCCATCTCGTGCGGGTGCGGCGACTCGCGCGCGACAATCCCGCCCGGCTCGCAGCATCCGTCGCCGAACATCGTCTGATCGCCGCCGCGATCTCGACCCGCGACGCCGATCTCGCCGCCCACGCGACGCATGTCCACCTGCACAACGCGCTCCACAGCATCCTCGAGTCGCTCACCGCAGCGGCGCCCGCGAACTTCCACGACTCCGCGTTCGACCTGAAAGGCCAGCTATGACCGTCATCCACCACCTCCGCGTCCATCGAAGCGACGAGCACCTCGAGCGCGAGGGACAGCTCGCGTGGCACATCGCCGAAGTCGCCGCCGACCCCGTCGAGGTCGATCAGGATGTCGTCGACATGATCATCAACCGCGTCATCGACAACGCGGCGGTGGCGGCAGCATCCCTCACCCGCGCACCCGTGAGCGCGGCCCGCCAGCAGGCCCTCGACCACGCGGTGTCGGTCGGCGGCTCGGGCGCCACCGTGTTCGGCTGCGCGCTCGACCGCAAGACCAGCCCCGAGTGGGCGGCGTGGGCGAACGGGGTCGCGGTGCGCGAGCTCGACTACCACGACACGTTCCTCGCCGCCGAGTACTCGCACCCGGGCGACAACATCCCGCCGATCGTCGCCGTCGCGCAGCACGTGGGTGCCGACGGGGCCGCGCTCGTGCGCGGCCTCGCGACGGGCTACGAGATCCAGATCGACCTGGTGCGCGCCATCAGCCTGCACAAGCACAAGATCGACCACGTCGCCCACCTCGGCCCGTCGGCCGCGGCCGGCATCGGCACGCTCCTCGACCTCGACGTCGAGACGATCTACCAGGCCGTCGGCCAGGCGCTGCACACCACGACTGCGACCCGCCAGTCCCGCAAGGGCGAGATCTCCACGTGGAAGGCGCACGCGCCGGCGTTCGCGGGCAAGATGGCGGTCGAGGCCGTCGACCGCGCGATGCGCGGCGAGACCTCGCCGAGCCCCATCTACGAGGGCGAGGACGGGGTCATCGCGTGGCTGCTCGACGGACCGGATGCCTCGTACGAGGTGCCGCTGCCGGGTCAG
>JAVBUG010000168.1:0-6570 GCA_031555515.1 Microbacterium sp. | reverse complement strand
ACCCCCGCCGCGCTGCGCGCCTGGCTCGCCGACCGCGACGGCACCTGCCGGTTCCCCGGCTGCGACACCCCCGCCACCGGCTGCGACACCGACCACAACCAGCCCTGGGCCGACGGCGGCTGCACCGACCACGACAACCTCGCCCACCTCTGCAAAAACCACCACCGCCTCAAACACCACACCCGGTGGACCACACGCCTCGACGACGAGCTCCTCATCTGGACCAGCCCCACCGGCCACGAATACCCCACCGGCACCCGCGAAGACCGCGCCCCCGCACTCACACCCCTCCGCACCTGAGACTCCGGCGAGTGGCGCCCGTTCCTCTCAGGGACCGTTCGCGACGACTTCGGCCTTGAAGCCGGCCGAGTTCTCCAGCCAACCCGCGTAGTGGCGGAGTCCGCCCGCGTGCGGATAGCGCTCCTGGTAGAGCGGACGCCAGCCGTGCTGCGCGGAGTCTGCCATGATCGCATCGACCTCAGCGGGGGTACCGCCTATGAAGGCGAGGTGGTTCAGCCCGGGTTGCCGGCGATCATGTGTCGAGCCCGCGAGATTCGGCGAAGTCGTGAAAGTGAGGTACGCGCCGTTCGCCTCCCACGACTGCCCCTCGGACCACTCGCTCTCGAGCGAGAACCCGAGGCGCTGCAGGAGCCAGCCCCACTCCGCCCGCGCCTGCGGCAGGTCGGCGATCCAGATCTCGACATGGTGGAAGCCCGGCATCCCGTAAGTCTCTCAGCGCCGGCGGGACGCCGCGTCACGGAGCGCGTCACCTGATGCGCGCGACCGCTCCCGACACGATGATCCCGCCGGTCGCGGGGATGTCCACGGTGAGCTCGCTCGGGCGGCCGACGTGGCTGCCCTGGAGGATCACGACGCGCGCCGGCGGCTCCACCACCCCGGCGGCACGCAGGTAGCCGCCCGTCGCCGCCGCGGCAGCTCCGGTCGCGGGGTCCTCGATGATCGGTCCGACCGGGAAGACGTTGCGCGCGTGCCACCGGTCTGCGCTCTCGGGCCAGAGGACGATCATGGTGGCCGGCCAGCCCCGCGCGTCGAGCACGGCCCGCGCACGAGCGGCGTCGATGGTGAAGCCGTCGAACCGCTCCCGGTCGGCGAGCACGATAAGGGGGTGCCAGTTGCCACCGAAGGCCTGCGCAGGCGGAAACGCCGGGTGCAGGTCGGCGTCCGACACCCCGATCGCCGCGAGCACATCGACCAGAGCGTCGGCAGGCAGCGGCGCGACCTCAGGCTCGACGCTCGTGAACGACACCCGCCGCTCACCGGCGTCGGACTCGGTGACGATGTCGACGACCCCGACCGGCGTCTCGAAGGCGATCTGACCATCGCCGCCGATCTCGGCGATCGCGGCAGCCGCAGCAACCGTGGCGTGACCGCAGAACGGCACCTCCGCCAGCGGCGAGAAGTAGCGGATGCCGCGCCCGTCCCCGTTGCGGGCCGCGGTCACGAACGCCGTTTCGGCGTACCCGAGGTCTGCGGCGATGCCGAGCATCGCAGCATCCGTCAGTCCATCGGCATCGAGGACGACACCGGCGGGGTTTCCGCCCGAGGGGTCGGAGGAGAACGCCGTCCAGCGCTGAATGTCGATCGAGGTCATCCGGTCACGATAGGTCACCCTGCGGCGCGCCGGTCGCCAGGCACCGACCGATTCCTGCCGATCAGCGGGCGCGGCGGCGGCGGGCGATCCCGATCCAGATCAGCGCCGCACCGATGACGAGCACGATCGGGCCGATCGTCGCCCACAGGGACGAGCCGGTCATCGCCGACCCTTGCAGTACGCCGACCCCCTGCAGAGTCCACACCAGTCCGACGGCGGCGAGGATCACGCCGGGCACGAGGAACGGCCACATTCGCTTCACGGACCCGACCCTAGTTCCACGGCCGTCCGCGCAACAGAGCCGGGTTCAGCCGTCGCCGCGCAGCCAGTTCACGACGTACGCCGGCGCGGTGTCGACGGCCTCGAGGCCGAACGCGGTGTGCGAGCCGTCCATCCAGTAGAGCTCGGAGCCGGCGATCTGCGCGTGGACGGACTCGGCGGTACTCGGGGGCACCGTCTTGTCTGACCGGCCGTGCACGATCAGCGTCGGGCAGGTGACGCGGCCGAAGTCCGCCGGGGCGAAGTTGTGGAAGTCGTTCCTCATGCCGGGCCGGCGCCGCGCGGCGCCCAACGAGGTGCGGAGGCTCATCTCGATCACCAGCGTCCTGTCGGGGATCGCCGCGAGCTCGGCCGCACGTCGGGACACGACAGCCCCGCTGTCGCTGCCCGCTGCGCGGAGCAGCATGCCGAGCGTCTGCTTCGGCGCCCGCTGCAGGAACCACAGCTCAGCCTTGGTGACCCCGTCCCAGGCGAACAGGTTGGACGACAGCCGCGGAGGCCGGCCGTACACACTCAGCGCGTCGACCTGCACCAGCTTGCTCACCCGATCGGAGTGCCGCGAGGCGAGTTCATAGGCCGCCGGTCCACCGCCGGACAGGCCGAACACGATGATGCTGTCGATCTCGAGGGCGTCGAGCAGCGCGGCGAGCGCATCGCCCTGCTCGGCGAACGTGCGACCCGTCGAAAGCGGCGTCCCGAGGTATCCGGGCCGGCTCGGCGCGATGATGCGGAAGCCGTTGACGCGCAGGCACTCCGCCGAGGCGAGGCCCTGATCCCAGCCGCCGAGCGTGCCATGCACCGCGAGAACCGGCTCGCCGGTTCCCCGCTCGGCGTACTCGACCGGACCCGCCGCCGTCGCGACGGACCGGGGTGACTCCGCCAAGCACGCGAGGTAGTCCTCCCGCGTCGGCAGCTGCGGCGCGGCGGCCATAGTCCACTATCCCAACGCCGAGCGCCGCCCAACAGGGCGGTGCACGATCGACCAGTGGTCGACGGCTACTCCCCGCCGAGCTCCCCCGGATGCGTGAGGCGCCACGAGTCCGTCGGCGGGGCGATGGTGCCGTCGATCTCGATCGCGGACGTCACCGTGTTCGGCCCCGCGGTCCACGTGATGCTCCCGACCACTTCGCCGTCCGTGTAGGTCTTCGGCGTGGTCGTCGTCATCTCGACGGTGATCGGGGTGTCCGACCACGTGAAGATCGTCGCGTAGTCCGAGACGACGATCTGCGCCGACGCACCCCACCTCGTCGTGATGGTGCCGACCGGCTGATCGCGCTTGGCGAGCGGCACCTCGTGGAAGCCGGCACGGATGCTGTCGATCAGCGCCATCACGTCGTGGTTGACGTTCGCGCGGGTGAAGCCACCGAGGACCACTCCGGTCACGCTGAGCGGCTGCGCGGTTCCGACGGGGACGGATGCGGTGAACAGCAGGTTGTAGGTGCCCTCGCCGAGGTTGCCCGTCTTGAGGCCCGTGATCCCGTTGCTGCCGAGCAGGTCGTTCGTGTTCACTATCGCGCCCGGGCCGGGGAGCGCCAGCGAGCGTGTCGCCGCGATGCTCGCGATCGTCGGATTCGCGGCGGCGAGCTTGCCGAGCGCGATGAGGTCTGCCGGCGTGCTCGTGTTGCGCGCGTCGAGGCCGGTCGGCTCGACGATCGTCGTACCGGTGAGGCCGTTCGCCGCGAGCCAACGCTGCGCGGCCCCGCGGAAGGCGCCCTGCGAGCCGAACGCCCACGTCGACACCGCCTCGGCGTAGTTGCTGGCCGACGGGATGAGCATCGTCGCGAGCGCGTCGTGCAGCGACATCGAACTGCCCGTCGGCATGGCTGCGATCGTCGCGCCGCGCACGTAGTACTGGTCGTAGAGGTCGTGGTCGGCCTTGCTGAAGGTGATCGTCGGCCCGGGGTCCGCGGCATCCGCCAGCGGATGGCGATCGAGGATGACTAGCGCCGTGATGAGTTTCGTGATGCTCGCGATCGGCTGCGGTTCACTCGCCCCGCTCGTCGCCCAGATGCCGCTCGCCTCCGGCCCGAGATACTCGTCGCCGCCGGAGACCGCGATCGCCGAGGCGCCGGTGGCCGGGAGCGCGACCGCGGCAGCGGCCGGCACCGTCACGGGCGGCTCGTGCGTCTCGACGAGCGGCGCGCTCACCGGTGCCGTCAGCGCCCACCAGACATAGCCTCCGGGAACGGCGAACAGCACGACGAGCACGATCGCCGTGACGATCCAGCCGATGCGCCGCCGACGGCGTCGCACCTGCGGATCCGCCCCGGGCCTGACCAGGGGCTCCCGCTCCTCCTTCAGCAGCTCGTCGAGCTCGAAGAACTCATCAGTGGGCTGCTGCGGCGTCGAAATGGCGGCTCCCCTCGTGGTGCTGACCCCCATCATGCATCATTTGAGACTCCTCGTCTCACCCCTCCGACGCTCGAGAAACCACGTTCGGGTTCAAGAACCACGCCCCGCGCGGTTTCTCCGCCGGATCGCGGTTTCTGGCGAGCGGCAAGGGGGGAGGGCGGGAGGGCGGGAGGGGGGATGGATGCTGCGGCAGCACGCTGCGCCTCACACCAAGGTCGAACCGGGTGTCACACCGGCGGAGCGAGCTCCTTCGCGAAGCAGTGCGAGAAGGCGAACGCCTTGTACGGCTCGAAGATCGGGATCGGGCGGTACCCGATGCGCTCGTACAGCACGACCGCGTCGTGCTGGCGGTCGCCGGTCTGCAGGATCAGCCGGCCTGCGCCACGATCCCGGGCGATGCGCTCGAGCTCGCCCATCAGGGCACGGCTCGCGCCCGTGCCGCGTGCGCGAGGGCGGACGAACACGCGCTTCACCTCGAGGTCGCGGGTGCCGTCGTGGGCGAGATCCCGCAGCGCTCCGTGGCCGACCACATCGCCCTCGGGGCCGACCGCGAGCACGGTCGCGACGATCGTTTCGGGGTCGACCGCGAACGTGCGCTGCGCCTCCTCGGCCGCTGCGGGCGCAGCATCCGTCCATCGATCCGCATAGCGGGGCGAGACCTCGCCGTCCATCTCGGCACGGAGCGCCTCGGCGCGAGGGTCGTCCCACGGGACGGTCTCGAACGTCCACGACCGCGCGTCCGCCACCCCGGCCGCGGGCTCGGGCGCGAGGTCGTAGCCGAACGTGTAGAGCTCGATCCACCGGCCCGGCTGCACCTCCCACAGCCCCTCGCGCTCCGACAGCCGCGCGAACCCCAGCTTCGCGTACAGCGCGTGGGCACCGGTCATCTCGGGACCGCTGTTCATCACCACGCGGTGCGAACCCCGCTCGCGCGCGAGTTCGATCACGTGGCGGGTGAGCGCCTCGCCGATCCCCCGCCCGCGCGCTGCGGGCGCGACCGCGAGCTGCCGGAAGTCCGTCTCACCCGGCTGCGCGACGTCCGCGAGCGGGCGGTTCGGGCGCGCGACCCACACGGTGCCGAGGATCTCGCCGTCCGGTTCGACCGCGACCCACACGTCGCCCCCGCGCACGCGGCTCGCGACATCGCGCAGCGACGCGACGTACTCGTCGGAGAGCTTGTCGTAGCTCGACAGGTACGCCTGCGCGGTCACCTCGCCGGCGCGCTCGTACTCCTCGGTGCGCACGAGCCGGATGGTCCATGCCGGAGAACCGGTCCCCACGCCCCCGGCGACCGCGGGCTCGGCGAGCGACCCGGCCTCGGCGGCGCCAGAGCCCCACGCGTCGGCCAGCAGCTCGTACGAGCGCACGCGGTCCGCGGGGTCGTGTGTGACGGTCGTCACGAGGAGCTCGTCGGCGCCGGTCACGCGCTGCAGCGTCTCGAGGCGCTCGAGGAGGGTCTCCGCCGAGCCGGCTAACTGCTTGTCGCGGCGGGCGCGGACGACCGCGCGATCCTGGCCAGTGAGCGGGTCGGCGGCGGCCTCGTCGGGCGAGGGGAAGGGGACGGCGCCCTGGCCGGCGCGGATGCTGTGCACCCATCGACCGTAACCCGCGGCGAGGCGGCGGGCCGCGGCATCCGTCTCGGCGACGACGGCGTCGACGGACACGATGACGTACGGCTCGGCGATGCGGCCGGGGCGGAAGGCGGCGCGGTACTCGGCGATCGCCTCGAGCACGAAGCCGGGGGCGACGTGGTAGTTCGCGCCGAAGGGCAGGCCGAGCTCGCCCGCGAGGCGGGCGCTGGGCCCGGCCGTGGAGCCGTGGATCCACACGGCGACGTCGGCGCCCTCGGCGGGCGTGACGTGGATCGGCACGTCCTCGGGGGGCGCGAACGTGCCGTCGAAGAACGACAGGATGTCGGCGACGTCGTTGGCGAAGCGTTCGGCGTCGGCTTCGGTGCGGCCGAGCAGGCGCGCCTGCACGACGAAGCGCTCGGAGTCGAAGCCGGCGAACGGGCGCGCGGCGGGCAGCAGCAGGCCGCCGATGACACGGTCCTCCGGGGCGGCGGGGAGCGCCGTCGCCGCCGCGCTGCGCGAACCCGAGCGACCGATGCCGAGGTCGAAGCGGCCGGGGTGAAGCTGTGCGACGACGCCGGCGGCCTCGGCGACCTGCGCGGGCGAGTAGTTGCCGATGATGGTGGCGGCGGTGCCGACACGGATGCTGCGCGTCACCGCCGCGACGGATGCAAGGAGCACAGGCGGCGCGGCGCCGGCGACGCCGGGGATGAAGTGGTGCTCCGCCACCCAGTAGCGCCGGTAGCCGAGCCGCTC
>JAVBUG010000155.1:0-8292 GCA_031555515.1 Microbacterium sp. | reverse complement strand
CTGGGCGACCTACGGCGTCGGCGACCAGATGAGCCACTACGCCGTCAACACGGGCGTGCCGAAGACCCTCATCCAGCACGTGATCCGATGGGTCATCTCGGATGCGTCGACCGAGCTCAGCGACGAGGCCAAGACCGTGCTGCAGTCCGTGCTCGACACCGAGATCTCGCCCGAGCTCGTGCCCGCCGGCCAGGACGGCAAGATGCAGTCGACTCAGGACCGCATCGGCCCGTACGCCCTCCACGACTTCGCGCTGTTCCACATCCTGCGCTACGGCTTCCGGCCGTCGAAGATCGCCTACCTCGCCGCCCACGCGTGGGGCGATGCCCAGGCGGGCGCGTGGCCTCCCGGCTTCCCCGACGAGGACCGCTACGCCTACGACCTGCCCACGGTCGCGAAGTGGCTGCAGGTGTTCCTGAAGCGCTACTTCGCGTTCGCGCAGTTCAAGCGCTCGGCGATCCCGAACGGACCGAAGGTGTCGCCCGCCGGGTCGCTGTCACCGCGCGGCGACTGGCGCGCCCCGTCGGACGGCAACGCGCGTGCGTGGCTCGCCGAGCTGAAGGCGGCTCTCCCGGAGCTCGTCAAGGACTGAGGATGAAGGATGCCGCGGGCCGCGGCATCCATTCCCCCGAGGTCCGTTCTCAGGCGGGCGCCTGCGTGTACGCCAGCGTGATGATCCAGCTGTCGCGGGACAGATCGGCGAGCTGGTAGAACACCTTGCGGTCGGGGATCCAGCCCTTCGTGAGCGGGCTGTCGAGGCGCACGTGGTCCGCGGCGACGCGCGCGCCGCGACCGTCGGCGTCGCGCACGGCCTGCACCCGCGTCCAGTGGGCGAGCAGCTTGCCGAGGTCGTTCTCGTCGAGCAGATGCGAGTGCCGCTTCATGAGGTGCAGCTCGGCGTCGTCGGGGTGCGCGTCCCGCAGGTCGAGCCCGAGAGATGCGTCGGAGTCGGCGACCGCGACGACGGTGGCCGCGCGGAAGTTCACGTTGCGGATCTTCAGCGGCACCTCGGCGCCGTCGACCTCGGCGATGAGCTGGGTGTGGAACCCGAACGTACGGGGCGCCTCGCGCTCGACGCGCACGTCCTTCGGGTCGACGCCGAGCTTCGTCGCGACGATCTCCTTCGCGAGCGCGCGCTTGCGGTCGTGGTCCGAGAGCTTCGGGTCCCAGCCGAGCCGGGCAGTGATCCCCGCCGGAGTCTCGAGAAGCACCGATTGCATGATCCACCTCTTTCTCCGCGGACCGTCCGCCCCTCCATCCTGACCCCGTGCGGCGCGGTGAGGAAGATCGCCACGCCACGGGAACGACTCGGGCGCGTCAACCCCCTGGCCGCACATGGTCCCGATGCGAGGATGGGGCCATGGCGAGGCGCGCGACGGTGATCGGCAGCGGACCCAACGGGCTGTCGGCGGCCGTCGCGCTCGCGCGCGCCGGCTACGAGGTCCGGGTGCTCGAGGCGGCCTCGACCATCGGCGGCGGCGTGCGCACCTCGGCTCTCACGCTCCCCGGATTCCGCCACGACGTGTGCTCGGCGGTGCACCCCGCGGCGCTGTCGTCGCCGTTCTTCCGCGCGTTCGGCATCCACGACCGCGTCGGCTGGATCCACCCGCTCGCCTCGTACGCGCAGCCCCTCGACGGCGGGCGCGCGGCCATCGCCTGGCGCGACATCGAACGAACGGCCGATGCCCTCGGCCCGGACGCACGCGCGTGGCGGGCGGTCCTCCGTCCGCTCAGCCGCCACCTCGGAGGCGTGGTCGACTTCACCGGCTCGCAGCTGCTGCGGTGGCCGCGGCATCCCGTCACCACCGTCCGGTTCGGACTGCGCGCCCTGCAGCTCGGCACGGGCCTCGGCCGCGGCACGTTCCGCACCGAGGAGGCGAACGCGCTGCTCGCGGGCGTGCTGGCCCACGCGAACACCACGCTGCCCTCGCTGGGGGCCGCCGCGTCGGGGCTGTTCCTCGCGGCGCACGGGCACTCGGCCGACGGCTTGGCGTTCCCCCGCGGCGGCTCGCAGGCCATCGCGGACGCCCTCGCCTCCGACCTGCACGCGCACGGCGGTGCGGTCGAGACGGGCACGCGCGTGGAGTCGCTGGCGGGTCTGGACTGGGGAGATCCCGATGCCGGGGACCTGCTGCTGCTCGACACCACGCCCCGTCTGCTGCTCACGCATCCGGACCTGCCCGATCGCTATGCCCGAGCCGTCCGTCACTACCGCTATGGCGCGGCCGCCGCGAAGGTCGACTTCGCCCTGGACGGACCCGTGCCCTGGGCGCACCCCGACGTCGCCCTCGCCCCCACGGTGCACCTGGGCGGCACGCGGGAGGAGATCGAAGCCAGCGAGAACGCGGTGGCGCGGGGCGGCCTGACCGACAGCCCCTACGTGCTGACGGTGCAGCCGAGCGTGCTCGACGGCACGCGCGCACCCGCGGGCAAGCAGGTGCTGTGGGCGTACATCCACGTTCCCGCGGGGTCGACGTTCGACCCCACCGAAGCCGTCGTGCGACAGGTCGAGCGCTTCGCGCCGGGCTTCCGGCATCGCATCCTCGCGAGCCACGCGATGACCGCCGCCCAGCGCGCCGCGTACAACCCCGCCGACATCGGCGGCGACATCCTCGGTGGCGCGTTCACGTTCGCGCAGGCCTTCCGGCGGCCCGTCGTCTCGACGACGCCGTGGCGCACGCCGCTGCGCGGCGTCTACCTCGCGTCGGCGTCGACCCCGCCCGGTCCCGGAGTCACCGGCATGCCCGGCTGGTTCGCCGCGCGCCAGGCGCTGCGCGACGGGGGCCGGCGCCTCGAGCTCGGGGATCTCTTCGGAGCGTGACCCCGTGGACGCCTTCGCCGCGGTCGACTTCGAGTTCGCTCGACAGGTGCTGCAGCGGGGCGTCGCGGCGCTGTTCGTCATCGCGTTCATCTCGTCGCTGAACCAGGTCCGCCCGCTCCTGGGCGAGCGTGGCCTGCTGCCCGCGCCGGACCTCCTCGAGTGGGTGCGCACGTCGAAGAGGGGACAGCGGATGCTGCGACCCACCCTCTTCCGCTACCTCCGGTACACCGATCGCAGGCTCGCCGCGCTGTGCTGGGCGGGCATCGTGATCGCGGCGACGCTGGTCGGCGGCATCCCGCAGCTCGGTCCGCCGTGGGTGCCGATGCTGTGCTTCCTCGCGCTGTGGCTCGCCTACATGTCGATCACCTCGATCGGCCAGACGTTCTACGGCTTCGGCTGGGAGATGCTGCTGCTCGAGGCCGGATTCCTCGCGGCATTCCTGGGCTCGAACGACCAGCCTCCGCCGGTCGTCGTGATCGTGCTGTTCTGGTGGCTGGTATTCCGGCTCGAGTTCGGGGCGGGCATGATCAAGATCCGCGGCGGGCGCGAGTGGCGTGACCTCACGGCGCTCACTTACCACCACGAGACGCAGCCGATGCCGGGGCCGCTGAGCCGGCGGGCGCACCTCCTGCCCCGGTGGTTCCACAAGGGCGAGGTGCTCGGGAACCACTTCGCTCAGCTCGTGGTGCCGTGGTTCCTGTTCGCGCCGCTCGTCGGACTGTTCGTGCCAGGCCCCGTGCCCGCGATCGTCGGCGCGGTGGCTGCCGCGATCGTCATCGCGACGCAGGCCTGGCTCGTGGTGACCGGCAATTTCGCCTGGCTCAACTGGATGACGATCGTGCTCGCCTTCTCTGCGATCGGACTGCCGGGCATCGGCGCAGCGCATGAGGGCGCAGCATCCGTTCCTCCCGGTGCGATCGACGGGATCCCCGTGTACTGGCTCGTCATCACGTGCGCGATCGGCGTGCTGTACCTCGTGATCAGCTGGTGGCCGCTGCAGAACCTGTTCGCACGGCGGCAGCTCATGAACGCCTCGTTCAACCGGTGGCAGCTCGCCAACGCGTACGGCGCGTTCGGCACGGTCACGAAGGAGCGCATCGAGATCGTCGTCGAGGGAACCACGGACGACGACCCCGACACCGCCATCTGGCACGAGTACGCCTTCAAGGGCAAGCCCGGCGATGTGCACCGCATCCCACGGCAGTTCGCGCCGTACCACTTGCGGCTGGACTGGCTGATGTGGTTCCTGCCGCTCGGCCGGTCGCTCGACGATTGGTTCACGGCGTTCCTGGTGCGGCTTCTGGAAGCGGATGCTGCGACCCTCCGCCTGCTCGCCCACGACCCGTTCGCGGGCGAACGGCCGCGATGGGTGCGCGCGGTGTCGTACCGCTACCGCTTCACGACGCGGGCGGAGTTCCGCGAGACGCACGCCCGGTGGGCGCGCGATCGGCGGCGCCCTGTCATGGGACCGGCGTCCCTGCGCCGTTGACGTCGCGTTCCGTGGCCTCGTCGCGCCGGGTCAGGGCACGGGGTCGACGGCGGCCTTGCGCTCGCGCGCGCTGCGGCGCGCGGTGAGGTCGACGATGGCCACGAGGAAGGCGAGGGCGAGGAAGACCGCGACCGACAGCATCCCGAAGGCGTACGCGTCGTGGTAGACGACCAGGCTGTCGTGCGAGCCGGACTCGCGGTAGATCGCGGCGTAGAACAGCGACAGCGCGACCGCGGTGCCGACCGCGGCGCCGATGCGCTGGCCCAGCTGGCCGACGGAGCCCGCGAGTCCGCCCTGCTTGACCGGGATGTCGCCGAGGGTGAGCGCCTGGTTGGGCGCGATCACGAGACCGCCGCCCGCACCGCCGACGGTCATCACGGCGGCGGCGATGTACGGCGTCCACGCGGGGTCGCTGTAGAGCGCCGCGAGCACCAGGCCGCCCACGCACAGCAGCATGCCGGCCAGACCCCACACGACGACGACACGGCCGTGGGTGCTGACGAGGTTGCCGCCGATCCACGAGGTCACGGCGGACGCCAGCGCGAAGCCGATCGAGACCATGCCGGCGTACACCGGCGCGAGCCCGAGGCCGAGCTGCAGGAACAGCGTCGTGACGAGGAACATCGCCGGCGCCGCGGTGAAGTACGCGGTCTGCAGCAGCGTGCCGTTGCGATACGACGTGATGCGGAAGAGGCCGAGCGGAATGAGCGGGTTGCGGCCGCGTTTCGCGTAGCGACGCTCCCACGCGATGAAGGCCGAAGCGAACAGGGCGAAGGCGACCAGCAGCCACCAGCGCGCGGGGTTGTCGGTGGGCGCGCCCGTCGTGAAGAGGAAGGGCCACATCAGCGAGATCACGCTGGCGCCGAACAGCAGCACGCCGACGGGGTCGAGCTGCACCTTGCGCTGGGATCTCGTGCGGGTGTCGGGGAGAAGCCACAGCGTAAGGGCGATCGCGATGAGGCACAGCGGCACGTTCATCCAGAAGATGAGCCGCCACCCGTTGGTCGGACCGCCGAGGGCGATGAGAAGGCCGCCGAGCGTCGGACCGAAGGCCGTGGCGATGCCGATCGTCGCGCCGAAGAGGCCGAAGGCGCGGGCGCGCTCCCTCCCCTGGAACAGCTCCTGCGCCATGCCCAGCACCTGGGGCATCTGGATGCCCGCCGCCACGCCCTGCAGGAGCCGCCCGATCAGCAGCAACTCCGCCGTCGGCGCGAGGGCGCACAGCACGCTCGTCACCGTGTAGAGCGACAGCCCGACCACGAACAGCGTGCGCCGCGACCGCTGGTCGCCGAGGCGTCCCATCGGCACCAGCACGAGGCCGAAGGTGAGCACGAAGCCCGACACGATCAGCTGCAGCTGCGTCGAGGTCGCACCGAGCACCTCGCCGATCGACGGCAGCGCGACGTTGACCTTCGTCATGTCGAGGATCGTGATCGCCGCGACCGAGACGCAGACCCAGAACGCCCGCCAGCGGGCTCCGTGCGAGAGGGGGATGACGGCGGTCGTGACCGGCACGGCGCGCGACGTGCTCGAGGTCTTCTGCGGCGCCGGCTGTGACTGTGACATCCTGCCCAGGCTAACCCCCTTCCCGGGAGCGCCGGGCGGAATGAGGCGAGGCGGGACATGATGGGAGGGTGAGACTCCTCGTCGCCGCCCTCGCCTCCGAACTCGTCGCGTTCCCCGAAGACCTCGACGGGTTCGATCGCCTCGTCACCGGTCCCGGCAAGCTGCAGGCGACCTACGCGCTCACCCGCGCGCTCGACGCGGGCGTCTACGACGAGATCGTCGTGGTCGGCACCGCGGGTGCGATCGACGCACGGCTGGACGCCTCCGTCTACGAGATCTCGGCCGCCGTGCAGCACGACGTCACCGACATCGACGGCATCGTCGGCCAGCACGTGTCGCTGCCGGCGCGCGTCGAGCTCGACACCGAAGGCGTGACGATCGCGACCGGCGATCACTTCGTCGACGACTCGGAGGCGGTGGAGGTCATCCGCCCGCTGGGTGCGGGCCTCGTCGACATGGAGACCTACGCCTACATCTGGGTCGCGCAGCGCTTCGGCGTGCCGATCCGCGTGCTGAAGGCCGTGTCGGACCGCGCCCAGGACGGCGCGATCACCGACTGGCGCACCGCCGTGACCGCGTGCAGCCAGCAGCTGCGCGATCGCATCCGGGAGGATTACGGCGTCTGAATCGGTTCGCCTCACGGGATGAGGCGATGATCGGGACGGATGCTGCGGCTCAGCCGGTCACGACACCCACTGCGTCTTCTGCCACGTGATGTTCGCGAGCGTCGCCTGACCCGCCAGCGACGGGTGGAAGTAGTCGCGCGTCGAGATGTCGGACTTCACGAACGGGTAGGTCGCGACCGCGAAGCCGTCGAAGCGGCACTTCGCCGTGGCTGCGCAGGCGGCTTCCAGCACCTTGTTGTACTCGTCCACCCGCTGCTGCACCAGCGTGCGGCGCTGCACATCGGCGGCGGCTGTGCTCGACGGGTTGGCGAGCATCGACTGGCAGGTGCCGAGCAGCGACCAGGCGAGACGCGCTGAGAGGCTCGTCTTGTTGATGTCGTACAGCCGCTGCAGGCTCGGAATGCTCGCGACGAAGATCTCGGGCGACCCTCCGCTTGCGGCGAGCGTGGCGAGCGCCGTCTGCACGTTGGCCTTGAAGCCGTCGGTCGAGGTCATCTGCGCCACCGTGCGGGTGCAGGCGTCGATGGCGCCGATCTCGATGGTGACGTAGTGCGCGCCCTGGCCGGCAGCCGTCACCGCCTGCGCGGGGAGCGCGGCCGAACCCACGCCCGATCTGGCGTCGTTGAAGACGGTGGTGAGCGCGGTGGCACCTGCCGCCCGCAGACGCAGCAGGTGCGAGTTGACGCTCGTGGTCGTGCCGGTCGACCAGCTGTTCGTCGGACACGACGTCAGGCTCGAGCAGGTCATGGCGGCCTGGGTGATCGAGTCGCCGAGCGCGGCCATGACCTTGACGGTCGAGGTCGCCGGGGCCGCATGGGCGGCGGAGCCGGCACTGAGAGTGCCGGTGAGAAGGAGAGCGGATGCCGCGACCGCGGCGAGGGCGCGGCGCGCCCGACTGGTGGAACGCATGTCGACTCCGTACATCGTCGTAACGGGAGGGCGCGGCGAAGAGCCGCGGCCGGACAGCGCCGGCGGTCGGGCGGGATCGCGAACCCCAGGATGCGATCTGCCGCGAACGATACACCTGTGCATCGCGCCGGCGACAGTGGGAGAGTACCCACGCCGGTGGGCGCGCCTCAGGCTGCCTCAGACACGGACGTCGGCGTCCTGCCGGATCACGCTCGGCCCCGCGGGTGTCGCCTCGACGGCCAGCTGTGCCGGCAGTTGCTCCTTCATCGCGGCCACGTGGCTGATGACGCCCACGGTGCGTCCGCCCTGGCGCAGCTCGTCGAGGGTGCGCATCGCCAGCTCGAGGGTCTCCTCGTCGAGCGAGCCGAAGCCCTCGTCGACGAACAGCGTGTCGAGCCGGACGCCGCCGGCCCGGGCGGTGACGACCTCGGCGAGCCCGAGCGCGAGGGCGAGCGAGGCGAGGAAGGTCTCGCCGCCCGACAGCGACTGCGCCGGCCGCGACTGGCCGGTGAAGGCGTCCATGATCTCGAGGCCGAGTCCCGAGGCGGCGCCGCGGGCCGCCCGCGCATCGGTGTGCTGCAGGCGGTAGCGGCCCGACGACATGTCGCTCAGCCGCAGGTTCGCGGCGGCCACGATCTCATCGAGCTCTGCGGCGAGCACGAACGTCTCGAGGTCCATCTTCCTCGTGTTGGGCGCGCGGCCCGCGACGGTGTCGGCGAGCCGGGCGATGGCCGCGGCATCGGCGGCCCGAGCGGAGACCCCGGCGTACGCCTGGTCGATCTGCATCGCGAGGTCGCGCAAGCTCGCGACGAGTGTGCGCGCCTCGCTCTCGGCGCGCAGCGCGGCGGTGCGGGCCGCGTCCGCGGCGGCGAGCGCGTCCT
>JAVBUG010000256.1:0-2684 GCA_031555515.1 Microbacterium sp. | reverse complement strand
TTGGGCGCCTCGAAGGCAGTGGCCGCGGCGAGCGCGAGGGAATCTGCACCACCCGAGAGAGCGACGAGGACGGCCGATCCGCTCGGCACGGCGGCGAGCGCCCGCCGCACCGCGAGCCGCACCTCGGCGACGGCGGGGTCGAGTCCGGGTCTGCGCTGCTCCACCCGCCCACCGTACCCGGGCGTCCAGTGTGAAAGCGTCGGGCTGAATCGGTCCGACGGGCCACTGCCGGGCCGTTACTCGCCGATTCGGCCCGCCCGTTCGACCGCGATCGCGCGGACTAGGCTGGTCGCGGCAATCCACAGTCTTCGAAGGAGCACCACTATGGGCGCGTACGACGCCGTCATCGAGATCCCGCGCGGCAGCCGCGTGAAGTACGAGGTCGACCACGGCACCGGCCGCGTCTTCCTCGACCGCATCCTCTACACGCCGATGGGCTACCCGACCAACTACGGCTTCTTCGAGAACACGCTCGGCGAGGACGGCGACCCGCTCGACGTGCTCGTGATCCTCGACGTCGACCTGGCCCCCGGCATCCTCGCCAGCGTCCGCCCCGTCGGCGTGCTCAAGATGAGCGACGAGGCCGGCGGCGACGACAAGGTCGTCGCGGTGCTCGCGAAGGACCCGCGCTGGGCGCACATCCAGGACGTCGCCGACATCCCGGAGTTCCTCCAGAAGGAGATCGCGCACTTCTTCGAGCACTACAAGGATCTCGAGCCCAACAAGTGGGTCAAGGTCGACGAGTGGGCCGACGCGGCAGAGGCCGAGCGCCTGGTCGACGAGGCGTTCGCGCGCTTCGCACAGCACGAGGGCCAGACCGCGACCCAGGGTGAAGGCGTCGCGCCGAACACGCTCTGACCTGTCGTCTCATGCGAAGAGCGGATGCTGCAGCATCCGCTCTTCGTCGTTTCAGGCGTGTTCGCGTCAGACCGAGATGCCCCGATCGGCCATGAAGTTGATCGGGTTGACCGGGTAGTTGTTGACGTAGGTCTCGAAGTGGAGGTGGCAGCCGAACGAGTTGCCGGTGTTGCCCTCGCTCGCGATGAGTTGGCCCGCGCTGACCCACTGGCCGACACCGACGAAGATGCCGCCGGAGCGGATGTGACCGTAGCCGGTGCCGATGCCGCCGCCGTGGTCGATCTTGATGTAGTTGCCGTAGCCGCCGTTCCAGCCGGCGTAGACGACGCGTCCGGCCGACGCGGCGTAGATGCCCGAGCTGCAGCCGGCCGCCAGGTCGACGCCGTAGTGGAAGCCGCTCGAGCAGTAGCTGTTGCCGCACTGCACGGTGCGGGCGCCGTAGCCCGAGCTGCGCCAGCCGGATGAGGGGCGGGCCCAGCCGGAGCCCACGACGGATCCGCCACCGCCGCCTCCGCCGCCTCCGCCGCCGCCACCGCTGTTGTTCTGCTGGGCGAGGCGGTCGGCCTCTTCCTTCGCGCGGCGGGCTTCCTCCTCGCGGCGCAGGCGCTCCTGCTCGGCGCGGACGCGCTCGCCCTCCTGGTAGTCGGCAACGGTCTTCGCCGTCGCGTCCTGCAGAGCCGCGAGCTGCGCCTCGAGCTCGCCGCGCTTGGCGTTCTGCGCGTCGAGGGCGGCCTGCGCCTCGTCGGCGGCCTTCTGCGCGGCGACCATCTTCTCTTCGGCGATCTTCTGCAGCCGGTCGCGCTCAGCACGCTGCACGGCCGCCTGGTCGCTGAGACTCTGCGCCGAATCGCGGGCGGTGACGGCCTGGGCGTAGACGTCCTGATTGCGCTGGACGAGCTTGTCCATCGTGCCCAGTCGCGCCAGCAGATCGTCGGCGCCGGCGGCCGACCCGGCGAAGAACAGTTCCAGCGACGTGTCATCGCCGCCGTTGCGGTAGAGCTGTGCCGCGACGCGGCCGGCCGTGTTCGCGGCGTCGATCGCGGCGGCGGCCTGCTCATCTGCCTGCTGCTGCAGCTGGTCGGCGCGGAGGGCTGCGTCGAAGTACGCCTGCTGCGCGACGTAGAACTCGTCGGCGAGCTGCTGCGCGATCTGCTGCTTTGCGGCGACCTCGGCCTCGAGGCCCGCGATGAGGTTCTGGATGTTGGTGACCTCGGCCGCCTTGGCCGCCTCGTCGTTCTTCGCGGCGACGACGTCGTCCCACGACGGATAGTCGGCGGCGAACGCGGGGGCGACGAGTGGCCCGAGGATCCCGCCCGCGGCGCCGAGCGCGGCGACGCCGAGGATGCCGAGCCCGAGCGCGGTGCGCCGGTTCATCGAGGGCCAGAGCCGCCGCTGCTCGCGAGGCGACGGAGCACAGCCGCAGTCCACGGAGGCGTCGTCGGCCAGGGCCTTCTCAGTGACGTTTTCGGGCTGCACCGGATCCCTCCCTCGCGGCGTCAACTCGTTTCACACTAGCAACATCAGTAACATGCGCAACCCCCAGTGGTGCACAGCGGCCGCCGCCTCGGGAAGCGGTCACCCGGTCAGTGTGCGCCTCGAGAAGACGTTGCACAAGGGCGGCGCGCCCTCGATTCGCGTTTTCGCGAGGAGTTACGTATGCTTGGTCCTCGGCAGTGAGCCCCAAAGGTTCACCCGGCCCCATCGTTTAGCGGCCTAGGACGCCGCCCTTTCACGGCGGTAGCACGGGTTCGAATCCCGTTGGGGTCACTCCACAATTCAATAAGCATGGCCCTGTAGCGCAGTTGGTTAGCGTGCCGCCCTGTCAC
>JAVBUG010000036.1:0-37711 GCA_031555515.1 Microbacterium sp. | reverse complement strand
CCGCGCCCATCGGGCGCGGGTCGCTCATCGGATTCTTCATGGGGCTCATGCCGGGCGCCCCCGGAGCCGCCGCCGCGTTCGCGTCATACTCCACCGAGCGTCGCCTGAGCAAACACCCGGACGAGTTCGGCAAGGGGGCGATCGAGGGCGTCGCCGGTCCGGAGTCATCCAACAATGCGCTGGCCGTCTCGTCGATGATCCCGCTGTTCACCCTCGGCATCCCGACATCCGCCATGACCGCCATCCTTATGGGCGCATTCACGCTCAACGGTCTCGTCCCCGGCCCCCAGCTCTTCGAGCGCACGCCCGAGATCGCATGGACGATCATCGCCAGCATGCTTGTCGGGAACGTCATCCTGCTCATCCTCAACATCCCGTTGGTTCGAGTATGGGTCACCGTCCTCAAGATCCCCTACCCGACGCTCTACGCATTGGTCTTCGCCTTCATGGTGCTGGGCGCCTACTCGGTTTCCGGGAGCGTCTTCAACGTCGGGGTTATGCTGGCCTTTGGTGTGCTCGGCTACCTCCTCCGCAAGTGCGGGATCCCACTCGCTCCGGCTGCCCTGACGCTCGTCCTAGGGCCAATCATGGAGAGTTCGTTGCGCCAGGCGCTGTCGATCTCGCGCGGCGATCCGGCCATCTTCCTTTCCAGCCCCATCTCGGCCGTCCTGTTCGCCGGCGCGATCGTCGCCCTGCTCCTCCCGCTCGTGCGGATGCTGCGCCGGCACTGGCGGACCGAGCGCGCCGCAGCGACGACCGCGGTCGCCGACGCGGAGAGTTCGAACGGGAGCTCGAGCGAAGATCGGGCGGAGCCGTCTGCGCGGTGACATGCCAGGTCCACAACCGCCCGACCGCTGACGCGGGTCGCGCCCGTGAACCTGTCATCGACGCGCATCTTCATTCCTGGAGACCGAGCGCAGCAAGCAAAGGTGTGGTGCAAGATGGTGATCTGCCCTTCTCCGTGGACGATGCGATCGCATGGATGGATGCCGACGGTGTCCGCACCGCGCTGCAGTTCGAGCGGGTGTTCGAGCCGGATGACCAGCACTCGATAGAAGGCGCTGCTAGGTGGCCGAGCCGCATTCGAGTCGTGGGTCGACCTCCGAGTACGTGCTTCTCCGAACCCGACGGGCTTGGGGCGTGGATCGAGCGAACGGGCGTCGCCGGGATCCGTGTGTGGGCCAAGGTGTTCCCCGTCGCCGTGCTGCGCAGAGCCGACCATCCCTTCTGGGCAGCCGCTTCAGAATCCGGCCTTCCTCTGACCGTGTATCGACCGGAACAGTTGCAGGAGATCGGCGAGGTTGCCGCGATGAATCCAGGGCTGACGCTCGTCATCGATCACGCTGCAGCTCTTCTTGACGGCGACCCCCGCGTCGCCTTCTCTGTGGCACCCGCGTTGGCAGGGCTCTCCCGGCATCCGAACGTGGTCATCAAGGCGTCTGGGCTCCCACAGGCCACGGGCGAGGCATTTCCCTTCGTGCTCGCTCAGCGGCGACTGCTGGAGGTCGTCGAGCAGTTCGGTGCCGAACGGGTGATGTGGGGGTCGAACTTCACGGGTTCACGGGGGGTGGAGGGGTACTCCGAGCTCGTTGAGTACGCGCGCGATGCCGTGTCGGGGCTTTCCGACGCTGATCGTCACGCGGTGCTGTGCGGGACGGCCGCGCGCGTGTTCGGCCTGCCCTCGCCCTAGCCGACATCGGAGTCTGCGGGCTTTGCATTTTGCGCGTTGGGCACCCGGATCCTTAAGGCGGCCTCCGGGGTCCGGCTCTTCAACCGTCGTCGACGCCTGGGAGGCATGGCCCCTCCGAGCCGTCTACGCCGAGGCACTCACGGTCGGCCTGCGACGACTGTCGACGCTGGCCGCACGGAGACCGTGGCGGCACCGAAGCGCAAGAGCAACGGGGATATTCCGGTGTGCTTCGTTGCGATGCCGTTCTCCGAGCGCGACCTCCCACACCCGGCGGGTTTCTTCGACGAGGTGCTGAGTGCCATTCTGACTCCGGCGTTTGTGCGGGCCGGGTGCGAACCGCGAAGCGCCAGGGTTCGGACGTGATCCAGCGAACGATCGTCAACGAACTCCTGAACGCCGACCTCGTGGTGGTGGACCTCACTGAGCACAACCCGAACGTGCTGTTCGAACTCGGCATGCGCCTCCACTCGAAGCTGCCCACCGGGCTGGTCCGCCACCGGCACGACGCCGATCTTTGACGTCGACCACGTGCTCCGGGTCGAGGACTATAGCCCGAACCTTTGGCCGAGCACGGTGGTCAATGACGGTGGTCAAGGACGTGGAGAAGCTAGCCGAGCGCATCAAGGCGGCTTGGGACTCCCGCGAGACCACGCCGACCTACATGGACATCCTGCGGTCCTAGCGCGGGGCTCCCGACCACACGGTACGGAGTGCCGTGCCGGATACACCGGATCGCCCGGAAGCAGACCGCTACGGTGCTGACTATGGACATTCACGAAGCGCAGGAGAAGCGAAGCGCGCTTTACAACCAAATGGAGCGGCTCGGCATCATTCGGTACGACCCCGACCTCGAAACTGAGGTGGTCTTCGCGCCGTGGAATGTTGTGCTCGATGCCGCGGGAGCGGTTTACCAGGACCTCCTGAATCCCGACGGCACCTGGAAGCGCTGAGCGGACACCTACGCGCGGTGCTCCGTCGGTCTTCATGGACACGAGAGACCCCCGGAGCCCTGGGAGGGCGTAAGCAACCGCGACGCCGACGGCCAGTCGGTCGACGGCAGCAACTACACACTCGCCGTCCCCGCACCCGTGCCGACCGGCCAATTCTGGTCCGTCACTCTCTACGACCTGGAAACCCGCTCCGAGATCAAGACGCCGCAGTTCAAGCCCCTACTCGCCTCGCTGCGCGACCGCCTCGAACGCGACGAGCACAACAACTGGCCGTTGACAGTACGTCATGCGAATAGCCGCGGGCCGACCCGGTTCGCAGCCTCGCGGCGAGTCCAGCGACGCGGCGCAGCACCCAGACCTGATCGCCTGTCTTGGGGATCGTCACCCACGAGCCTGATTGATGGCGTTCGATCAGGTATGAGCTCTTGATCGCGAGTGCATACTTCGTGTCGGCGGGGACCGCTTGAAGGTCTTGCAACGCGAGCTCGAGATCATGGACGTCGAATCCGGTCAGCCCGGCGATGTTCTCGAGTGTGAGGTGGCACTCGATCGTCAGGGACTCCAAGCTGCCCTTCAGTCGCTCGTCGTCACCGATCTGCACTCCGTCCGCGAGTTGCGCGGTGAGGATCGAGAGTCGCCCGTTCTCCTCGGCCGCAAGAGTCGCCGACTTCGTGCTGAGTCCCGCTGACAAGAGGGGAGCGTCGGTGAGCAGCGCGCGCATGCGGTGACGGGGACGCCGGTGATGACATGCAGATCATCTGCCGAGATGTGCCCTTCGGCGACGAGGCGTTTCAGCTCGTCCACCACGCTCTGTCCGTGCGATGTCATGGGTTCGTTGCACACGAGCGCGCCCCTCGCGCACACTAACGGCACGCGAATCCGCCCTGTCGTTCTGGACGTTCGAGGACGGTCGGCCAAAGGTGAGTCGTATGCCCGGCGAACGTCCCTCCGCGCGACTGCACGCTGGAGGATGGTGGTGCGCGAGCGTGAGCGTGCGGGAAATGCGAGTGGAGGTGACCGTTGATCGAAAATCTCGGTGACCGGTCGTCGCCTCTCCTACCTACCGGAGGCTCGGCTCATCTCGTCCGTCTGAGGGGTTGGAGGAGTGTGAGTTTGCTTGTCTGTTCCATGATGAGTGGGGAGAGTCGTGTGTTGAACTCGTGCCCGGCCGTGTGGCCGAGGTGCTCATGGAATGCGGTCTCGTCGAGGTATGTCTCGTAGACGAAGAACCGCTCGGGCTCGTCGGAGTGTTGATGCGCCTCGAAAAGGAGGTTGCCTGGTTCCTCACGGACGAGTTCTGCGTATTTCGCGAGGAGTGTGGCGACATCATCGGCTTTGCCGGGGAGTGCGGTGAAGGTCGCGTGAAGAGCGATTCGATTGTCCAACGATGGCTCCTCTGTTTCGGGTCGTTGTGAACGTCCGGTGTTGTGGGCGCGAGCGATCTCTTGCCCCGTGGGTAGGTCTGCGCCCGCGCGTTGGACTGTGAGGGATGCGGCTGAGACAGCGAATTCCACGGCCGTAGTCAGTTGTGACTTGTCTGTGCTGTCGATGAGCGAAGGGTCTTCGATGGCGTGGTGGAGGAGAGCGGCCATGAATGTGTCGCCCGCGCCGACGGTGTCCACGACGGTGACGGAGGGTGCCGCGACGCGTACGCGGATTCCTTTTGTGGCGGCGATGGCGCCGGAGCCGCCGAGTGTGAGTGCGACGAGCGACGCTCCAGTGTCCAGCAGCAGATCCAGCACCACGTCGGGGGATGCGGACGGCCAGAGCCAGGCGGCGTCTTCGTCGCTGAGCTTGACGATGTGGGCGTGCGCGGCGAGATCCATCACGCGGTCTAGGGCGGCCGTGTGAGACCCGACGAGGCCGGGGCGGATGTTGGGGTCAAAGGTGACCAACGCTCGTCCGGCGCTGTCTTTCAGGAACGCGGTGATCGATGCCGCGCCGGGTGGAAGGAACGCGGAGATTGAGCCGATATGGACGATTCTTGCGGCGCCCAGTTCGATGCGAGTGGGGAGCTTCCATTCGATGTCGAACTCGTACTGGGCTGCACCGTCGCGGATCGTCGCGGTCGCCGTGGAGGTGCGGTCGAGTGACCACGACTGCGGGTCGATGACGACCCCTGATCGCGAGAGGTGGTCGGCGACGGTGCGGCCGTGGAGATCACTCCCCAGGGCTGTGAGGAGCCGTGGCGCGTCGCCCATCCGTCCCAGCCCCAGGGCGACGTTGGCCGGCGAGCCGCCGACGATCTCAGTGGGGGGTGCTCCATTTCGTCGAACGATGTCGATGAGGCTCTCGCCGATCACGAGTACCGTTGCCCGATCGCCGGACCCACTCGCCGAACTCGACCAGCCCGTCATCCTTTCATCGATCCGCCGAGGATCCCGCGCACAAAGTAGCGCTGCAGGGATATGACGAGGATGAGCGGGATGAGCACGGAGATGACGGTGGCTGCCATCGCCATGGCTTCGCCTTGCCCTGTGGCTTGTACGAGGCCGGCGACTTTGACGGTGATCGGGGAAGCGACGTCTCCGCCGCCGAGGAAGAGTAACGGGATGAGGAGGTCGTTCCACGATCCGAGAAATGTCACGATCGCCAGCGCCGCCATGGAGGGCACCGATACCGGGAGAACGACTGAACGGAAGGTGCGGAGGGTGCTCGCGCCGTCGAGGCTGGCGGCCTCGAAGAGTTCTTCGGGGAGAGCGGCCATGAATCCTCGCAGGAGGAAGATACCGAACGGGATGGTGAACCCGATCTGGTAGATCCAGACCGCCGGAACGGTGCCCGACAAGCCGAGGGCGTTGTAGATGCGGAGGATTGGCACGAGGGTGACCTGGAGGGGGATGACGAGCATCGCGACGAGCACCAGCGAGGTGATCGTGCGTCCGACGAACTTCATCCGGGTCAGCGCGAACGCTCCGAGCGCTGACAAGAGTGTTGTGAGGATGGTCACAGGGATCGCAATGGCGAGTGATGTGGCGACGCTGTCTTGGAGGCCGAGCATGCTCATCGCCTGGTGATAGTTGAAGCCTGTGAAGAGCGGGCTGATGAACGACTGCCACCATCCGCTCTTCGCGGAATCCGCCTCGGTACGAAACGACGAGACGAAGAGGCCGAGTACCGGGGTGAACCAGACGACCATCAGCGCGAAGACGACGATGTGGAGGACCAGACGTCCCCACGAGACGAATCGGTGGCGGCGACGCGACGCGGTGGAGTCCGCCGGCGTTGTGGTTGTGGTTGTCGTTGTTGTGTGGGTGATTATGCCGGTCATGAGGTGGCCTGCTCGGATCGGAACTGCCGGATGTTGAAGACGACGATGGGGAGCGCGGCGACGAAGAGGAGTACCGCGATCGCGCTGGCATGTCCGAGGTTTTGCGAAAGGAAGAGTTCGGCATACATCTGGTTGGCGATCACGCTGGTGTTGAAGTTTCCATTGGTCATCACGTAGACGATGTCGAACACCTTCAGCGCGAAGATCAACTCGGTGGTCAGCACGACAAGGACGGCGGGCAGGATGGATGGCCAGGTCACGTAGCGGAACACCCGCCACTCGCCGGCGCCATCCAATCGGGCAGCTTCGCTGAGTTCGGCTGGTGAGCTCTTCACGGCTGCGGAGATGATCAGTGCGGCTACGCCGAGGCAGGACCAGACGGCGACGAAGATCAGGCACAGGGTGTTGATGAACGGGGTCTGCAGCCAGGGGATGGGGGCGGCGCCGGACGCGGAGGTCCACAACGCGTTGAGCAGTCCCGTCTGCTGTTGAGTGGCGGGCTGGTAGGAGTAGATGCTCCGCCACACGATCGAGCCCGCCGTGAACGAGATCGCCGTCGGAAGGACGATCAGTGTCATCGCGAGCTTCTCGTACTTGACCCGATCGAACAGGATCGCCGCGCCCACGGCCAGGCGGACGGTGGCGAGGGGGAAGATGATCAGCCAGATGACGTTGTTGAGGATCACGTCTCTCATCTGGCCGGTGAAGGCCCATACGAAGTTGTCGAAGCCGACCCAGCCTTCTCCGGCGGCATCGCCGAATGCGGTGAAGATTGTCGCGATGAGCGGATAGATCAGGATGAGGAGGACGAGCAGGAGCGGAATCAGCAACCAGAACCAGGGGCGGAGCACCTTCTGCTTCCGGCGAGTGAGGCGCGTGATGATTCGTTCGCCGAGGCCGAGGGTGAGGTAGACGACGGCAGGGAGCGCGATCGCGCCCACGACGATCAGCGCGGGGATGCTGGAGAGCAGTTGTTCCATGATCTGTGTTGCTGATTCCGCTCGGGCTTAGTGGGCGTCCTGCGCCGCTTGCACGGTCGCCAGCACGCTGTCCAGTGAGTCCGGCTCCTGCAGGTACGACACGACACCCTTATAGAACGCGCTCAGCACGTCACCGCCGGCGAGAACCATCGGGCCGGCGGCCAGGCTGACATCACCACCGAAGAAGGTCTCGGACGCCTTCTGGAGAAGCGGGCTGTTATACGTATCGACGGGGACGGCGGTGTTCGCGACCGTCCAGTGGTCGGCGGAGGCCAGCAGCGCCTCGGCTTCCGTTGACGCGAGGTACTGCATGAAGGCGTGCACCTGAGGGGTGTCGTTGAACGCGATCATCGGGTTGGCGATGAAGACCTCCTCGTCGGCGTACTCCGGGTTGCTGGCGGGCACCGGGAAGAAATCCAGGTTGACTCCGGGATCCACGCCGTCGCCGATCAGACCGGGAACCCACGTCCCCCACAGGACGGACTCGCATGTCGCGGGATCGTCGATGAGACCGTTCGAACCAGTGGCGATGGACGCGGCAAGGGATCCCGTCACGCCGCCGGCGACCTTGCTGTCATCTGTCGCGATCTGACCGAACATCTGCCATGCGTCCTTGACCTCCGGGCTGGTCCATTCCAGTTCGCCACGTCCCCACTGGCCGTACAGATCCGAGCCGTACTTTTTCAGGAACAGGTTCTCGATGAACTGGGATCCGGGAAAGCCGCTGCCTGCCCCGGCTTCTTCGGCGATGCACCACGCCGGCGAGCCAGCGGCGGCGAGGTCATTGGTCCAATCGGTGAGTTCGCTCCAAGACGCCGGGTCGGTCGGTCCGGAGTACTGCTCGGGGTTGAACCAGACCATGTAGTTGTTGACCGCCGGGAAGACAGCGAACAGGCTCCCGTCGTAGCGGGCGTTGTCGAGGAGGCCAGCCGGGTAGTTCGCCAGTTCTTCCGCGGGGATGATGTCGTCCAGAGCCACGAGGTCACCGGCTGCGGCGTAGTCGGTGGCGACTCCGAGCCCGACCTCCGCGATGTCCGGTGCGTTGCCAGCCTGCACTCGTGACTGGACGATGCTGAGGACATCTTTGGTGCCGGTGTAGTTGATCTTCACACCGGTGGCCTCGCTGAACGGGGCGTACACGGCTTCGAGGATCGCACCCTCGGCCCCGCCGCTTCCGCCGATGACTTCGAGGGAGCCTCCGAGCCCTTCGCCGAGGCTGGCCGCTTTGGTCGTGGCCGCCTCGATCAGACTTGCGTTCAGGGTCACGCCCGAGCTGGAATCAGAGGCTCCGCTCCCGTCTTGTGCGGGGCTGGCGCACCCGGCTACGGCGAGCGAGAGGGCAATCGTGGCGGCGGCGGCGCTCATGCGGCGACGGTGCCGGTTCTGTGTGGAAGACATCATCATTTCCCATCTTGTGACTTTCTTGGTGCTTCCCGCTGACGCGGAAACCTTGAAGACGAGCGCCCGAGTATTCGGGCGGGCGCCTGTGAACGAACGCGTCGGGTTAGCGGTCCCCTCCGACCGGGTGTCTCCAACCCTCGATCGCTTCATCGAGTCGTTCGCGCATGACGGCGGTGTCCGGGTCGATCCCGGTCCACAGCCGCACATTGATTGCTGCCTGATTTGTCAGCATTCCCCGGCCGTCAAGAGTGATAGCACCCTGCTGTTCGGCCCGTGCGAGGAAGCGAGTTCGGGCCGGGTTCGGGATGACATCGCACACGATCAGTCCGTCGCGGACAGCATCCCAGTCCACCGCCGGCGCGGAGTCGCCATCGGGCGCGAGGCCGAGAGAGGTGGCGTTGACGAGGATGGAGCTCGAGGGTGAGACCTTCGCATTGCCTATCCACTCCTCGACCGTCACTTCGCAACGATTCAGGTCCGCCAGGACGCCACCGAGCTCTTCCGCTCGCGCGGCATCGCGATTGACGATGTGCAGTGCAGTGGCTCCGGCGAGTGCGAGCTCCACCGCGATGGCTCGTGCTGCGCCGCCCGCGCCGAGGATCGTGACGGCCTTTCCGGCCGGATCCCCGATCTCTCGAAGAGCGGCTACGAACCCGCGCCCGTCGGTGTTCTCACCGATGAGCCGACCGCCGCGGTTGACGACGCAGTTCACCGCCCCGATTGTCTCGGCGGACGGTGCGAGCTCATCCAGCAGCGGAATGATCGCCTGCTTGTGCGGGAGGGAGCAGTTGAAGCCGATCCATCCCGTCGCGCGAGCCCCGGCCACGGCGTCGGCCAGAGCATCGGGGGCGACTTCGCAGTTGATGTATCGGGCGTTGATTCCGTGATGGACGTACGCGGCTTCGACCATCGCGCCTGTCGGATTGCCGCTCGCTGGGCTTGAGAACGACCCTGTCAGATCGGGGAGCAGCGAGGTTGCTGAGGTCATGGCGCGAGCTCCCAGAACTCCGCAACAGTCTCGGACGCTCCCGAGATCTCGAGAGAGAATGCGCCGTCGCTGGGCGGGTAGATGCGGTGCGTGGCCACACCACCGGTGGAAACGAACAGTTCGCTGACCGAGTGGTCGAAAAACCATCGGAGTTCCACAGGCCCTTCCCCAGCCACGTCGATCACGGCGGCGTCGTAGGCGCCTTCCGGGTCGACAGTCACCGTCTGCCAGGAAGGATCCACTCGTACCCGCACGCCCAGCCCGTCGCTGAACCCGAGCCGGACATCGACCACCTCGGAAGACTCGGGCACCTCGAGCCGCAACTCGAATGCGCGGGGGATCTCTACCGGGCCCGCATTCGCCGCAATGGGGTGGGCTGTGCCGGCTCGCAACTGGTCAAGTTCCGCGGCAGGCCACGACCCGACCTGACCGTCCTGCTTGAGACGGAGTTCGCGGGGGAGACTCAGGAGACCCGACCATGTGGTCATCGGTGCCGGCGTCCGGAGCGACTCCCGTCCCCAACCCCACACCAGAACCCGTCCGTCGTCCTCGGTGAGCACCGACGCTGCGAACCAATCGGGGCCGTTATCGAGGTAACGGCAGGCCTCCTCCTGGAACGAGTCACCCGCACGCTCGCCAGTAAGAGCGAAGACCCGCATCGGGCCAGTCCCACGACGGAATGCGGAAACGAGTAGGACGGGGGTTCCGTCGACCTCCACGTACTGCGGAACCTCCCACATGTTTCCGGTGTCCACACCCCAGGCCTCGTGCATGTCACGGGCGTGAGCCGACGCGAACAGCCCACGGCCGGTCCACGTGACCTGATCTTTGGACTCGTAGAGAAGCGCGGCGCCGAGGTTGTTCGGGAGCGCAGCGCCGACCAGCATCTTCCAGCTGCCGCCCTCTTTCCACACGAACGGGTCGCGATACTCATCGACATCGAGCGCGGGTGACGGCTCCGACACGACTTGCACGGCGGGTCCGAAACTGTTCCCGCCATCGACCGACACCGCGCGCAATACGGGCTGATAGCGGCGGTCCTTGCGGTAGCCGGAGAAGAACGCCACCGTTTCTGCACCCTCGGCCACGGTCATCCCCGAGTACACGCCGTCCCGGTCGAGGTCATTCGTCGGCGAGATTGCGACCGGCCGCTCTTCCCAGCGAACCAAGTCCGAGGAGACCGAGTGCCCCCATCGGATGTCCTGGTGCAACGCTGCCTGAGGGTTGTACTGGTAGTAGAGGTGGTACTCCCCGTCAATCTTGATCGGGCCGTTCGGATCGTTGATCCACCCCCCAGCGCTGGGGTACATGTGCGCGATCGGCCGGAGCAGGTCAAGGTCGGTCAACGGGTTCTCCTTGTCGGTTGTTCGAGGCGGAGCGTCAGGGAGACGCCATCCTGCAGCTCGCGCGCCAGCACCGCTGTGTGAGCTGTCGCACTAAGAGCGTAATCGTTTACGGTAATCGATTAAGGGGTATAGTACGAGGCGGGTGAGGCGAAGTCAATCGCAGCTACGCGTGCCCGTGCCGAACTCGACTTGAACACCGCGAAGGGGAGCCGGATGGTGACAATCGCTGACGTCGCGCGGCGCGCCAACGTCTCGACGGCGACAGTCTCTCGGGTCCTGAACGGCCTTCCGGGGCAGGCCAGCGAGGAGACGCAACAGCGGGTGCGGGCCGTGGCGCGGGAGCTTCAGTACGTGCCGAACTCGATCGGACGCAACCTCCGGCGCCAGGAATCGCGTTCCTGGACCCTGCTCCTGCCCACGATCGAGAATCCTTTCGTGACCCAACTGTCACGCGGGATCGAGGATGTCGCCCAAGCGTCCGGGTACGGGGTGCTGATGGGAAACACATACGACGATCCCGAGAAGGAGCGCGCGTACCTTCGCGAAGCGGAGATGAGTCGCGCGAGCGGCGTGCTCCTCACTCCGACATCCGACGACGTTGCCATCGACACCCTTCTTGATCTCGGAGTTCCCGTGGTATCGATCCTTAGACCACTGCCGACCAGATCTCCGAACGGCGCCGACCGCAAACTCGACATTGTGCTGAACGACACCGCCGAAACCAGCCGGCGCGGCACTCAGTCCCTCATCGAACGCGGCTGCCGGCGCATTGCATGTCTCCCGGGGCTCTACGAGGACCACACGGACCGGCTGCGGTACGAGGGCTATAAGCAGGCGCTCGAGGAGAACGGACTCGAAGTCGACCTGTCACTCGTGCACTTCTCATCGGTGTCAGAGGATCTTGCTCCCGACGTCACTCGCCGCCTGCTCCAGAGGAAAGCTGACGCGATCCTCGTCGCCAACTCACTCACCGCGCTTGGCGTCATCGGCTCCCTCAAGAGCCTCGGGCTGGACCTTGACCACGGACCCTCCTTGTTCTCCTGCGATTCCGCATCCTGGATGCCCATCCTGGCGCCACAGATGAGCACCGCGCGCCAGCCCGCCTACGATTTCGGCACCACGGCCGCGAACCTCCTGCTGGACCGCCTCGAGAACCCTTCGATCGACCCCCGGACCACCGTTCTCGAGTCCACAATCCACCAGCCTGTCGGCCATCAAGGTCCAGCAACTGGACCGTGATCCAGGAAGCGCATTCCACAACGGACTGAAACTCCTATTGCGCGTCAGTCGATCTCGACCGACGGGCGCTTAGCGGCGGTGGTACACGTCCCGACGATGCTCGATGGTGACGATCTCGATGACCAGTCGGTCGTCCTCAATCCGATAGAGCACTCGATACTCGCCGCGACGCGCTGAGTACAAAGGCGCGAGCGGTTCACGCAACGGTCTGCCCAGTCTCCTCGGGTTGCCGGCCAGTGGCCCCACGACGAACTCGAACACGGCCGCCGCGACGGATTCGGGGAGCGTGATCTCGAGCGCGCGTCTCGCCGATCGCGTGAAGACAACCTGGTAGGGCCCGCTCACTCGGCAAGCCGACCGCGCGCGACCATCGCGGCGCGAACCTCATCTGCCGACGACACGTCGCCCGACTCCAGCTCCGTGAGCGCCGCCCTCAAAGCTGCGACCTCGTCGGGACTGCTCAAGATGTCGAGAGTCTCCACCAGTGCGTCGTAGTCCTCAGCGCTCAGCAGAACTGCGACTCGAGCACCGTTGCGTGTGATCTCGAAACGCTCATGGGTGGTCGCCGCCGATTCGATGTGCTTGCTCAGCGAAGCGCGAGCGTCCGCCAGAGAGAGTACGGTCATGTACATAATTCTAGCGCGAATGCTGTTCTTGCGGCACTGTCCGACGACGTCCCGGCATCGCGCGATGCCCGGTTGGGGATCGGTGGGGCGCCGGGGTGGCATCGTGCAGAACGCGCGCTCTGTCCTCAGGATGAGTGCGGCTGCTCGTCCGCGCAGGGCGTGCGTCTCTCGACGAGGCGCCGGAGAGCTAGACGTCCAGGGCGGGGTGTTGGGCCTTACTAAGCGGGCAGTTTCGCGGCGATCTAGGCGGTGCCGACGCGCATCACGTCAGCCGTGGAGCGCCAGGCGGGGCGTCAGTGCCTGCCCACCTGGTGCCCACGGTCCAGCGAGATCCGCCAGGAACGACCAGGCGCGACGACTGAGATCGCATGAGCGCAATTCGCGGGTTTCCGCGGAAGACCGACTCAGAGTGCACGGCAAGGATCGGCGCGGGTCCCTCAAGGCATGGTTCAAATCCCTCCGTCTCCGCAGAAAAATCCCGGGTCGTCCGGGTTTTCTGCGTTGCTCGGATGATTGCGCCTGGTGGGTCGGCGGTGCAGCCGGCGGCCGGAGATCCGCGAGCGTCCGTCCGGCGAATAGTCGACGTCTTCCCGGTGAACAGCGGCGGGTGGGGTGAGAGTCGACCGCATGCGTCAGGGATCATCGATGGAGCCGATCCTCGGCGGTGGTTCCCCCGAGCTTGAGGACACAGGCGAGATCCCTACGCCCCGTTCCTCCGAAGGCCCCGATGCACCGCTTTCTCCGCGCCCTGATCACTTCTGTGCTCGCGTTCCTTGCACTCTCGGCGGTGGCGGTGCCCGCCGCCGCCGCGGAGGCGGACGACAGCGCCGTCACCTGGATGGTGCGGCCGAGTGACGGCACCCGGGAAGACGGGCGCTCGTGGGTCGAGCTCGAACTCGGTGCGGGTGAGACGGCGCAGGAGCACCTGCTCGTCCGGAACCTCAGCGCGTCGCCCGTGAACGTCCGGCTCACGGCGGCCGACGGCTACTTCACCGAGACGGGTCGCTTCAACATGCTGACCGCCGACAGGGAGTCCGTCGACGCCGGCACGTGGATCGAGATCCAGGACGCGGTCGAAGTGCCCGCGGGAGCCGACGTCATCGTCCCGTTCACCATCACCGTGCCCGAGAACGCGACCCCCGGCGATCACCCCGCGGGCGTCGCCGCCGCGATCCGGTCCAACGGCACCCAGGAAGTGGGCATCGAGTCGCGCGTCGGGTTCCGCGTCATGACGCGAGTGACCGGCGAGCTCGCGCCCGGCGTCGCCGCGACGGTCTCCGGCGCCTACGGCGGATCGGTGAATCCGTTCGAGGCGGGCGCGATCGACGTCGGCTATTCGGTCGAGAACACGGGGAACACGCGTTTGTCGATCCTCCCGCAGGTCGAGGTGAGCACCTTGTTCGGCCTGGTCTCGTACACCGCCATGGGCGAGGAGGTCGTCGAGATCGCGCCGGGTGAATCGCGTGCCGCCGAGGTGTCGTTCCCGTCGGTGTGGCCGCTGTTCGCCTACACCGCCGAGGTGGTCGCCGTGGGCGAGGCCGTCGGCGACGGCCTCGCCGTGGGTGAGATCGAGCCCGGCTCGGCGCAGTCGATCGTCGTGGCGATCCCTTGGCCGCAGCTCGTCACGATCGCCATCGCCGCACTGCTGCTCTGGCTGCTGTGGCGGGACCGCCGCGGTCGCGACCGCAAGACGGCCGAACTCGTCGCACAGGCCAGGCAGGACGCCCTCTCGGAGGCCGCCGCAGAGAAGGTCCCAGTCCTTCGCCGAGACTGGCGGACAGCCGGTTTCGTCGTGGTGGCGGTCGCGCTGCTCCTCGGCGGCCAGCCCGCGATGGCTGCGACCGACGACGACGATTCGATGACGATCCGGGTCGAGATCGCGCCCGTGCCCGTCCCCAGCCCGACCCCGACGGCGACCCCGACCCCGGCGCCCCCGGGCACCGCGGAAGAGCTCGCGACGACGGGCGCGCCCGACATGAGCGCATTGCTGGGAATCGGGGCGGCTTCTGTCGTGATCGGGGCGGCGATCCACTGGGCGCGACGGCGTCGCACCCCGGGCGCCGGCACGTGACTTCGGCTCCTCGGGTGCGACGGCCGATCGCGGCCATCGCCGCTGCCACGATGATCGCCCTGACTCTCACGGCGTGCGCCGCAGCCGCCCTGGAGGTTCCTGACCCCGGAGGGACCGCAGCATCCGTCCTCCCGGCACCCCCTGCGGACAGCACGACGTCGTCGCACCCGGCCCCCGGCCGCACGGTCGAGGCAGCCGCGCCCGCCGCCCGCGGCGACCTGCGCGGAGTGCGGATCGCCGTCGTCGTGCCCGACGACGGCGCCACGAGTCGCTCGCTCCAGGCAGCCGTCCGCAGCTTCGCGGAGGTGAACGGGCTCACGGTCGACGAGTTCGTCGCCACGGGCGACGCGGCATCCATCGACTCGGCGTTCGCCGAGGCGCTGGCGACCGAACCGCACATCGTGGTCGGTCTCGGCGCGGGCTGCGTGGACGCCTTCGCCTACAACTCGTCGCAGTGGCTCGACCAGGACTTCCTGCTGCTCGGCGCGCAGGTCGCCGAGCCCACCGCGAACGTCGCGGCGGTCGTCTGGGAGGGCGCGACCTCGCGCGGTTCAGGGGCACCCGCCGACGGTGATCTCGATGACTCCGCCGTGTCGGCCGGCCGGGCCGCAGAAGCGGTCGCCGTCGGTCTGACGACGGTGATGTCGGGCGAATCAGGCATTGTGCTGCATCTGCCTGAATGACTGCTTGCGTTGTGTCGATTCAACAGTGGCGACACTGGGCGTTCATCTTCGCGCTGACAACCGGTCACACGCCCCCGGAAGGTTTCTGGGTGAGCGCTCTCGCGCACAACCCCCTGTAAATCCGATCGGAGCATTCTTTTGCCTATTTCCGATGTGAGCGCGCACAGTCTCCGCGCCGCACCCGTGAACAGGACCACCCGGCGATTCGTCGCCGGAGGCGTGCTGGTCTCGATGATCGCGGGCTCGTTCGCCGCGACCGCCCTTCCCGCCGTCGCGGCCGAGCAGACCACGTCCGCGGCCGTCACCGCCGCAGCCGAGCCGCTGCGCCTCGAGGGCGAGCAGTACACGAGCGGATCGAACCCCAACGGGGAAGCCCTGAAGCGGGAATCCATCAACCTCGGCAACACCTTCAACGGAACCGTCGTGCGGTTCGACGATGTGGAGTTCACGAGCCGCATGGGCACCCTCACCGTGCGCGCGGCCACGCGCGACGACGCGATCGGTGCGAACCCGCGTCTGGAGTTCTTCCTCGACGAGGCGACCGCCGCGAACAAGATCGCCGACGTGGCGATCCCGACGACGGGGGGCTGGGGTAACTGGCTCAACACGACGGTCGACCTGAGCACGACGGTCAGCGGCACCCACGACGTCATCATCGTCATGCATGTCGACGACATCGAGGGACGCCGCAATTACGTCGCGAACTTCGACTACTTCGAGTTCGGGCCTGCGGCGCCGGTCGACCTTCCCGACGCCTACCTGACGAGCGATTCGCCGTGGAAGTACTCGGACAACGGCACCGACCCGTCGGGAGACGGCTCGCTGTCGTGGACCACGGCGGCGTTCGACGACACGGCGTGGAAAGAGGCCGCCGGCGCCTTCGGGTCGAAGCGAGGCGCGGCCGACCTCGGCAACGGCTACGTCGCCGACACGCTGCTCCAGTACGCGCTGACCGGGTCGGCCGACACGGTGCCGACCTACCACTTCCGCACCGACGTGACCGTCACGGCCGAAGAGCTGGAGCAGCTCGACGCCCTGCAGGGCGAGATCACGTACGACGACGCGGTGCGCGTGTACGTCAACGGCGAGAAGGTCGCCGGATTCGCAGACGACCGCGTGAACAGCGCGGCGAACCAGAACCTCACCTACGCGGGTGTGAGCGCGGGCGACCCGGCCACGAGCACGGTGCGGATTCCGGCCGACAAGCTCGTCGCCGGTGAGAACCAGATCTCGGTGGCGCTGTACCAGGACCGCGCGACCAGCAGCGACATCTTCCTCGACTTCAAGAGCCTCGTGCCCGTCGAGAAGCAGGTCGTGACGACCGCCAAGATCAGCGACCTGATCCTGGGCGTCGGTGAGACGGCTTCCGAGCGCAACCTCGTCTGGTACTCGAACGTCGACGTGCCGCAGGCAGCCCAGCTCGCCGAGGCCTCGGCGATCGTCGACGGAGTCTTCCCCGCCACGGCGCAGACGTTCGCCGTCACGGCCGGCGGTCTGACGAGCAGCGGCGAGTACTTCCGCGACGCGACGCTGTCGGGTCTGAAGGAGAACACCGAGTACGCCTACCGCGTCGGCGACGACGCGACCGGCTGGTCGACGGTCCACACGTTCCGCACGCAGAGCTTCACGGGCGGGTTCGACTTCCTGTTCTTCGGCGACCCGCAGGTCGGCGCGTCGGGCAACCTGGCCAACGACCAGGCGGGCTGGGTCGACACCCTCAACGTCGCGTCGCAGACCTACCCGGACGCGGAGCTGCTCTTCTCGGCGGGCGATCAGGTCGAAAGCGCGGGCAACGAGAACGAGTACACGGCGCTGATCACGCCCGAGCAGATGCGCAGCATCCCGTTCGTGGCGACCAACGGAAACCACGATGTGGGATCGAAGGCGTACGAGCAGCACTACAACCTGCCGAACGAGGACCTCAACGCGGGTGGTGCCGCGGGCGGCTCGTCGTCGGGCGGCGACTACTGGTTCATCTACAAGGACGTTCTGTTCCTCAACATCAACTCGAACAGCCGTGACTTCGCCTCGCACAACGCCTGGCTCGACCAGGTCGTGGCGGAGCAGGGCGACAAGGTCACCTGGAAGGTGCTCGCGTTCCACCACTCGATCTACTCGGCAGCGGTGCACGCGACGGACGGCGACATCATCGACCGCCGCAACAACATGCCGCAGAAGATCTCGGAGCTCGGCATCGACATGGTGCTCATGGGCCACGACCACCACTACACCCGCAGCTACCTGATCAAGGACGGCGTGCTGGCCGATCCCGACGAGCAGGCGGCGGCCGATGAGGTCGTCGCCGGTCCCGGCGAGGTGCTCTACGTGACGGCGAACTCGTCGAGCGGATCGAAGTACTACAACCTCAACACCGGCATCGACCTGTGGTGGGCTTCGGTGCGCAACCAGGAGCGCGTGCGCAACTACTCCGCGGTCGAGGTGACCGACGAGTCGATCACGGTCCGCACGCTGCGCAGCCAGGCCAACGGCGCCGCCAACCCGGTGAACAGCGTCGTCGACGAGGTCGTGCTCCGCAAGGCCGACGCGGCAGCCGACCTCGACGTCTCGGTGTCGGCGGCGACGCGCGTCCTCGCGGGCAAGCAGTACGTGTCGGCATCGGTGACCAACAACGAGGACGTGCCGGTGGATGTCGTGGTCACGACGCCCTACGGTGCGAAGACGTTCACGGCGGTCCAGCCCGGCAAGTCCGCGAGTGTCTCGATCAACTCGCGCCTGTCTGCGGTTCCCGCGGGTGAGGTCTCCGTCGAGGTGACCGGCGTGGTCGGCGACCAGACGGTCACCGTCACGAAGACCGCCTCCTACCCGGCTGCCGGCTGACCCGAAGCCTGCCGCTCCTGCGGCGCAGGCATCCCGTCTGCGCCGCAGGGCCCTTCCCCCTGCAACGAAAGTGAATGAAATGAACAAGTCCGTCCTGCTGCGCGGCAGCGTCATCGTCTTCGGCGCCGCGCTCCTCGCCTCTGCTGGATCGGCGGCCAACGCCGCCGACGAGGAGACCGACTCCCAGGGTGTCGACGTCAACGTCGCGATCGAAGAGGTCGCCGGCCCCGGTGCCCTCGCGCTGACCGTGGACAGCTCCGACACCACCCTCGTCGAGGGCGCCTCGACCGCGCTGGAGCGCACCTTCGCCGGCGCACTGCCCAAGGTCACGGTCACCGACACCCGCGCCGCGGAGGACGTGCCTGCCGGTTCGGCGTGGTACGTGCTCGGCTCGACGAGCGACTTCGTCGACGCCACCACGAACAAGACCATCGCGGCGAAGCACCTCGGCTGGGTGCCGAAGCTCGTCGCGGGGGAGGGCGAAGGCGAGCCCTTCGTCGAGGTCGGCGGCGACGTCGCTCCGTCGGAGCCGGGTCTGTTCGATCAGGAACTCCTCTACCTCGCCGACAGCGCCGAGGGCAACGCCGGCGGCGGAGTGTTCTCGGCCACGGCCGACCTGCGGCTGGTCGTCCCGGCAGACGTCGCGGCCGGCAACTACACCTCGACGCTGACGCTCTCGCTCTTCGAGTAAGAAACCCCGGCACACGACAGGGGCGGGCTCCGCGCCCGCCCCTGTCGTCGCCTGCGCCCACGACCGCGCCACCAACTGGAGACCCTCCGCACATGTCCTTCCCGTCCCCCTCCCTCCGGCTCCTCGCCGTGGGCACGACCGTCGCGCTCCTCGGCGCGGGTCTGCCCATGAGCGCGACGGCCGCGGAACCGGCCGTCATCGCGCCGGCCGCGGCATCCACCACCATCGACTACTCGGCGTTCGTCAACTCGTTCGTCTCGACCGAGGACGATTTCGGTCAGGACCTCGTGGGCGCAGAGGCTCCGAACTCGCTCGTCAAGATCAACCCGATGACGGTCTCGGGCCGCTCGCACAGCGGCTACGACTACGCCGAGGACCAGATCGCGGGCTTCACGCACACGAATCTCAACGGCGTCGGCGGCTCGGGCGCGGGCGGTGACCTGCTTGTCGTGCCGACGTACGAGAGCTACACGAGTCGTCCTGGCACGGGCTCGTACGCGAAGGACTACAGCCACGACGCGGAGGATGCCGAGCCCGGCTACTACGGCGTCGACCTCGCGGTCGCCGGCGGCGCGATCCGCGCCGAGGCCACCACCGACGTGCGCACGGGCCAGGACCGCTTCACGTTCCCGAAGGCGGGGACGGCCTCGCTCGTCCTCGACCTGCGCAACAACTTCACGAGCCGTCGCGGGGCGACGCTCGACTACGCGACGCTGCCGGACGGTCGCGTCGCGGTCTCGGGCGACTTCACCGGCCACTTCAACGGCTACGACTACAAGATGCACTACTACGTCGAGTCGACCGCCGCGGCCAAGAGCACCCGCACATGGGGCGGCGCCGGCGCGCTGACCGGCACGGCCCATCAGGAGGGCACCGACATCGGGGCCGTCGTCGAGTTCGACGTCGCCGCCGGTCAGCAGGTGGGCCTGAAGGTCGCCGTGTCGCCGATCAGCGTCGCGCAGGCCAAGATCGACATGGCCGCCGAGATGGGCGACCGCACGTTCGACCAGGTGCGGGACGACACGAAGGCCGACTGGAATGCGATTCTCGGCCGCCTCGACGTCACGTCGTCCGAGACGAGCGACCCGACCGGCGACCTCAAGACCCTGTTCTACACGCACCTCTACCGCATGTTCGGCTCGCCCGTGAACGCGACGAGCACCAGCGGCACGTACCGCGGGCTCGACGGCCAGGTGCACACCGCCGAGGGCTACACCCACTACGACGGGTGGGGCTTCTGGGACGACTTCCGCAAGTACGAGGTGCTCGCGATCGGCTACCCCGAGGTGTTCCACGACCAGGCGCAGTCGATCGTCGACCTGTACGCGACGTTCGCCTCGACGGGTCGCGGATCGCTCTCGAACGTGACCCACTCCGTTCCGACCGTTCGCTTCGAGCGCGCGGCCGTCGTCGTCGCCGATGCCATCGCGAAGGGCGCGCAGCTGCGCGGCCTGTCGCAGGCGTGGCCGGCGCTGGTCTCGCAGTCGGCGGGCGGGTACGGCAACGCCGACAACGTGCAGCGTGGCTACATCGCGAACGAGGTCGACGACACCCTCGGCACGGCGTACGACGACTGGGCCATGGCGACGATCGCCGACGAGCTCGGCAAGACGCAGGAGGCGAACGACTACCGTCTGCGCGCCGCGAACTGGACGAACATCTTCAAGCCGGATGCGGTGACCCTCGCCGACGGGACGAAGACGGGGCTCATCTTCCCGAAGAACGCCGACGGCGCGTGGAACGAGGCGAACCCCGAGCAGTTCGAGGCGGGCAACGTCTACCAGGGGACGCTCTGGCAGTACCACTGGTACGCGGCCAACGACATGGGCGGCCTGATCCAGAAGATGGGCGGCGAAGAGACGACCCTGAAGGCCCTCAGCTTCATGTTCGGCGAGCACGCCCCGAACGACGGTCGACGGATGCTGCACGCCAACGCGAACGAGATCGATCTGCAGGCGCCGTACCTCTTCAACTACGTCGGCGCGCCCTCGCGCACGCAGGAGTGGGTGCGCAGCATCTACACGAAGGAGACGTGGAACCGCTACATCGCGACGGGCAGCACCCACGAGTCGCCCTCGGGCGGCGGCGAGTTCACGCCCCCGGTGAAGACCAAGGTGTACAAGAACAGCCCGCAGGGATTCCTGCCGACCATGGACAACGACACCGGAACCATGTCGTCGATGTTCGTGGCAGCCTCGCTCGGTCTGTTCCCCGTGCTCGCGGGCTCCGACGAGTACCAGATCGGCACGCCGTTCTTCGAGAACGTGCGGATCAGCTACGAATCGGGTCGCACGTTCGACATCTCGGCCGACGGCGTCTCGCCGGATGACTACTTCATCCAGTCGGCACAGCTCAACGGTCAGGACTTCGAGCGCACGTGGGTGACGTACGACCAGCTGACCGCGGGCGGCGAGCTGTCGTTCCGCATGGGCGACGAGGCTTCCGAGTGGGCAGCCGACGCGATCTCGTCGTCGTCGCTCAGCGACGAGCTCTCGAGCTCGCGCTACGACCCGATCAGCGCGATCGCCGTGTCGGCCCGTAAATTCACCGAGGCCGCAGCCGGCGACGGTTCGATCGGCAACACCATCGACCTGACGATCTCGAACGGCACGTTCGCCGGTGCGAACGGCGCCGACCTGTCGGCATCCATCACCGCCGAGAACGTCCCCGCCGGCCTGACCCTGAAGGCCGAGCGCACCGGAACGCGCAGCGCCAAGCTGTCGCTCGTCGGCACGGCCGAGAACTCGTCGCCCGCCGACAGTACCGACGACGTCGTGCTGAAGATCGCGAACGGCGCGTTCTCGCGGCAGCCGTCGAACGGCACGCGCTCGTTCGACCTCAAGGTCATCTTCGACGGTGCGACGCTCGCGATCGACACGACCCGCATGAAGGCGGCGCCCGACGGCGCCGTCGACGTGACGGCCACGCTGACGCTGAACGGCGCGGGCTTCGCCGGCGCCGCCGGACGCGACCTCGTCGCCGACGGCGCGCTGTCGATCTCCGGGCTTCCGGCGGGGGTGACCTCGTCGGTCGTGCTGACCGGCGCCCACACGGCGACGCTGCGGCTGACGGGTTCGCTCGGCGAGACGCAGCGTGCGTCCTTCGCGCTGGACTTCTCGGACGCGGCCTTCGCCGGCACTCCGGCGACGAGCGTGCGCGGCGACGGGATCTCGGGACTCGGGACGCTCGTCATCGAGCGCGACCAGCAGTGGCGCGAGAAGCTCACAGCGCTCGTCGCCCAGGCCGACCTCGTCGTGCGCGGCGCGTACTCGGCCACCTCGTTCTCGGCGTTCGACGCCGCCCGCACGGCGGCCCGCGAGACCCTCGCGAGCACGACGGCCGGCGACGACGACCTGCAGTCGGCACTCGACGCGCTCACCCGCGCGATCGAGGGCCTGCGGATCGCCGAGACCGCGTACCGCGTCTTCCAGGCCGAGAACTTCGAGGCCTCGTCGGGCGGACGCATCGGCATCGAGCAGGGGACCGACTCGACAGGCGCGGCCGTCGGCAACATCGGCGGCACGCAGGTCGGTTCGTGGATCGCGTACGACGGCGTGGACTTCGCCGGAGTCGACCCGCTGCGCGTCAAGCTGCGGTACGCGAATCACCCCGGCGACAGCGCGACGAACGAGTTCGTCGAGGTGCGCGTGGGTGCGGTCGACGGCCCGGTCGCGGCCAAGGTGGACGTCGTGTCCACGGGCAACTGGAACGTCTTCGCGACCGCGGAGGCGAAGATCGAGGACCCGAGCGTGCTGGCCGGCTCGAACCGTCTGTACATCGTGTTCGGCGGCACCCCCGACCCGGCGCAGCCGAGTTCGTGGGTCGTGAACCTCGACTGGGTGCAGTTCCTCAAGACGGCAGAAGACGCCCAGGAGCCCGCCGAGGCGGTGCGCGTCGAGGCCGAGACCTACGACGCCGACAACGGCAACGGCATCAAGAAGGAAGGCGGCGACGCGCCCGCGGGCAACGTCGGCGGCACGTGGGACGGCGGCCGGCTCACCTACAACACGCGTGAGTTCGGTGAGAAGCCGCTCACGCACGTCTCGGTGAGCGCCTCGACGCGCGACGAGCGCGTCGGCGACAACCGGCGTCTCGAGTTCTACCTCGACGAGGTGAGCGAGGCGGCGAAGATCGGCACCGTGGAGCTGCCCAAGACCGGTGGCTGGGGCAACTACGTGACCACGACGGCAGAGCTCGACACCCCGGTGTCGGGCAGCCACACGCTGCTCGTCGTGACGCGGACCGACGCGGTTGCAGGGCAGGAGTTCAACTACGTGGCCAACCTGCAGTGGTTCGAGTTCGGCCCGGCGCCCGCCCAGGGCGGCGAGGTCGACCTCACGGCCCTCACGGCCGCGATCGCCGCGGGTGACGAGCGCGCCGCGCAGGCCGATCGCTACGTCTCGATCGACTACGGCGTGTTCCGCGCCGCGCTCGACGAGGCGAAGCGGGTCGCCGCGGACGCCGGCGTCACTCAGGACGCCGCGGACGAGGCGCAGCGCGTCCTCGCCCTCGCGACCTCGCAGCTCGAGTACGCGGTGGTGCGGCAGCTGCCGGCGCTCATCGCACGAGCAGAGGCCGTCGATCCGGCCGCGTATGCCCCGGAGCGCATCGCGGTGCTGAACGGCGCGCTCGCGATGGCACGTGCCGTGGCCGTCGACGCGCCGTACGAGCAGGCCGCGGCCGCCGTGGAGGCGCTCACCGCGGCCCTGAACGCTCTGGACGAGCCGGGACCGATCGCCGACCTCGACGTGACAGTGTCGGCTTCGACGCGCGTGCTCGCGGGAAAGCAGTACCTCTCAGTCGTCGCGACGAACAACGAGGACGTGCCGGTGGACATCGTGATCACGACGCCCTACGGCGCGAAGACGTTCACGGCGGTCAAGCCCGGCAAATCGGCGAGCGTGTCGTTGAATTCGCGTCTGTCGGCGGTCCCGGCCGGTGAGGTCACCGTCGCGGTGACAGGCGAAGTCGACGGCGAGACGGTGACGGTCCAGAAGACCGCGGCTTACCCCGCCGCGAACTGACGCCACACGCCCATCGGCCCCGTCGCTGCGGCGGCGGGGCCGATGGCGTCGGTGGCGCGGCCTGCGGTTCCGCTACGCGCCTTCCTTCTCCGACGCCCGGTAGCGTGCCGGCTCCGGGGTCCGCGCGAACCACCGTCCGCTGATCTGCGTCGGTACGATGCGTACCCAGCGGTACTTGAGGGTCGGGATCCACGGGTGGAGCGGGAGCGCGTCGGCCTCGTCGATCTCTCGCTGCACCTCGAGGCGCTCCGCCACGCCTTTGACCACCACGCTCGAGGCGTAGGTGTCGTCGTACTCGTCCACTTCGAACGCGACCAGCGGATGCTCGGTGAGTTCCGCGAGCTTGGAGCCGGGCGCGGTGCGGAACAGCACGCGCGGTCCGTCGACCACGTAGTTCACCGGGAAGATGTCGGGATCTCCGCCCGCATCCAGCGCGAGGTGACCCAGCTCGCCGCGCGAGAGCAGGTTCCAGCATTGCTCCTCGCTGAGAGTCACGACCGCATTGTTCGTGTCTTCCATGACGCCATCTCCGTCGATCTCGTCCGCCGCTGTACGGCCCCTCTGCGCACACGATAGTTCTGTCGCGGCGAAAACGGGACCGGGTGACCTCCACCTCGGAGATGACGGATGCTGCGCACCGCAGCATCCATGTCTTCCCTTTAGTCTTCTCACCATGGGCGCGACGGCGAATGCCTACCTGACCGGGTTCGGCCGGTACCTGCCGGGGGAGGCGGTCGACAACGACGGCATCGCGGCGCGCCTCGGCGGAGATGATGCGGTCACGGAGCGGATCCGCCGGCGCATCCTCGACTCGAACGGCATCCGGCAGCGGCACTACGCGCTCGACGAGCACGGCGAGCCGACCGAGCTCAACGAGGAGCTCGCGGTCAAGGCGCTTCGGGCGGCGTTCGACGATCGTGGCATCGGCGCCCACGACATCCGCATGCTCGCGTGCGCGACGACCATGGGCGACGTGCTCGTGCCCGGGTTCGCGTCGATGGTGCACGGGCGACTGGGCGGCGGGCCGATGCAGCTGCTCTCGGCATCCGGGGTGTGCGCGTCCAGCCTCGCGGCGCTCGACGCCGTCGTCAGCAAGATCCGGCTCGGCGACCACCCGCGCGCGGCCGTGGTCGGCTCGGAGCTCGCGAGCCGGAGCCTCAGACAGCGCCGGTATGACGGCATCCGTGCCGGCATGGACGCCCACTTCCTGCGCTGGATGCTGTCGGACGGGGCCGGCGCGGTCGTCGTCGAGTTCCAGCCGCACCCGAGCAAGCCGTCGCTGCGGGTCGACTGGGTGCGGCACGTGTCGCTCGCCCACGAGCACGACGTGTGCATGCGCGCCGGCATGGTCGGCGCCGAGCCGGAGGTCGGCGGAACCTGGCAGGACGTCGGCATCGCCGAGGGGGACGCGGCCGGCATGTTCCTGCTGCGGCAAGACGTGAGCATGCTCGACGACCTCGCGGATGCGGGCATCCGCCAGGTCGAGGAGCTCGTCGACATCGGGCTCGTCGACGTGCGCCACCTCGACCACGTCGTGTGCCACTACAGCACGAACATGTTCCGCGACGTCGCGTTCGAGGCGCTGCGTCGCCGCATCCCGACGCTCGACACCGACCGCTGGTTCTCGAACCTCGAGACGCGGGGCAACACGGGCTCGGCGAGCATCTTCATCGCCCTCGAAGAGGCGTGGCGCACCGGGCGCTTCGCGCCGGGGGAGACCGTTCTTCTCGCCGTGCCCGAATCGGGGCGGTTCTCGTTCGCCTTCGCCCACCTCACCGTGGTCGCACCGCCCGGCCCGCAAGGAGCACCGATATGAGCAGCACCACGACCGTCTCCGCCGAGACCACGCCCGACGAGGCGGCGAGCTTGTTCGAGCGACTCGGGGAGGTGTGGATCGAGCTCGAGGCGCACCTCGACCGGGTGCCGATCCTGCAGCGTCTCGCCGACGGCACGGTGACGCTCGAGGACTACCGGCGGCTGCTGTTCAACCTCCGTCAGCAGGTGGTCGACGGATCGCCGTGGATCTCGCGGGCGGCATCGAGCTTCGACATCGAGCACTTCGAGCTGCGTGCGGCAGCGATCCGCCATGCCGAGGAGGAGCACCGCGACTACCTGATGCTCGAGCGCGACTACGTCGCGATCGGCGGCTCGCTCGACGAGCTGCGCCGCGGCCGCAAGAACATCGGCTCGGAGGCGCTGTCGGGCTACATGTTCCACTACGCGGGGCAGCCCAACCCGGTCGGGCTGCTGGGCGCGATGTTCATCATCGAGGGCCTGGGCGCGAAGCGCGCGGCAGGGTGGGCGGCGCGGTTCCAGGAGGTGCTCGGCCTCGCCGACAACCAGGTGCACTTCATGCGGTACCACCAGGATGCCGACGCCGGGCACACCGGAGACATGGAGGCGATCCTGACCTCGGGCATCATCGACGACCGCGACGCCGACGACATCGTCCGCTGCGCGCAGGTGGTGGCGCGCCTGTACGCGCTGCAGCTCGAGGAACTGGACCGCTGAGATGGCGGCGCCGCGGCCGAGCATGCCGGAGTTCGTGCGCACCGACCCGAGCATGTGGGAGGCGGTGTACGCCGATCCCTCCGTGCCGCTCGACCGGGCGCTGGTGCGTCAGATCATCAACGACCAGCGGCGCCTCTCACGGCGCTGGCTCTACCCGATCGCGCGCATCGTCTCCCGCGTGCTCGTCGCGATCATCTCGATCGTGAAACGCGTGCTGCCGTTCCGATGGATGCCGCTTCCCACGATGGACGCGCTGTGCGTGTGGTTTCTGCGGCGCTTCGTCTCACCCGGCGCGGTCGAGCTGCTGATCCGCCATTTCGTGGTGGAGACGAACCTGGTGAACTTCATCATCCGCAACACCGCGGTCGACATGGCGCCGGTCACGCTCCGGCCGGAGACGCTCGCGGGGCTCGGAGACTCGGCAGTGGTCGAGCACGACGTCAACGTGTACGACGTGCTCATCGCCCTGGACGGGGTTCCCCTCACGCGACCCGAGACGCTGGACTTCGCGCAGCTCGACATCCCGCCGCTCGACGCCGAGCGGGGCCGCCGGCGCTACCTGCGGCTCGACATCCAGACCGCGCTGTGCTTCATGAACATCCCCTTCTCGATGGCGCTCACCGTCGAGGAGTACCGCCGGGCGGTGCACTCGATCCGGTTCGACGACTCGTTCCTCGAGATCCTCGCCCTGGTCACCGGCGACGACACGTTCCGCCACTGGAAGCTGGCGGGCATGAGCCTCTGGATGGACTCGAATGTCGACGTCCCGCGCATGGTCTACCGCCACGCGCTCGTCTGCGAGTACGCGCACGCCCACCTCGTCAAGCTCGCCGGCGGCGCCTACCCGCGCGACACCGCGGTCGAACTCGACTGACGGGAGCCGTCAGTCGTCCGGCCCGGCGACCATCCGCTTCAGATGCTCGTACTCTTCCGGCATCCCCGGATTCGCGAGGCGCGCATCGCCGGGCACCCGCCCGGCCACGACGTCGTCGAGGTAGCGGCGGTCGGCGTCGAGGCGCCGGGCCGCGTCGGACCCGGGGATGCCGTGGCCCGGGATCACGACGGCGGCCTGGGCGGCGAAGGGCGCGAGAACGTCGAGCGCCGCGAAGTACGCCGGCAGGTCGTCCGGGTCGAAGGGGAGCGGCAGCTCGGCGTCGCTGAGCATGTCTCCGGCGATCAGCACCCGCTGCTCGGGAAGCCACACGGCGGTATGACCCGGCGCGTGCCCGTCGTGCACCACCAGTTCGGGAGTGAAGCCTCGAGGAACCGACGCGGGCGGGATCGCAGCATCCACGTCCTCCACCACCCCCATCAGCTCGACCAGTGGCTCCGGGAAATCGGCCCCGAGCGCCGCGACAAGGGCTTCCCGCTCGTCGCGGGCGAGGCTCGCCGTCGCGGCAGACGCCCAGCGCGGCGCGGAGCCGAAGCGGGGATGCCACAGCAGGTGATCGTGGTGGGCGTGCGTGGCGAACCCGCCGATCACACGGAGCCCGCGCGCGTCGAGCTCGTCGGCCAGGGCGCCGAGTTCGTCGGGCATCCACGCGGGATCGATGAGCAGCGCCTCGCCGTCGCGGCACAGCACCGTCGAGGTCGTCGACATCACGCGGCTCGTGGCGACGAGCACGCCTTCCGCGACCTCGATCATCGCGGCTCACTCTAACGGCCCCGCTCCCGCCACGGCGCGTTAGCATCGCACCGACGGAACGCGTGCGACGAGAGGCAGGCGCATGAGCCTGAGCGACATCGACCCCACCGTGCCGCCCTCAGGTGAGGGCTGCGCCGACTGCGACGACGTCGGCGGGTGGTGGGTGCACCTGCGCCGCTGCGCGGTGTGCGGCGACGTGCGGTGCTGCGACACCTCGCCGGCGCAGCACGCGACGGCGCACTTCCGCGCGACGGGTCACCGGTACGTCCGCAGCTTCGAGCCGGGCGAGGAATGGTTCTGGGACTACGTCGCCGAGGACTACGTCGACGGGCCACCGCTCTCGCCGCCCGCGTCGCGCCCCGACACGCAGCCGTCGCCGGGGCCGGAAGGCCGGGTCCCGGCCGACTGGCGCGAGCTGATCCACCGCTGAGGAAGGGACTGCGATGGGCAACGCGAAGATGACGCAGCGCGAGTTCGAACGCATGATGAAGCCCGCGCTCACCGACGCGCAGTGGGAACGGCTGCTGTCGTTCGGGGAACCGCACGACGTCGCGGCGGGCGAGTACCTGTTCGAAGCCGGCGACCTCGACTACGACCTGATCCTTGTCGACACCGGAGAGATCGAGATCGTCAGGGTCGCCTTCGGCTGGGTCGGCGAGACCCACGTCGGCACGATGGGGCCGCGCAGCTTCGTCGGCGAACTGGGCCTCCTCAACGGGCAGGGCGCCTTCCTGTCGGCGCGGGCGACGAAGGCGGGACGGATGCTGCGGGTCAGCCGATCGCGCCTCAGGCTGCTGATGGCCGAAGACGACGAACTGTGCGACATCATCCTGCACGCGCTGTGGGCGCGTCGTGAGATCCTCCGCACCGGCCCCGCCGCGCTGACCCTCAAGCTCGTCGGGCCCCGCTCGTCGCGCGACTTCCTGGCGCTGCGACGCTTCGCCGAGCGGGTCGACCTCGTCCACACCGCGATCGAGCTGGCCCCGGGCGACCTCTGGACGCTCGGCGAGCACGGCATCGGCCTCGACGACCTGCCCGTCGCCTTCATCCAGGGCGAGGCCATGAAGAACGCGACGCCCGGCATGGTCGCCGAGCGGCTCGGGCTGAGCTACCAGGGCCGCGCCGACGAGGTGGTCGACCTGGTCGTCGTCGGCGGTGGACCCGCGGGCCTCGCCGCCGCCATCTACGGAGCCTCCGAGGGACTGAGCACTGTGCTGCTGGATGCTGTGGCCCCGGGCGGGCAGGCGGCGGCGACGTCGCGCATCGAGAACTTCCTGGGCTTCCCGTTCGGCGTGAGCGGCGGCGACCTGATCGGCCAGGCGTCGCTGCAGGCGCTCAAGTTCGGCGTGCGTGTCTACGCGCCGTGCGAGGCCGCGGATCTGCGGCCGGCAGGACGAGACCTCGACGTCACGCTCACCGACGGCCGCGTCATCCGCGCGCGCACGGCGATCGTGACCTCCGGCGCCGCGTATCGCACACTCGACCTCGATCGCTGGAACGAGTTCGAGGGCGCCGGCATCTACTACGCCGCCACGCCTCTCGAGCTGCGGCAGGTGTTCGAGTCGCCGGTGGTGGTCGTCGGAGGGGCGAACTCCGCCGGACAGGCGTCGCTGTACCTCGCCGCGAACGGATGCCCCGTGCACCTCGTGGTGCGCGGCGCCGACCTCGGCAGCCGCATGTCGTCGTACCTCGTGGACCGCCTGCTCGAAGACCCGCGGATCGACGTCCACACCGAGTCCCGCGTCACCGCGCTCGGCGGCGGGTCAGCGCTCGAGAGCGTGAGCATCGACTCGATCGGCGACGTCGCGGCGCGCGGACTCTTCTGCTTCATCGGCGCCGAGCCCGCGACATCCTGGCTCGCCGAACTCGATCGCGATGCCGACGGGTTCCTCCGCACCGGCACCGACGTCTCGGTGCAGTCGCTGGAACGGTGGTCGTCGCTCGGTCGCGAACCCCTGCCGTTCGAGACCTCCGTGCCGCGCATCTTCGCCGCGGGCGACGTGCGCCGCGGGTCGATGAAGCGCGTCGCCGCCGCGGTGGGAGAGGGGTCGAGCGCGGTGGCATCCGTCCACCGCGCGCTCGCCGACATCCGCTGACGCCGTCCGAGGGGTTCTCGCGGTACCTGTCACAGCGGAGTCTCCCGCGCGCAGGCCGGCAGGAGTGGGATGGAGGATGCCGCGGGCGAGCGCTCTGCGGCACGAGGAGGAACCATGCACACCAGGCAGCTCGGACAAGGTCTCGAGGTCTCGGCGATCGGCATCGGCGCCATGGGGATGTCGATGAGCTACGGCCCGAACCCCGGGGACCGCGACGACATGATCGGCGTGCTGCGCTACGCCGTGGACCAGGGCGTCACGTTCATCGACACCGCCGAGGTGTACGGACCGTACGACAACGAGGCGCTCGTCGGCGAGGCCATCGCCCCGATCCGCGACCGCGTGGTCGTCGCGACGAAGTTCGGCTGGAACATCGTCGACGGCAAGATGGCCGGGACGAACTCGCGTCCCGAGCAGATCCGGCGGGTGGCCGACGCCTCGCTCGAGCGGCTCGGCGTCGACGCGATCGACCTGTTCTACCAGCACCGGGTCGATCCCGCCGTGCCCATCGAAGACGTGGCGGGTGCCGTCAGCGAGCTGGTCGCGGCGGGCAAGGTGAAGCACTTCGGTCTCTCCGAAGCCGGTGCGACGACCATCCGTCGCGCGCACGCGGTGTTCCCCGTGACGGCCGTTCAGAGCGAGTACTCGCTGTGGACCCGTGACCCCGAGGCCGAGGTGCTGCCGACGTGCGCCGCGCTCGGCATCGGGTTCGTGCCGTTCAGCCCGCTGGGCAAGGGGTTCCTGACGGGCACCGTCTCGGCGGACGCCACCTTCGGCGCGGGCGAGATCCGCGGCCGTGTTCCGAGGTTCCAGCCCGACAACCTGCGCGCGAACCAGGCCGTCGTCGACGGCGTGCGCGACGTCGCGGCCGCACGCGGGGCGACGCCCGGCCAGGTGGCTCTCGCATGGCTGCTGTCGCGGCATCCGTCCATCGTTCCGATCCCGGGGACGCGCCGACGCGAGCGTGTCGATGAGAACGCGGGCTCGACCGCCCTGGCGCTGTCGGCCGACGACATCGCGACACTCGACGCGCTCGCCGCGGTCGTGGCGGGCAACCGCTACGACGACGCCGGCATGGCGATGGTCGGACTCTGAGAAGGGAGCACACGATGAGCACGAGCAGGCAGCCGCAGGCGGCGACGGTCAAGGGACCCGCCGAGTGGTTCAGCGGCGACGTCTACTTCAACGCCTACTACCGCGGTGAGGAACCCTCGCGTACACGCCTGAACCTGGTGCGGTTCACCCCCGGCGCGCACACCGCGTGGCACCGGCACGCGGTCGGGCAGACGCTCCATGTGACGGAGGGCCTCGGCTGGGTGCAGACGCGCGGTGAGGAGCTCATCGAGCTGCGCCCCGGCGACACTGTCTACACGCCCGCGGGGGAGTGGCACTGGCACGGCGCCGCGGAGGGGCAGTTCATGTGCCACCTCGCCCTGTGGGAGGCGCCGTCACCGGACGCCGGCGTGCCCGAGACGGAGTGGGGCGACAAGCTCACCGAGGCCGAATACCCGTCGGGAGGCGCGTCATGACGGCGTGGGACGAGGCGGAGCTGCGCCGCATCGGCGCGGCCACCGAGCTGCGCATCTCGTCGCGGCGGCCCGACGGGTCGCTGCGCCCCGCCGTCACGATCTGGCACGCGGCCGTCGGTGACGCCCTGTACATCCGGTCGGCGCACGGCCCCGAGAACGGCTGGTTCCGCCGCGCGGTGCGGTCGGGCACCGGTCGTGTCACAGCGGGAGGCGTCTCGAAGGACGTGACGTTCGAGCTGGCCGATGAGGCGGTCGCGCCCGCTGTCGATGCGGCGCTGCACACGAAGTACGACCGCTATGGGGCCGCGTACGTCCGGCCGATCACGGGAGCGGATGCTGCGAGCACGACGCTCGTCGTCATGCCGGCCTGATCGTCGCCCGAACTGCTGCTCGCCTGTCACGAAGCGCCGACCCCGTCGGCACATCGTGACAGGTGAGCAGCGCTGCTCTTTGGGTTCGGGTCCTTGGCTCGGCCGCTGCGCGAGGCTACCGGGCGGCGTCGGCAGTGGCGGACGCGTCGTAGGCCGCGAACTCGGCGGCCTGCGTCGCGGCCCACGAGGCCAGCAGCTTGAGGGCGTCGGCCGACGGAGAACCCGCCGGCGCCGTGTAGACGTTGAGCACGAGGCCGGGCTCGCTCGGCAGGTCCATCGACTCGTAGTTCAGCTCGAGGTCGCCGACCACGGGGTGATGCAGGCGCTTGAGACCGCTGCGGTGGAACTTGACGTCGCGCGACGCCCACCGCTCGCGGAACAGCTCGCTCTGCGTCGACAGCTCGCCGACGAGGCGGATCAGGTCGGGGTCGTGCGGATTGCGGCCCGCCTCCATCCGCAGCATCGCGGCCGAGTCGTGCGTGATCTGGTCGTAGTCGCGCCAGAAGTCGCGGGCGGCCGGGTTCAGGTACGCGAACCGCGTGGTGTTGACGGGCCGGCGCGGGTCGTCGAACACGGGGGAGTACAGCGCGCGGGCGAGCAGGTTCGCCGCGAGGATGTCGTGGCGGCCGTTGCGCACCCAGGCCGGAGCCTCGGTGAAGGCGTCCAGCACCTGCTGCACGGCCGGCCGCACCGTCGCCGACGGGCGGCGGGCGGGCTTGCGGCCGGGGCCTGCCGCGCGCGCGAGGTCGAACAGGTACTCGCGCTCGGCCTCGTCGAGCTGCAGCGTGCGGGCGACGGCGTCGAGCACACCCTCCGACGCACCGGCGAGGTTTCCGCGCTCGAGGCGCACGTAGTAGTCGACCGAGACGCCGGCGAGCATCGCCACCTCCTCGCGGCGGAGGCCGGCGACCCGGCGGTTGCCGCCGTACGCGGGCAGCCCCGCCTGCTCGGGGGTCAGCCGAGCGCGACGGGAGCTCAGGAACTCCTTGACCTCGGCGCGGATGTCAGCCATGACTCCACGCTACGTCCGGCCGGATCGCGCAGACAGGCTCTGCGAGTGCCCGTCAGCCGGCGCCGTCTCGTCACCAGCCGCTGCGAGTCGGCGTGTGACCGTCGCGGGCGTCGTCGGGCATCGCCATCTCGGCACGCACGCCGAGGAGACGGATGGGCCGGCCGGGCTCGATCTTCGCGACGAGCTCCATCGTGCGCGCCAGCACGACCTCGCGATCGGACGTCGACGGGATCTTCTTCGTGAACGTCTTGGTGAGGAACGGCGCGTAGCGCACCTTCAGCCCGAGCCCCACGACGGGGCGGTCGTCGGCGGCGACCTCGTCGAGCACCTCGCCGAGCAGTCTGCGGGCGGCATCCTCGATCTCGACCGGATCGACGATGTCGACCTGGAACGTCGTCTCCTTGCTGTGACCGCGCGCGACCCAGGGGGTGTCGTCGACGACGTTCGACCCGTCGCCGCGACCGAGCTGGCGGTACCAGAGGCCCATCTTCGGCCCGAATTCGCGGGTGAGGGCGTCCGGGTCGGCGACGGCGAGCTCGGCGACCGTCTCGATCCCCAGCAGCGCGAGCCGCTTCGAGATCTTCGAGCCGACCCCCCAGAGGGCGATCGTCGGGCGGTGCCCCATGACCTCGAGCCAGTTGTCGGCGGTGAGGTGGAAGGTGCCGCGCGGCTTGCCGAAGTCGGTGGCGTTCTTCGCCCGGACCAGGTTGTCGCCGATGCCGACGCTGCAGTGCAGGCGGGTGCGGTCGAGCACGTCCTGCTGCAGCCTGCGGGCGTAGCCTTCGGGATCGTCGGTGTCGACGCCGACGAACGCCTCGTCCCATCCGAGCACCTGCACCACGGCTCCCGGCTGTGCGCGGAGCGTCGCCATGACCTCCTCGGATGCCGCGAGATAGAGCGGAGCGTCGACCGGCAGGATCACCGCATCGGGGATCTTGCGCGCGGCGATGCGCAGCGGCATCCCTGACCCGACACCGAACTCGCGCGCCTCGTATGATGCCGTCGACACGACCGCGCGCTCGGTGGGGTCGCCGCGGCCACCCACGATGACGGGCTTGCCCGCGAGCTCGGGGTTGCGCAGGATCTCGACGGCCGCGATGAACTGGTCGAGGTCGACGTGCAGCACCCAGCGCCGGCGAGCGGGCAGGGCGATGTCGCTCACGATCCCGCCCCTCGCGACCGGCGCATGACACGAGACTAGGCGTCGCCGCCGACATGCCGCACCCACCGCAGGTCAGTCAGCCCTCGCGGGCGCCGTCAAGCGTTGACACCTCCCGGGTTTGGGGCGCATTTGCTCCGTTGGGGCGCATTTTCTACGCCCCACCGGAGTGATCGCGCCCCAAACCTCGGAGGACCGCGGGGATTGCGCACCACGGAGAGGGTGGACGGATGCTGCGGCCCCCGGCACGCGGCATCCGTCACGCGAACGCGAACACGGGTGGGAAGACCACCACGACGATCGCCGCCCACGCGAGGTAGACGGGCATGAAGCCGGTCTGCCAGCGCTCGAGGCGCTCGTAAGGCGTACGCCGCATCGCGAACCGCAGCTGCAGCCAGGCCGCACCCGCGAGGTTCGCCAGCAGGATGACGTTGAGCCCGAGCGAGGCGAGCTTGTTGGGGCTCGCGCCCCACTCGGCGATGCGCCCGATCATCGCGACGAGCACCATGATGTCGACGACGAGCGCCGCGACGACCATGACGAGCTGCATCCGGTCGAACCACGAGGGCGGCGCCAGCGGATCCCGGGCCGAGAGGGCGTACAGCAGCAGGCCGACCACGACGACGAGCACGATGTCGAAGAGGATGAGCAGGTCCCGCTGTCCGAACATCTCGGTCGAGCTGTCGTCGATGAGGTTGCCCTGGATGAAGCCCGCGACGATGAACGCGAGCAGCAACAGTGTGAACAGCGGCGTGAAGAGCTTCGTGAGCACCGGGGCGATGTTCTCGATGACGCTCTGCTTCGCCTCGACCAGCCACGCGGCGATGATGATCGCTCCCGCGAGGCCGCACGGGATCATGACCTCTTCGACGAACCAGCCCGCGTCGAGGTCGATCGCGGCGAAGACCCCCATGGTGAGCGCGATGAGCACGCCGCCGCCCAGCGCGATGAGCGCGAGGTAGACCACCCACTCGCCCGTGAACCGGATGAAGTCCATGCGGGCGCGGCTCGACCTGACCCGCCCGTTGACATACGCGATGCCGCTGACGAGCCAGAGCACCACGACGAGATGCGTCGCCGCGAGCATCAGCGTCGCGCCGCCCGGGGCGAACGGGTAGACCGCCATCACGACGGCGGCCGCGACGAACGGCACCGCCACGACCGCGATGGTCGGGAGCGCGGCCTTCCGCCGCGCCACGAAGTACGCGGCCAGGAACGGCAGCACGAGCAACGCGTACCAGCGGCCGTAGAAGTCGCCGTTCTCCGCGAACTGGATGCCGAACAGGGCCGGGATCTTCACCGCCAGCGCGGCCGCCGCCGCGAGTCCGACCGCGAGCAGAAGCCCGCCGCCGGTGCGTGGGGCGCGCGGCTCGTCCTGGAACATGAGCTGCTTCCAGAGTCGCTCGGAATGCTCTCGCGCGAACTCCCGCGAGAGGTCGTCGAGCCCGCCGAGCCGCTTGACCGCGACGAGGAACGCCTCGTCGCCGTCGAGGCCGGAGGCTTCGAGCCGGTCGATCTGGCCGCGCAGATGGTCTTCGAGCTCGTCGACGTCGCGGCCGTCGATCGCCTCCGGGCGCGAGACGTACGCGCGCCACGTCGAGATCTGGTCTTCGATGCGGGGGTCGAGGTCTTCGGTCATGTCAGGCCCCTCCGAACGCCGGGATGCCGGCGAAGTCCGTGCCGCCGTCGCGGTCCGACCAGACGCGCTGCAGCGCCCGGCTCACGACCGCCCACTGCTGCCGCTGCTCGGCGAACGCCGCACGGCCGGTCTGGCTGAGCCGGTAGTGCTTGCGGGGCCGACCGCTCGGGGAGGCGCCCCACGACGACTCGACATGCCCGAGCCGCTCGAGCCGGTGCAGCAGCGGGTAGAGCATGCCGTCGCTCCATTCGAGCTCGCCGCCCGACAGCTCGCCCACCCGCTGCAGGATCGCGTAGCCGTACGACTCGCCCTCTGCGAGGATGCCGAGCACCATCGGCGTCGCCGCGGCGGCGACCAGGTCTTTGCCGATCTTCACGTCGTCCTCCATGCCTAGAAGTTCTAGGTACATAGAAGTACAAGTTACATAGAACCGCAAGGTATGCCGATGACGTCCCGTGACACCCTCGGACCCGGGCGCGGGAATGCGCTCGCCCGTGCCGTGTTGGGATGGGAGGGGCGAACCGCCCCGCCTCCCCGGACGAAGGACGCGCATGACCCTGCCCGCGAGCACCCCCGACACCGTCACAGAGGCGCGCTGGCGCGCCGTGTCGAGCGCGCACGGCATCGCCGCGCTGCGCCACACCCACTGGCTCGACGGTGAGGCGCGCGCGTACGACGGCGCACCGGGCACGTGGCGCGCGGTCGACGGGAAGGTCGCGGGCGCGGGGCTCCGCGCCGACGCGCACGACGCTTCGGTCGACGACGTCGTGCTCGCACCGGGCGAGCACCTCGACGTCGCCGGCGTCCGGCTGAAGGCGATCAGCCGCGAGGGTGCGCCGGCGCTGCGGGTGTTCGACCCCGAGGCTCCCGGACGCACGCGGCTGCGCGGCATCCTGTCGTTCCCTCACGACGCCGCATGGGCGCTGCCCGGGGTCTTCCGCCCGGCGGCCGAGGGAGAGATCAACGTCATCCGCAGCGTCGACGGCTTCGAGCGCGAGGAGCCCGCGGTCGGCACGATCGCGCTCGAGGTCGACGGGTCGCCGGTCGAGCTCACGGTCACGGGCGATCCCGCCCAGGGGCTCAGCGCGGTCATCGCCGACGCCACCAGCAACGTGGACGCGTACCGGTTCCGGTTCCTCGAGATCGATGCGCCCGCCGCGGACGGCACCGTGACCGTGGATTTCAACCAGGCGTACCTGCCGCCGTGCGCGTTCAGCGACCACTACGTGTGCCCGCTGCCGCCCGCGAACAACCGCCTGGCAGTGCGCGTCGAGGCGGGGGAGCGCGTCACCCGACTCGCGTGAGAGTGGTGCTCGCCCCCCGGGGGCGCGTGCGAGCACAATGGGGCCACGGCCGGAGCGCATCCGGCATCGCCCGATACGAGGAGCCTCGCCATGGCCCGTTCCCTCTCCGAGATGCGCGAGCGATCACGTGCGCGTGCCAAGGCTCGCGCCGAGGCCCGGTCCGAGCTCAAGAACACCGCGTACGAGATCTTCATCGGCGCGCTGTCGATCCTGTCGATCCTCAACCTCGTGCTCGTGTACGCGGTGAGCGGAGACAGCGCGCTCGAGCTCGTGCTGTCGGTCATGAACGCCCTGTTCAGCGCCATCTTCCTCGGCGACTTCATCTACCGCATCTCGACGGCGCCGTCCGCGATGCGGTACTTCTTCCGCGGGTTCGGCTGGGCGGACCTCCTCGCCAGCCTCCCGTTCCCGCAGTTCAAGATCCTGCGGCTGTTCCGCCTGCTGCGCGTGTTCCGCCTCCTGCGGGAGCTCGGCCCGCGCACGGTCTGGACCACCCTCATCCACGATCGCGCCAACAGCGCCCTGATGACCCTGCTGCTCATGGGCATCCTGGTGCTGCAGTTCGGCAGCATCTCGATCCTCTACGTCGAGGAGGACGCCGACGGCGCCAACATCACGTCGGCCTCCGACGCGCTCTGGTACACGAT
>JAVBUG010000187.1:0-3509 GCA_031555515.1 Microbacterium sp. | reverse complement strand
CCAGTCGAGGACCAGCCGCGAGAGCAACACGAAGACATAGAGGAGCAGCGCGAGGTTGAGGATCGCTGCGATGAGTTGGACGACTGCCACGTAGCCAGATTACGGCTGCGCGAACGGAACCGAGTCCGCATCCGCCTGCGCGACCGCTCCGTCGCCCGACACGGCGACATTCTCGGGCGAGAGCAGGAACACCTTGCTGGTGACCCGCTCGATGCGTCCGTAGAGGCCGAGCGACAGGCCGCTCGCGAAGTCGATCAGACGTCGCGCATCGGCGTCGCTCATCTGCGAGAGGTTGATGATGACAGGGATGCCGTCGCGGAAGTTCTCGGCGATGACCTGGGCATCGCGGTACTGCTTGGGGTGCACCGTGAGGATCTCGTTGATCGCCGCGGGCGCCGGCTGGCGCACGACCGCGGGGCGGTGGATCGGCGTCACGGGAGCGGCCGGCTTCTCGACGAGCTGCTCGGACTTGCGAGCACGCGGCTGAGGGGCCGGCTCTTCGTAGACCTCTTCCTCGTCGGCGAGTCCGAGGTACACCATGGTCTTCTTGAGCGGGTTCGACATCTGATCCTCCGTAGTGCTCATCTGTTCCGAGGCTAACCGCGTTCTGGTCTGGGTCCGGTGATTGCCGAACCGATGCGTCGGTGTGTCGCGCCGGCCGCGATGGCCTCGGCGAAGTCGGCGGTCATGCCGGCGGAGATCCAGTCGGCGTCGGCGACGACCGAGCGCACGACGCCCGAGAGACCGTTCAGTCGCTCGAACGCGGGCGCGGGCGGCTCGCCCAGCGGCGCGACCGCCATGACCCCTCGCACGCGCAGCGACGGCAGCGCAGCGGCATGGGCCGCGAGGGCCTCGAGTTCTTCCGGCGCGACGCCGCCGCGACCGGGGTCGTCCGTCAGGTTCACCTGCAGCAGCACGTCGAGGACGGCGTCGCCCGGATCGGCGGCGGCATCGAGCGCGTCGGCGAGGCGGGCGCGGTCGAGCGAATGGACGACGGATGCTGCGGCCCTGATCGCGCGCGCCTTGTTGGTCTGCGCCTGCCCGATGAAGTGCCTGCGCAGGCCGTCGAGGTCTGCGGCTTCGACGGCCTTGCGGCTGAACTCCTGCTGGCGGTTCTCCCCCACGTCGCGCACGCCGAGCCGGTACAGCTCCCGAACGAGCGAGGCGGGGTGGAACTTGGTCACGACGATGCGCGTGAGCTCGGACGGATCGCGGCGCGCCGCGTGCGCAGCATCCGCTATCCGCTCATCGATCGCCGCGAGACGCTCGGCGAGATCGCCCACTTACTTGAGGAAGTCGGGGATGTCGAGGTCGTCGTCGCCGAAGGCGGTGTCGTACGACGACTCGGTCACCGCACCGACCGCGACCGGAACCGCGGCGGGCGTCGTCTCGACGACGTCGCGGTCCTTGGCGGCCTCGTCGGCGGGCGTCACGGGCAGTGCGGGCGTCGAGATCACGCGGGCGGCAGTGATCGGCTCGATGCGCGCCTGCGGCTCGCCGCCGTCGAAGCCCGCCGCGATGACGGTGACCCGCACCTCGTCGCCGAGAGTGTCGTCGATGACCGTGCCGAAGATGATGTTCGCCTCGGGGTGCGCGGCCTCCTTGACGAGCTGCGCCGCATCGTTGATCTCGAAGATGCCGAGGTTCGAGCCGCCCTGGATCGACAGCAGCACACCGTGCGCGCCCTCGATCGAGGCCTCGAGCAGGGGCGATTCGACGGCGAGCTCGGCAGCCTTGATGGCGCGATCCGCCCCCCGCGCCGAGCCGATGCCCATGAGGGCCGACCCCGCTCCCTGCATGACCGACTTGACGTCGGCGAAGTCCAGGTTGATGAGACCGGGCGTCGTGATGAGGTCGGTGATGCCCTGCACACCGGCGAGGAGCACCTGGTCGGCGGTGGCGAACGCCTCGATCATCGAGATGCCGCGGTCGCTGATCTCGAGGAGGCGGTCGTTCGGCACCACGATGAGGGTGTCGACCTCTTCCTTCAGGCGCGCGACGCCCGACTCGGCCTGCTGCTGGCGCCGGCGGCCCTCGAAGGAGAAGGGCTTCGTCACGACACCGATCGTGAGTGCTCCTATCGACTTCGCGATCTTCGCGACGACGGGAGCGCCGCCGGTGCCGGTGCCGCCGCCCTCGCCCGCGGTCACGAAGACCATGTCGGCGCCGCGCAGCGCCTCTTCGATCTCTTCTGCGTGGTCCTCGGCCGCGCGGCGTCCCACCTCGGGGTCTGCGCCCGCGCCGAGCCCTCGGGTCAGCTCGCGCCCGACATCGAGCTTGACGTCGGCGTCGCTCATGAGCAGCGCCTGGGCATCGGTGTTGATGGCGATGAACTCGACGCCCCGCAGGCCGAGCTCGATCATGCGGTTGACCGCGTTCACTCCGCCGCCGCCGACGCCGACCACCTTGATGACGGCGAGGTAGTTCTGGTTCTGGCTCATGCCGGCCTCCGTAGCCCTGGACCTGTCTAAACCTTCAACCTCTAGTAGAGGTATAAAGAATTGCCCGGTATGCAATTCCTTTGTCACGAAAGTAGGCCGATGCCGCGCGCGCGCCCGGAGCGAGTCGGCGTGTCGCGCCATCTGGTACGGGAAGTCGCATCGGAAGGCGTGGATGTCAGCGGACGACGACCGTGTCCGGTGACGAGACATCGTACGAGTACACGTCGGCGGGCGGTCGCGCGGCCATGATCTTCTGCAGGGCGAAGGCCTTGTCCGCCGAGTCCTCGGCGCTTCCCCACACCACCTGCGTGTTCGTGCCGCCGAGCTCGAGCGTCACATCGTCGGGGGTCGAGGCCGTGACCGCGGTCACCTGCGCACGGATCTCCTCAGGCAGCGATCGCATGACCTGCCCGGTCGCCGCGAAGGCATCGGAGTCGACGCCGCCGGTGATCGTGAGCACAGGGGTGCCCGGACTCGGCGTCGCGGTGGTCGACAGCGCGACCCCCGCCGCGTCGACGAGCGTGTAGCCTGCGCGGGTCTCGATCAGGCCGATCGGGGTGCGCTCGACGATCCGCACGACGAGCTCGTGCGGCGGACGCGCCTCGAGCGCGTACGTCTCGATCAGCGGGAACGCGACGAGCTCGGCCTTGATGGCGCTCTCATCGACCAGCGGAAGCGGCGTGCCAAGCTGCCCCGACAGCGCGTCCGCGATGTCGGCCTGGGCGAGCTGCTGCGCGCCGACCACGGTGATCTTCTCCACGCCGAACAGCGGACTGTACGCGGCGCCGAGCGTGCCGAGGGCGAGAAGGAGGACGGATGCTGCGGCCCCGACCCACACCGCTCGCCGGCGTCGCTGACGCACGGTGAAGCGCCGGATCTCCGCGCGGAGCGCCTTGCGCCGGGCATGGGCGGCTTTCCACACTTCGCGGAAGCCCACCTGCGCAGCATCCGTTGCGTCGTGCGTCGCCGTCGTCGCGTCGTCCGTCGCCGTCGGCGCGTCGGGCAGCGGCGGCGGCGAAGCCCGCGGCATGACCGGCGCGGGGGGGTGCTCGGCGCGGGCGGGCGCGA
>JAVBUG010000358.1:0-7808 GCA_031555515.1 Microbacterium sp. | reverse complement strand
CCGCGCCGAGCAGACGTACCCCGAGGAGTGGTGGCGTTCCCGCACTCCGAGCCCTGGCGCCCTGCTGGTGATGCTGGGCGTCGAGGGCCGGCTGCCGCAGCTCGCGCACCACACGCTGCTGTTCGCCGAGGAGTGGCGCGCGAACTTCACCGACATCTTCGGAACGCACCCGCGGATCCCCGACCCCGCGTCCCTCTACATCTGCCGTCCCAGCGCCACGGACCCCAGCGTGGCGCCGCCGGAGCACGAGAACCTCTTCGTGCTCGTCCCCGTGCCCGCAGAACCCCGGCTGGGGCACGGGGGCATCGACGGCGACGGCGACCCGGCGATCGAGACCGCCGCCGACCGGGTGATCGCCCAGATCGCCCGGTGGTGCGGCATCCCCGACCTGGCGGAGCGGATCGTGGTGCGCCGCACCGTCGCGCCCGGCGACTTCGCCGACGACCTCGGCGCGTGGCGCGGCAACGCGCTCGGCCTCGCGCACACCCTCGGGCAGAGCGCGCTCTTCCGCCCCGGGAACACCTCGCGCAAGGTCGAGGGGCTCTCGTACGTCGGCGCCTCCACCCTGCCGGGCATCGGCCTGCCGATGTGCCTCATCTCGGCCGAGCTCGTCGTCAAGCGTCTGCGAGGGGATCGCTCCCCCGGCCCCCTCGCAGAACCGGCGAGGGTGTGACGGTGCCGGGGATCTACCTCGCCGCCATCCTCGCCTCCGCTGCGGGCGTTCTCCTGATCGACCGGCGCTGGCGCCTCGCGGCATGGCAGGCGCCAGGACGCACGACCCTCGCGGTCGGCATCGGCACAGCGTTCTTCCTCGCGTGGGACGCCGTCGGCATCGCCACCGGAGTCTTCGTCAAGGGCGACAGCACGCTGCTGCTCGGGGTCGACCTCGCTCCGCACCTCCCCCTCGAAGAGCCGGTGTTCCTGGCGTTCCTGGGCTACCTCGCGCTCGTCGCATGGTCCGGTGCGCTGCGCCTGATGGCACGACGGACGATGGATGCTGCGCCCCCGCGCTCGGAGGCGGCGCGATGACGTACTCCCTCATCGTCGTGCCGTTCGTCGTGATCACCGCCGTCGTCGTGCTGCTGACGACCCGGCGACCCGGCTTCGGGCGCCGGATGACAGCATCCGCCCTCGCCGCGGCGGTCCTCGTCGCGCTGACCGCGGTCTTCGACAACGTGATGATCGCCGCGGGCCTGTTCACGTACCCGGAGACGCTGATCTCGGGGGTGCGCATCGGGCTCGCGCCGATCGAGGACTTCGCGTACCCCGTGTGCGCGGCGTTCCTCGTTCCCGCCGTGTTCACGCTGCTGGGGCCCTCGCGGGCCCGTCGCGAGGAGGCGCAGCCGTGACCTCCGCCCCGCCCCTGCGCGCGGGCGCCGTCGCCCGTCAGCTGCTGATCGCCTCGCGACCGGTCAGCTGGATCAACACCGCGTACCCGTTCGCGGCCGCATACGTCGTGACCGTGCGCGAGGTGGACCTCACCCTCGTGATCGGCACGCTGTTCTTCCTCGTGCCGTACAACCTCGCGATGTACGGCATCAACGACGTGTTCGACTACGAGTCCGATCTGCGCAACCCGCGCAAGGGCGGTGCGCACGGCGCCGTGCTCGATCGGCGGATGCACCGGGTGACCCTGTGGGCCTCCGCCCTGCTGTGCGTGCCGTTCGTCGTGTACCTCGTCGTCGTCGGCTCTCCCGTCTCGTGGCTCGTCCTCGTCGCGAGCCTGTTCTTCGTCATCTTCTACAGCGCGCCGCCGCTGCGGCTCAAAGAGCGGCCCTTCCTCGACTCGATGACCAGCAGCATCCACTTCTTCTCCCCCGCCGTCTACGGTCTCGTGCTGGCGGGCGCGACCTGGACGCTGCCGCTCGTGGCGCTGATCGTGGCGTTCGCGCTCTGGGGCGTGGCCTCGCACGCGTTCGGAGCGGTGCAGGACGTCGTCGCCGACCGGGAAGCGGGCATCGCGTCGATCGCCACGGCGCGCGGCGCACGCTGGACGGTGCGCTTCGCGCTCGCCTGCTACGCCGCCGCCGGCGTGGCGATGCTCGCGACGACGTGGCCGGGGCCGATCGCGGCCGTGCTCGTGCTGCCGTACCTCGTGACGGTGTGGCCCTACCGATCGATCACGGACGCCGACGCGGCCGCCGCGACGACCGGATGGCGCCGGTTCCTGTGGCTCAACCAGTTCACGGGCTTCGCGGTCACGCTCCTGCTCATCTGGTACGCGACCCTCACCGTCTGAACCGGGAACGCCGAAGGCCGGCCCCGAACGGGACCGGCCTTCGTGCTCGCGTGTCGGCTACTGGCCGCCGCCCAGCTCGATGAGCTTCTCGACCGCGGCGGTCAGACGCGCGTCGGCCTCGCCGTACGCCGCCCAGTCGCCGGCCTCGAGCGCCGCCTGACGGTCGAGCATCGCCTGCTGCGCCTCCTGGAGGGTCGCCTGATACTCGTCGGTGGGCTCGGTCGGGGTCGTGGGCTCGGTCGGCGTCGGCTCCGGGGTGGGTTCCGGCGTGGCGCCCGGGGTGGGTTGCACGTCGGTGTCACCCGCATCGGCGCCGGAATCGCCGCCGAACAGCGTGTCGAGTGCCTCGTTGAGCGTGTCTTCGAAGGCGATCTTGTCGCCGAACGACACGAGCACCTTCTGGAGCTTCGGCAGCTTCGTTCCCGTCGACGACTGCACGAACACCGGCTGCACGTAGAGCAGGCCGCCGCCGACGGGCAACGTCAGGAGGTTGCCGTTCTGCACCTCGGACTGGCCCTGCTTCAGCAGGTTGATCTGCGCGGAGATCTGCGGATCCGAGTTGAAGGTGTTCTGCACCTGGCCGGGGCCGGGCACCGGTTTCTCCGCATCGATCACGAGCATGCGCAGCTTGCCGTAGCCGTCGCTCTTCACGCCCGCTTGGCTTCCGGCGTTCGAATCGACGGCGAGATAGCCCATCAGCACGTTGCGCGCATTGCCGGCGGTGGCCGCGGGGATGAACGACGTGAACATCGAGTACGTCGGCTGGTCCTGATCGGGCATCTGCATCGTCAGGTAGTACGGCGGCTGCAGCTGTGTCTCTTCCTGCGGGTCGTTCGGCGTCTGCCAGCGGTTGTCGCTCCGGTAGAACGAGGCCGCGTCGTCGACGTGGTAGACGCCGAGGATCGTGCGCTGCACCTTGAACAGGTCGGTCGGGTACCGGACGTGGCTCATCAGGTCGGCCGACATGTCGCTGATCGGCTTGATCGTCGACGGGTACACCTTCTGCCACGACTGCAGCACCGGGTCGCTCTCGTCCCACGCGTACAGCGTGACCGAGCCGTCGTAGGCGTCGACGGTCGCCTTGACCGAGTTGCGGATGTAGTTGATGTCGTCGAGCGCGAACCGCGGCGCGGGGTTCGACGAGTCCGAGATCGCCGAGGTCAGGCTCACAGTCGACGAGTACGGGTAGTTCGCGCTCAGGGTGTACCCGTCGATGATCCACACGATGCGGCCGTCGACCACGCTCGGGTAGGCGTCGTTGTCGAGCGTCAGGTACGGCGCCACCTTCTGCACGCGGTCGCGCGGATTGCGGTCGTAGAGGATCTGCGAGTCCTCGTTGACGTAATCCGAGAACAGGATCTGCTCCGCCTGGAACTTCAGCGCGTAGATGAGACGGTTGAACACGTTGCCGAGACTCGGCCCGCCGTCGCCCTCGAACGTGGTCTTCTGCTCTCCGGACGCACCGTCACCGCCCGACGGGTAGTCGAGCTCGACCGGGTCGGACCCCGCAGGCGCCCCGACGATCGAGTACGTCGGGGAGTACTCGCCGAAGTACACGCGGGGCTGGAAGTCGCCCTGGTCGGTGAGGAAGCCGGACGCGGGGATGCCGCGCTCGAGGAACACCGGGTCGCCCTCGGGTGTGCGGTCGTTGCCCTTCGCCGCGACGAGGCCGTAGCCGTGGGTGTACACGACAGCGGAGTTCTGCCAGTCGGCAGCGTTGCCCAGCTGGGCGAGGTTCAGCTCGCGCACCGAGACCACGGTGTCCTGCGAGACCCCGTCGATGTCGTAGCGGTCGACATCGAGCGGGTCGGCGAACTGGTAGTACGAGCGGTACTGCTCGAGCTGACGCACGTTCGGCGAGATGATCGCCGGGTCCATGATGCGCACCTGGGCTGTCGTGGCCGCGTCGTCGCGCAGCTGGCCGGCCTCGACGTCGGTGACCGCGGTGAAGTCCTGCTGGTCGAGACCGTCCACGCCGTACGCCTCGTGCGTCATGTCGACGTTGCGCTGGTAGTACTCCTCCTCCAGCGTGAACCGGTTCGGCTGCACCTGGAAGGTGTTGACGACCCACGGGTAGCCGACGCCGACGACGATCGCCGAGACGACGAGCAGGGCCGTCGCGATGAGCGGGTAGCGCCAGCGGCCGATGATGGCGGTGACGAAGAAGAGGATCGCGACGATCACGGCCGCGAAGGCCAGGATCGTCTGTCCGGGGATGATCGCGTTCACGCCCGTGTAGCCGGGGCCCGTGATGCGGTCGCCCGGCTCGACGAGCGTCTTGTACCGGTCGAGCCACAGGCTCGCGCCCTGCACCAGCAGGTAGAGGCCAGCGATGACCGCGAGCTGGATGCGCGCCGACTTCGAGATGCGCAGCTCGCGCTGGCCGATGCGCACCGAGCCGTACAGGTACGACACCAGTGCCGTGACGAGCAGGCAGATCAGCAGCACCGCCGACGCGAAGCCCACGAGCGAGCTCCAGAACGGCATCGCGAACATGTAGAAGCCGGTGTCGAGCCCGAACTCGGGGTCGGTGGTCTTCGTGGCCACGCCGTTGAACCACAGCCACGTGGTCTCCCACTGCGCCGAGGCGGCGAAGCCGGCGAAGAACCCGAAGAAGATCGGGATGCCCCACATCGCGAGGCGCCGCAGCGGCTCGACGACCTCCTGGTAGCGGTCGAGCTGCGAGCTCAGCCGGGCGTAGACGGGGCGCAGCCGATAGGCCAGCTGGATGGAGAGCCACACCGGCACCGCCATGCCCAGGAAGCCGACCACGAACATCACGACGCGCGCGACCCACTGGGTCAGCAGCACCTCCGAGAACCCGAGCTGGTCGTACCAGAGCCAATCCGCGTAGAGGCTGGCGAAGATGAAGAACGCCACGACGAGTGCGGCGATGATCGCGAGGGTGATGGCGATGACGCGTCGGGTGCGAGAGGGTGTGGCCGGAGTCGGCGCGGAGGTCGTGGTCACGTTCCCATCCTAGGCGCGGGATTCTCGGCGCCCGCCTTGTCCTCCCTGGGCGAACTCTAAGAAACCTGCAACGTTTCGGGCACGATCGTCACGTTCACTTCACGGTGCAGGTCGGGAGCGAATCGAGATCGCCGCCCTCGCTCACCGCGTCGAGCACGGCCAGCGCGTCGTCGAGGTCCTCGACCGAGAACACGCGCAGATCGCCGGGGATGTGTCCGACGACCTCGCCGCAGTTCGCCTCCGGGGCGAGGAACCACCGGGCCCCGGCATCCACCGCACCCCACATCTTCTGTCGGATGCCGCCGATCGGCCCGACCTCGCCGTCGGCGGTGATCGTGCCCGTGCCGGCGACCTGCTCGCCGCCGTTGAGCTCACCCGGAGTGAGCGTGTCGATGATGCCGAGGGCGAACATCATGCCGGCGCTCGGGCCGCCGACGTTGTTGAGCTGGATCGTCACGTCGATCGGGAAGTCGTAGTCCGTCGTGAGGTTGACGCCGAGGATCCAGCTCTTCTCGCCGTCGTCGTCGGTGGTCTCCTGGGGCGTGACCTCGACGGTCTGCTGCTCGCCGTCGCGTTCGATGAGCAGCTCGACGGGGGCCCCCTCGCCCTCGTTGATGACCGAGCGGAGGGTCGAGACGTCCGTGAGATCCTCGCCGTTCGCCTCGATGATCAGATCGCCCTGCTCGAGGATCCCCTCGGCGGCGGCGCCGTCGATGACGGAATACACCGACAGCGTCGCGCCGACGTCGTAGCCGAGCTCGGTCAGCGCCGCGGCAGTCGCCTCGTGCTGCGAGTCGACCATCATCTGGGCGCTCTCCTCGTTGCGCTCCTCGGTGGTCTGGTCCTCGGGGAAGATCGCGTCGATCGGCATGACGGCACGGCTCGGGTCGAACCACGCCATCGCGAGCTCGAACCACGACGGGGTGTGCTCGCGATTGCCCTGCACCTGCACGGTGAGGAGGTCGAGCGATCCGTCGGTCGGGTACGTCTCCGCGCCCTCGACCGAGATGAGCGGCACCTCTTCCCCGTCGGCGTTCTGAGCGGTGCCGAGCGTGTTGTACACGGGGCCGGGGCGCTGGATGACGTACGAGGTCGGCAGGAACGTGATGACGAGCAGCACCACCATCGCGACCGCGAGCGCCCACACACCCACCAGGGTCCTGCGGGACATCCGCGCCCGGGGGGCGGGCTCGATCGTCGTGTTCTCGTCGAACAGGGCCACGCGGGACCTCTCTTCCGTGCCTTGTCGTTGATGCGCCTGGTCGTTCGCGACCGGCGTAAGGCGTAACGGGTCCCTGCCGGGGAGTGCGACGGATGCTGCGACTAGCGTAGAACGCAACCCCATAGACCGGCTGAAAGGCGGCTGAAGTGGCAGACGACGTCACTGGCGGGAGCGACCCGAGCCCCGAGGACGACTTCCAGGAGCTCATCCGTCAGCTGTTCGGCGGTGCGGCAGGAGACTTCGACCCCGAGCAGCTCTCGCGACTGTCGGGCATGAACATCGACCCGGCGATGATGCAGGCGGTCATGCGCCAGCTGCAGGGCGCGTTCGAAGGTGCCGACGAGACGGGCATCTCGTGGGACATGGCCAAGCGCCAGGCGCTGCACATCGCCAACCAGGAGGGCCTCGGGGTCACGGCCGGTCAGCGCACGGACCTCGACCAGGCGTTCGCGCTGGCGACGCTGTGGCTGAGCGAGGCCACCACGATTTCGGAGCTGCCGTCTCCCCCGGCGACGCTCACGCGCGGCGCGTGGGTCGAGGCGACGCTGCCGGTGTGGCAGGAGCTCGCCGCTCCCGTCGCCACGAGCATCGCCGACGCCCTCACATCGGCGCTGAGCGAGCAGGCGCCCGAAGACATGCAGGGCCTGGTGCAGGGCGCTGGGCGCCTCATGCGCACGGTCGGCGGCTCGCTGTTCGCGTCGCAGCTCGGCCAGGTCGTCGGCAACCTGTCGAAGGAGGTCGTGAGCGGCGGAGACGTCGGCATCCCGCTGATGCCCGACGGCCAGGCCGCGATCCTCCCCCAGAACTTCGCGGACTTCGGCCGCGATCTCGAGGTGCCCGAGGACCAGCTCGCGCTCTACGTCGCGACGCGCGAGCTCGCGCACGCGCGCCTGTTCCGGCACGCGCGCTGGCTGCGCCTGCACGTCATCTCCCAGGTCACCGACTTCGCGCGGGGCGTGCACGTCGACACCGACGCGCTCGAAGACCTCGCGACGCGATTCGACCCGTCCGAACCCGAGGAGCTCCGCAAGGCGATCGAGAGCGGCGCCCTGCTGCCCGCCCGCTCCGAGGCGCAGGACGCGGCACTCGCGCGGCTCGAGAACCTCCTCGCCACCGTCGAGGGCTGGGTCGAGGTCGTCACGGAGGACGCCACGTCGCGACTTCCCACCGCGCAGCGCATCTCCGAGGCCGTGCGTCGCCGCCGCGCCGTCGGCGGCCCGGCCGAGCGCGCGCTCGGCTCGCTCGTGGGTCTCGAGATCCGCCCGCGCCGCATGCGCGAGGCCGCCGCGATGTGGCGCGCCGTCACGGATGCGGTGGGTCCGGCCGCGCGCGACGCGCTGTGGGACTACCCCGATCTCATGCCGAGCGCGTCCGACA
>JAVBUG010000367.1:0-3562 GCA_031555515.1 Microbacterium sp. | reverse complement strand
GATCGCATCCGGGCAGTCGGCCCCGTCGAGGTGCCCGCCCTTGAGCAGCACCGTCGTACCGGTGACGCGGGCGAGGGTGCGCGCGTCGTCGACGGCCTGGGTCCACGTCGTCGCGCGGGCGCGTCCGGCGAGCACCGCGAGCTCCGCGAGAGTCGGGGTCACGAGGTCGACCTCGCCGGCGAGGGCGCGCAGCGCCTCCTCGGCCGCGGGCTCCAGCAGCCGGTCGCCGCTTGTCGCCACCATGACCGGGTCGAGCACGACGATGGGCGGGCGCACCCGGACGAGCCACGCGCGCACAGTGTCGATGATCTCGACGGACTGCAGCATGCCGATCTTCACCGCGTCGATCTCGACGTCGTCCGACACCGCGTCGAGCTGCGCCGCGAGGAAGGCCGTGGGCGGCACGTGCACCTCGCGTACGCCGCGCGTGTTCTGCGCCACGAGCGCGGTGACGACGGCCATGCCGTAGCCGCCGAGGGCGCCGATCGACTTGAGGTCGGCCTGCACGCCCGCGCCGCCGGTCGGGTCGGTGCCGGCGATGCTGAGCACGCGGGGGATGGTCCCAGCCGGCCGGACCGACGGGGTGGGCGCGGTGAGCGTCGTGTCGGTCATCACGCCACTTCCGCGGCGTCGAGAGTCGGCGCATCGGCCGCGCTCCTGAATGCCCGTGCCGCCGCCGCGGGGTCGTCCGCCCCGCAGATCGCGGACACCACCGCGATGCCCGCCGCACCCGCGGCGCGAAGCGGGGCGACGTCGTCCACGTCCACGCCGCCGATGGCCACGCACGGCAGCCCGGTGCCCGCCGCGAACGCCGCGAAGCCGTCGACGCCGAGCGCCGGCGGATGATCCGGCTTCGTCGAGGTCGGCCGGATCACGCCGACGCCCAGGTAGTCGATCGTGCCGTAGCGGGGAACGGATGCTGCGGCCCGGTGCTCCGCGGAGTTCGCCGTCCACCCGATCACGGCGTGGGACCCGAGCAGACGCCGTGCGGTCTCGGGCGGCAGGTCGCCCTGCCCGAGGTGGACGCCGTCGACCCGGGCTCCGGCATCCCGTGCCGCCACGGCGACGTCGACGCGGTCGTTGATCAGCAGCAGGCAGCGCCGGTCGATGACGTCCGACAGGGCCGCCGCCTGGCGGATGAGCTCACGGGCCGACACCGACTTCGCCCGCAGCTGGACGACATCGACCCCCGCTCCGGCGGCGGCGTCGACGATCCCGACCAGGCGGTCGAACGGCAGCCGGTCGTCGGTGACGAGGTGCAGCGCGAGGTGCGCGCCCAGCCGGCTCATCGGGTCGCCAGCGCGTCGGCGACGCGCGCGTCGAGCGGGGCGGGGTCCGCGGCGACGGCGTCGAGCGCGTCGAGGAACGCGACGGCGAACGAGCCCGGCCCGTCCGCGCGTGCCGCGGCGCGTTCCGATGCGACGGCGTAGAGGACGGATGCTGCCACCGCCGCCTCGAACGGAGCACACACGCCGAGCAGCGCGGCCATCACCGCGCCGAGCGAGCAGCCGCCACCGGTGACGCGCGTGAGGAGCGCGTCTCCGCCGTGCACGCGGACGACGCGCTCGCCGTCGGTGACGAGATCGACCGGGCCCGATACCGCGACCACGCCGCCGGTGCGCAGCGCGAGCGCCCGCGCGGCGCCGGCCGCAGCATCCGTCCCGTCCGTCGCATCGACTCCGCGACCGCCGCCGCCCTCGCCGGCCACGGCGAGGATCTCGGAGGCGTTGCCGCGGACGATGGCGGGACGGTGCTCGAGCAGTTCGGCGGCGAGGGCCGTGCGCACGGGCAGCACGCCGACCGCGACCGGGTCGAGCACCCACGGGGTGCCGGCCCGCACCGCTTCGCGGGCGGCCTCGCGCTGCTCGGCGGTGGGGGTGCCCAGGTTCACCAGCACGCCGTCGGCCACGCCGGCGAAGAGCCCGGCCTCGCCCGGGATGTCGCACATGGCGGGGGCGGCGCCCACGGCCAGGAGCGCGTTCGCCGTGTAGTTCGTCACCACCGCGTTCGTGATGCACTGCACCAGAGGTGAGGCCTCCCGCAGCGCCGTCAGCGCGGCGGCGGGGGAGAGGGCGGACAGGTGTGCTTCGGCGCGCGCGTTCATCGCGACATCCCTTCGCTCGCATGATCGAGATCAGGTTCGACGGGTGTCTTCTCAGCCCGCTGCGCGGGCACCCCGTGTCACTGCCGAGCAATCTAGCAGGCGATCTCGGCGGGCCATCACCGTATGTCGTCGCGGCTCGGCGGGCCGGGTGAACCCCGAGGTCGCGATGCGCGGTGCCGAGCCTGCCGAAGTGTCGGTGCCACGCCGTAGGCTGGGGGAGTGACCACCGCCCTCTACCGCCGCTACCGGCCCGAGTCGTTCGGCGAGATGATCGGGCAGTCGCAGGTCACCGAGCCCCTCATGACCGCGCTGCGCGGCGACCGGGTCGGCCATGCGTATCTGTTCTCGGGTCCCCGCGGGTGCGGAAAGACCACGTCGGCCCGCATCCTCGCGCGCTGCCTCAACTGCGCGCAGGGTCCGACCGACACACCGTGCGGCACGTGCGACAGCTGCGTCGAGCTCGGCCGTGGCGGCGGCGGTTCGCTCGACGTCGTCGAGATCGACGCGGCGAGCCACAACGGCGTCGACGACGCCCGCGACCTGCGTGAGCGCGCGGTCTTCGCGCCGGCCCGCGACCGCTTCAAGATCTTCATCCTCGACGAGGCCCACATGGTCACGCCGCAGGGCTTCAACGCCCTGCTCAAGCTCGTCGAAGAGCCGCCCGACCACGTCAAGTTCATCTTCGCGACGACCGAGCCCGAGAAGGTCATCGGCACGATCCGTTCGCGCACGCACCACTACCCGTTCCGCCTCGTGCCCCCGGCCGCGATGCTCGAGTACGTCGAGCAGCTGTGCGCGCAGGAGGGCGTGAACGTCGAACAGGGCGTGCTGCCGCTCGTCGTGCGCGCCGGCGGCGGGTCGCCGCGAGACACGCTCTCGCTGCTCGACCAGCTCATCGCCGGCTCGGAAGACGCGAAGGTCACGTACGCCCGCGCTGTCGCGCTGCTCGGCTACACGCACGCCGAGCTGCTCGACGAGGTGGTCGACGCATTCGCCGCCTCCGACGCCTCGGCCGCGTTCGCCGCGGTCGATCGCGTGGTGCAGACCGGCCAGGACCCGCGCCGCTTCGTCGACGACCTGCTCGAGCGCCTGCGCGACCTCATCGTCGTGTCGGCGACGGGCCAGGGGGCTGCGGCTGTGCTGCGCGGTGTCTCGGCCGAAGACCTCGCCCGCATGCAGCGCCAGGCCGACGCCTTCGGCCCGTCCCGCCTGTCGAGCATCGCCGACCTCGTCATCGCGACCCTCGACGACATGACCGGCGCCACCTCGCCGCGGCTCCAGCTCGAGCTCATGGTCGCGCGCGTGCTGGCACGCGGAGCTGGCGCTGCGTCCGCGGCGGCTCCCGTTGCGGCGGCCGCTCCGGTCGCGGCGCCGGGCGGCGCCGCGGCTCCCACGGCGGTTCCCGCTGCCGCATCGGCTGCGGCACCCGTCGCTGTTCCGGCCCCCGCGCCCGCTCCG
>JAVBUG010000150.1:0-24535 GCA_031555515.1 Microbacterium sp. | reverse complement strand
TCGCGCCGTCCGCCGAGACCTACGCCACCGTCGCCCTCGCGCCGGTCGGCTCGGGCGGTCGCGACGTCGACGTGGTGCGCCTCGCTCTGCACGAGCCGTCGGCCGTCGCCCGCACGAAGCAGGAGGAGCCCGAGGACGAAGAGCCCGCTTCGGGCGGCGTGGTCGTCGACATCTCGCGCAAGCGGGTGCTCATCGACGGCGAGTCGGCCGCCTTCACGTTCAAGGAGTTCGAGCTGCTGCAGTACCTCGTGCTCCGCGAGGGCCGCACGATCGAGCGCACCGAGCTGGTCACGTCGCTCTGGCAGGGTGCGACCGACGACGACGCTCCCGGTGAGCGCACCATCGACGTCCACGTCCGCCGCCTCCGCGCCAAGCTCGGCCGCTACGAAGACATCGTGCGCACCGTCCGCGGCGTCGGCTACCGCTTCGACCGCCACGCCGACGTCGTCATCCGCTACGGCCACGGCACCCCCTCGCCCGACCGCTTCTGATCGGGGTTCCTCCGGCGGCGATGTCGGAGGGCGGGGCGTAGGGTGGGCGGCATGACCACCTCGCTCTCGCGCGTCCCTCGGACGAGGGACGCCGAGCGTTTCGGTCCGCGGGCGACGATCCGCGATCCCCGGCCCGATCACGGCCGGCCGCTCGAGGCGGAGTACCGTCCGCGGCATCCGCTCGACCTCCGGCGCACGGTGCTGTACCAGCGACGCGGAGCGGGCGACCCGACGATGGCGGTCGCGGGTTCGGTCATCTGGCGCGTCAGCCGCACGCCTGCGGGCATCGCGACACTCGCGCTGCGCGAGACGCACCCCGGGGTGATCCGCGGCGCGGCGTGGGGTCCCGGCCGCGAGTGGGCGCTCGCGCAGCTTCCCGCGCTGTGCGGCGCCGACGACGACCTCGGCGACTTCGATGCGTCGCAGCATCCACTCATCGCCGACGCCCATCACCGCAACCCTGGCCTGCGCCTGTCGCGCACCGACCTCGTGTTCGACGCGCTGGCGAGCGCGATCTTCGAGCAGAAGGTCACCGGCATGCAGGCGTTCGGCGCGTGGCGGCGCGTGGTCACCTGGTGCGGCGAACGCGCACCCGGGCCGACGCCGGCGCCGATGTTCGCACCGCCGACGATCGACGGCTGGCAGCACGTGCCGTCGTGGGTCTGGCATCGCGCGGGACTCGAGCCGCCCCAGTCGAAGACGGTCGTGCGCACGGCGCGCCGCGGCGACGCCCTCGTACGCACCGTGCTGGCCGCCGAAGACGGTGAGGCCGTCGATCGGGTGCTGATCAGCCAGCCCGGCATCGGCCCGTGGACCTCGGCCGAGACCCGCATCCGGGCGTTCGGCGACGCCGACGCCGTAAGCGTCGGCGACTACCACCTGGCCCACGAGGTCGGCTACGCGCTGACCGGGCACCGCACGGACGACGATGGGATGCTGCGGCTCCTGGCCGCGTGGCCCGGTCAGCGTCAGCGCGTCATCCGTCTCATCGGGGTGGGCGGCGTGCGAGAGCCCCGGCGCGGCGCGCGCCTGCACCCCGAGGACCACCGCGGCCGCTGACTGCCCGCGTGGGCTGCGGCGAGCCCGAAGGACGGCTGACCCGCCGCGAACGCCCTTGTGGATGTCGGAGGTCACGACGACACTGGGACGCGCCACGCGGCCGGGCGCGGCATCCACCACCCACTTCAGGAGTTCGACATGCCCAGCCTCAACCCGTACCTCTCCTTCAAGAACGAAGCCCGCGAGGCGATGACCTTCTACCAGAGCGTGTTCGGGGGCGACCTCGACATCTCGACGTTCGGCGAGTACGAGGGGATGGTGCAGGACCCCGCCGAGAACGACCTCGTGATGCACGCGCAGCTCACCAGCCCGGATGGATTCGTGCTCATGGGCTCCGACACCCCCACCGGCATGCCGTACGCGCAGCCCGCGGGCATCTCGGTCTCGGTGAGCGGTGACGACGAGGCCTCACTGCAGGGCTTCTGGGACAAGCTCGCCGACGGCGGCACCGTCACGATGCCCTATGACACCCCGCCGTGGGGCGGCAAGTTCGGCATGCTCACCGACCGCTTCGGCATCGACTGGATGGTCGCGGTCAACGCCCAGCAGGCATGAGCCGGGAGCGCGGACCTCGGCAGGCACCGGGGTCCGCGCTCGCTCGACGCAGGGTGCGAGTGATCAGGCGTAGGCGCTGTCGTCGATGGGCGACGGCGCGGGGCCGAGTGCTTCGAGCTCGGCCCACACCTCGTCGGGGATCGGCGTGGCGGCGAGCTCGTCGAGCTGCGCGAGACGCTGCGCCGACGAAATGCCCACGACGGTCGAGTCGACCAGCGGCGAGCGCAGCGAGAAGTGCAGCGCCACTGCCGGCAGGCTGACGCCGAACGAGGCCGCGACGCGCTCGAGGCGCGACACCCACTCCTGCAGCTCGGGGGTCGCCGGACGGTAGCCGTACATCGCCCCTTCGCGCGTGCCGGTGGCGAGGATGCCGGCGCCGAACGGCGCCGCGTTGAACACCGTCATGCCGCGCTCGCGCGCGTCGGCGAACACCGGCTCGGCAGAGCGGTCGACGACCGTGAAGCGGTTGTGGATGAGCACGGCGTCGAAGACCCCGGTGCCGACGTACCGGGCCATCAGCCCGATCGGCCCCGCGGCCACGCCGATGGCGTCGACGCGACCCGACTCGCGCAGCTCGATCAGCCCCTCCACCGCGCCGGCGCGGCCCATCGCCTCGTCGAACGTGACGGTGTACGGGTCGTGCAGGTGCAGCAGCGGAAGGCGGTCCACGCCCAGGCGCGTCGTCGTCTCCTCGAACGAGCGCAGCACGCGGTCGCGATCGAACGCGCCGGTTTCGGGATCGCAGTCGACCTTCGAGATGACGCGGGTGGCAGCATCCACTCCCTTCCGCGCGAGCGCGAGACCCAGCACCGCCTCGGACCGCCCGCCGGCGTAGTTGTTGGACGTGTCGATGAAGGCGTGGCTGCTGTCGAACAGCTGCTCCGCGAACCGGGCGGCGGCGTCCTCCTCCGGGGAGCCGGGTTCGGTGTCACGCCCGAGGGGAGACGTACCGAGCGTGAGCGGGCTGACGTTGAGGGTCATGGCGTCCGTTCCGTTGGGGTGGGTTGCCTCCAACCTATCGAGCGGCTCCGGCAGTCGGCCGCTCACCGCCCCGCGGCGGCTCTAGGCTGGCGACATGACCACGACGCGGAAGGGCTGGACCCGCGGCCACTCGGGCTGGGCGCTCGGCACGGCCCTCATGTTCACGCTGGGGATCGTCTTCGGGCTCATCTGGGGCAATGTGCTGCTGGGCGTCGTGCTCGCGGCGGCGGTGTCGATCGGCTGGCTCATGGCCTACGAGTCGTGGCGGGGCCGCAACGTCGGGCTCGAGAACCGCGACGACGACGGCGCCCAGCTCTAGACGCACCATCCACCCCTATCCCTCGCGGCCACCGCGTCGTATGGTGAGCGCCAGGAGGTGGTCCGCCATGCAAGCGAGCGTCGGCGATCGCGTGATCATCCACGGCCGCGTCGTCGGTGCCGTGGAGCGCGCGGGTGAGGTCATCGAGGTCCGCGGCTCCGGGGACAACCCGCTGCTGGTGGTCCGCTACGACGACGGGCACGAAGCGATCCTGTCGCCGGGAAGCGACTGCGAAGTCCGGCACGCGTCCTGAGGCGCGGGCGCCCTCGCGGGAGCCGTCGGCACGCTCCGTCACAGGGGTTGCCGCGGGGGTGATCTGCGGGTATGCGCGCGCCCGCCCGCCGGCGCGACCCTATCAAACTCCAGCTCGAGTTTGCTTAGGCTAACCTAACCTCATGCACAAGAGAACGCGCCTGCTTCTGCCCGCCGCTGCTCTGAGCGTCACCGCTCTCGCCCTTGCCGGATGCTCGACGCCCGCCGCGTCCGAGGACGCCGCCGAGGCCGCCGAGACCGCGACAGTCATCGTCGAGAACGCCAAGCCCACCCTCGTGCTGGTGGAGGAGGACGGCGAATCGTCGTACCAGGAGGACACCGAGATCGCCCGCGACTCGGTCGAGGTCGAGGCGAACCCCGCCTCGGTCGTCACCTTCGACATCGCCACCCTCGACACGCTCCACGCGATCGGCGCGGGCGACGCGGTCGTGGGCATCCCCGACATCCCGTTGCCCGACTACCTGTCCGACTACGCGGACCTCCCCAAGGTCGGCACGCTGTTCGAGCCCGACTTCGAGGCTGTCGCCGAACTCGAGCCCGAGCTCATCGTGACCGCCGCGCGCAGCACGGGCCAGTACGACGAACTGTCGGAGATCGCCACCACGATCGACCTCACCGGCGCGTACGCCGGCACCTTCGACCCGTCCGCCGGTCTCGAGCGCGCCGCGCAGCTGGGCGAGATCTTCGGCAAGGAGGACGAGGTCGCGGAGCTCACTGCCGACATCGACGGGCTCATCGAGACCATCCAGTCCGAGGCCGAGGGCACCGCGCTCGTGCTGTCGGTGTCGGGCGGCGAGTACGGCGCCTTCGGCGAAGGGTCGCGCTTCGGCTACTTCTACGACGAGCTCGGCTGGACTCCCGCCGTCGTCGCCGCCGACCTGCCCGGCGCCGAGGGCTCGTCGCACGGCGACACCGTGACGAACGAGTTCATCCTCACGGCGAACCCCGACTGGATCTTCGCGTTCGACCGCGGTGCCGCGACCGGCGAGGGCTCGAGCGCCGAGGAGGCGCTCGACAACGAGCTCGTCGCCCAGACGACCGCCGCGCAGGACGACCGCATCGTGTACCTGCCGGCGAGCGAGCTCTACATCGTGATCAACGGCCTCACGGCCATCGAGAACGTGCTGACGTCCATCCACGACGTCGCCGGCAGCTGATCCGTCGCATGACGCACGACCTCCGAGCGGGGAGCGCGGAGCACTGACCCGCCTCTCCCCCACGCTCTGGATCGTCGCGGGGGTGGCCGTCGTGGCCGCCCTCGCGACGATCTCGCTGTTCATCGGCGTCGCCGAGCTCGACGCCTTCATCCTGTTCGCGAGCCGCGTGCCCCGCACCGTGGCGCTGATCCTCGCTGGTGCCGCCTTCGCCATCACCGGCCTCATCATGCAGCTGCTCGTGCGCAACCGGTTCGTCGAGCCGGGCACCACCGGAGCGACGGATGCCGCGAGCCTGGCTCTGCTCGCCGTGCTGCTGGCCGTGCCCGGGGTTCCGCTGTGGGGCAAGGCCCTGTTCGCGGCGGCCGGCGCACTCGTCGGGGTTTTCGGATTCCTCGCGCTGGCGCGCCGCATCCCGTCACGCTCGAGCGTGCTGGTGCCCATCGTCGGCATCCTCTACGGCGGTGTCATCGGCGCGGTGACCATGTTCATCGCGTACCGCAGCGACCTGCTGCAGGAGCTCCTCAGCTGGGGCGTCGGCGACTTCTCCGCCATCCTCCGCGGCCGCTACGAGATCCTCTACCTCGCGGCCGCCGCCGCGCTCGTGGCATGGATCGCCGCGGATCGCTTCACCGTCGCGGGCCTCGGCGACGACACGGCCCGCGGCCTCGGACTGGACACGCGGGCGGTCATGGGCCTCGGTGTCACGATCATCGCCGTTGTCACCGGCATCCTCATGGTCGTCACGGGCGTCCTCCCCTTCCTCGGCCTCATCGCACCGAACATCGTGAGCCGTCTGATCGGCGACAACATGCGGCGCGCGGTCCCGCTGGTCGCGCTCCTCGGCGCCGCGATCGTGCTCCTGTGCGACATCATCGGCCGCCTGGTGCGATTCCCGTTCGAACTGCCCATCTCGATCGTGATGGGCGTGCTCGGCGGCGTCGTCTTCCTGTGGCTGCTGCTCGGCACCGCGAAGCCCGCGGCTGCCGCCGCGCCCCGATCACGGCGGGCATCCCTTCCTCGAGCGGAGGCACGATGACGACCTTCTTCGCCCCCGCCCGCCGCGCGGGCCGCGCGCTGCGGCATCCCACGGTCGCGCTCCTCGCGCTCGCAAGCGGGGCGCTGCTGCTCGTCCTGCTCTTCCTGTTCACCGATCTGCCCGGCAAGTGGGAGTACGCACTGGGTCTGCGCGGACGCACGGTCGCCGGCATGGTCATCGCCGCGGCCGCCGTCGGCGCGGCCACGGTGCTCTTCCAGACCATCACCTCCAACCGCATCCTCACCCCGGGGATCATGGGGTTCGACGCGGTGTTCCTCGCGATCCAGACGGTGGTCGCTTTCGCGATCGGCCCCGCCCTCCTGGTCACCGCGCCGCCCTGGGCGTCCTGGCTCGTCGAGCTCGTGCTCATGGCCGGGTCGATCGTGCTGCTGTACTGGTGGCTCTTCGTGCACCGGCGGCTCGACCTGCACGTCATCGTGTTGGCGGGCCTCGTGCTCGGCGTGCTGTTCCGCTCGGTGACCGCGTTCCTGCAGCGACTGCTCGATCCCGATACCTTCGCGATCCTGCAGAACCTCACGTTCGCGAGCTTCACCTCTGTCGACCGCGAGCTGCTCGTGCCGACCGGCATCCTCGTCGCCGTCGCCCTGGCCTCCCTCTGGCCGATCCGTCGCGAGCTCGACGTGCTGTCGCTCGGCGAGACCACGGCGATCTCGCTCGGCGTCGAGCACCGCCGGGTGGTGATGCACGTCGTCGTGGCGATCGCCGCGATGGTCGCAGCATCCACCGCTCTGGTCGGCCCCGTCACGTTCTTCGGATTGATCGTCGCGAACCTCGCGTACGGCGCCGTCGGCCACCGGCACCTGCAGAGCGTCCCCGCCGCGATCGCGATCGGGGTGATCGCGCTGGTGGGCGGTCAGCTGATCCTCGCCCGCGTGCTCGGCTTCGGCACCGAGCTGCCGATCGTGATCGAGTTCGTCGGCGGCATCTTCTTCATCGTCCTCGTTCTGACCGGAAGGGCCCGCTGATGATCCGCACCGACTCCGTGGTCAAACGGCACGGCGCCCTCAGGGCCGTCGACGACGTGTCGCTCGACATCCGTCCCGGCGTCACGGCGATCATCGGGCCCAACGGCGCCGGAAAATCCACGCTGCTCGCGGCGATCGGGCGCCTCGCCGCCGTCGACGGCGGACGCATCACCGTCGACGCGCACGACGTCGCGACCACGAAGACCCGCGAGCTGGCACGGCGCCTCGCGATCCTCCGGCAGGACAACCACCTCGCCATCCGGCTGAGCGTCGAGGACCTCGTCGCCTACGGGCGCTTCCCGCACGGTGGATCGGGCCGCACGCCCGATGACCGGGTCCACGTCGAGCGGGCGATCGAGATGCTCGACCTGGGCGCGGTCCGCGGCCGCTTCCTCGACGAGCTGTCGGGTGGCCAGCGCCAGCGGGCCTTCGTCGCCATGGCGCTCGCGCAGGACACCGACCACCTGCTCCTCGACGAGCCGCTCAACAACCTCGACCCACGGCACGGCGTGGCGCTCATGAAGCTCGTGCGCCGCCTCGCCGACGAGCGAGGGATGACGGTGGTCGTCGTGCTGCACGACATCAACGTCGCGGCGCAGTACGCCGATGACATCGTCGCGATGCGCGACGGCCGCGTGGTCCACCACGGCGACGTCGCCGAGGTCATCACCGAGGAACGTCTCAGCGCGCTGTACGACACCCCCGCCCACGTCGCCACGGTCGCCGGACGGCCCCTTGTGATCTGGGAATGACGCCGAAAGGAACGATGACATGACCGCCACCTCCTCCCCCGCCTTCACCCTCGAACCCCGCGGACTCGACCTGCGCTTCCGCCGCGTGACGCTCAGCGCACGCGAGTGGCTCACCCGCTCGTACGTGCGGGTGCGTCTGCAGAGCGCTGACCTCGCCGGGTTCACCTCACCGGGCGCCGACGACCACCTGCGCATCTTCTTCCCCGAGAGCGATCCGCACAGCGTCGAGGAGCTGCGCGCGGCACCGAGCCGCGAGTACACGCCGCTCGCGTGGGGCGACGACTGGCTCGAGCTCGAGTTCGCGATCCACGGCGACCCTGCCGCCGGCACGGCGGGAATCGCGGCGGCATGGGCGGCGACCGCACCGCTCGGCGCGGTCGCCGCCATCGGCGGTCCGCGCGGATCGAAGGTGCTCGTCGGCCGGCCCGACGCGTGGTTCCTCGCGGGCGACGAGACGGCGGTGCCGGCGATCCGCCGGTTCGCGCAGGCGATGGACCCGAACTCCGCCGGCCGCATCGTCGTGGAGGTGACGGATGCTGCGCACATGCTGCCGATCGACGCGCCGGCGGGCGTCGTGATCGAGCATCTGCACCGCGGCGACCGGCCCGCCGGCTCCGTTCTCGCCGCGCGCCTGGAGGCTCTGAGCGCAGCCGATCGTCCCGCCGGCGCGGTGTTCGGGTTCGTCGCGGCCGAGCAGTCGATCGTCAAGCCCGGCCGGGCGCTCCTCCTCGACCGGTGGGAGCTGGATGCCGACTCCGTGATCGTGAAGGGCTACTGGAAGCGCGGCGAGACCGAGTACCACGCGCCGCACTGACGCAGCCTCGTGCACAGAATCGGCGTCGTCCTACCCGAGCAGTTCGTACCGCGACGGCTCCGCGCCGAGCACGTGCTCGCCGAGGAACGCGAACACCGTCTCGTACCAGACGACGGCGTGCTGGGGCTTGAGGATCCAGTGGTTCTCGTCGGGGAAGTACAGGAAGCGGTGCGGCATGCGCCCGTCCTCGTCGGCGTGATGCTCGGCGAGCTCCGACCACAGGCGCAGGCCCTCGCCGACCGGCACGCGGTAGTCCTTGTCGCCGTGCACGACGAGCAGCGGTGTGCGGATCTCGCGCACGAACTGGTGCGGCGAGTGCTCGATCATCGCCTCGGGGGTGAAGATCCGCTGCCAGTACTCCGAGCTGTCGGTCGTGCCCGAGAACTGGTCGAGCGCCCAGAGGCTCGCGTGGGTGACGATCGCCCGGAAGCGGTCGGTGTGGCCGGCCACCCAGTTGGCCATGTATCCGCCGAACGATCCGCCCATCGCGGCGGTGCGCGTCTCGTCGATGTCGTCGCGCGCCTCGGCGGCGTCGGTGATCGACAGCAGGTCGGTGTAGGGCTTCCCGCCCCAGCTGTTCCAGCCGCGCGCGATGAAGTCGAGGCCGTAGCCGGTCGACAGGGCCGGGTCGGGCAGCAGCACGGCGTAGCCGCGCGCGACCGCGAGCAGCGGCGCCCACCTCCAGCTCCACGCGTTCCAGCTGTTGAGCGGACCTCCGTGGATCCACAGCAGCAGCGGGGCCGGCGCCTCGGCGGAGGCGCCCTCGGGCAGCAGCAGCCAGCCGCGCACACGAGCGCCGTCCTCGGCGGTGGCCTCGACCTCGGTGATCGAACCGGGAGCGGCCGGCGCGGCCGCCGGCGTCGCGAGCGGGGTGACGTCGCCGCCCTCGCCGATGCGGACGGGGTGCGGCGGCACGACCCACGACGACCGGAGCGCGACGATCTCGCCCGTGCCGCGGTCGACCACGACGTTCGAGTACGCGAAGTCGTCGTCGGTGAGCTTGTCCGGCGCACCGCCGTCGAGCGGGAGGCGGAACACCGGTCCGCGCCCGTTGTCGTCGGCGGTCGCGATGAGCGCCGTGTCGTCGGACGCGAACGCCAGCGACGACGCCCAGCGATCCCATTCGGTCGCGACGCGCTGCGGGCCGCTGCCGTCGATGCCGGCCGTCCAGATCTCGTAGTCCGTCGGAGCGGCCGGGCTGCTCTTGACCGTGCGGAGATACGCGATGCGCGTGCCGTCGTGACTGATCGCCGGCATCTCGTAGTCAACGCCGACCTCGTCGAACAGCGTCGTGCGCTCGCCCGACGCCGTGTCGATCGCGACGATCACCCGCCGCCCGGAGCGCTGCTCCCGGTGCTCGAGCGACACCACCAGCGTCGCCCCGTCCGGCGTGAGCGCGGCCTCCGCGTGGTCGAGCGACCGCACCGGCTTCGGCGTGAGGTCGCGCGGGCGCGGCAGGGTGGCCGGGTACGGCTTCTCATCGGAAGTGGATGCCGCGGCCTCGGCGTCCGGGCCGGGGGCCGCAGCATCCGTTTCCGCCGTCTCGGCAGCCGCGGCGTCCGCGACCGCCGCGGCGATGGTGTCTTCGAGGGCGTCGATGTCGATCGCCAGGAGGTGGGGCTCGGCGGGGCCGAGGTCGTGATCCCAGTAGCGCACGGGGTAGGTGTCGTGCAGGATCGCGGAGACCTTCTTCTCCTTGCGCTTCGCGCGCAGCGCCGCCTCGGCCTCGAGGGTGTCGGCGCCGGGGAGCAGGGAGGCCGAGATCACGAGCCGCGCTGACGCGTCGGCCGTCGCGGCGATGCCGTCGACGCCGCCGGCGAGCCGCGTGACCGGGCGGGCCTCGCCGCCCGTTGCCGGCAGCAGCCACAGCTGGCCCGACTCGTCGTCGGCGTCGCCCTCGGCATCGGGTCGCGCCGACACGAACAGGATGTCGCCGCTCGCCGTGAACGCGGCGCCCGCCTCGCCCTTCGCCGACCGAGTCAGCCGGCGGGGCGTGCCGCCGCCCGTCGCCGGCACGGCCCAGAGCGACCGGTCGTAGCCGGTGCCGTCCTTCTTGAGGGCGGCGACCGTGAGCACGGCGGTCTTCCCGTCGGGCGAGAGGGCGAGCGCCTCCACCCGCGGAAGGGCGATGTAGTCGGTCAGGGAGTCGAAGGGGGTGGGGTTCGATGGGGTCGCCATGCGCTCCACGCTAACCGACGCGTCCGCGGCGGACCGAGCCTCGGTCAGCCCCACTGGGTGAGCTTGTCGGGGTTGCGCATGATGTAGACGTCGGTGATCCGCCCGTCACGCACCTCGAGCGACACCAGCGCGCTGGGCTCGTCGTCGAGCGTCGCGAGGAATCCGAGCCCGTCGGGCGTCTCGATCGCGACCAGCACCGCGTCGGGCTCGAGGCGCGGCAGGCCGAGCAGGAATCTTCCCACGCGATCGGCGCCCCTCACCGGGCGCAGTGCCGCCGACACGCGGCCGCCGCCGTCGGAGCGCAGCACGACAGCGGGGTCGAGCACCGCGACGAGCGCGTCGAGATCACCGGTCGCCGTCGCCGCCGCGAAGGCGCGGGCGACGGCGTCATGCTGCTCGCGCGAGGCCGCGCCCGTGCGGTGCTCGCGGACGCGCCGTCGCGCCTGCGAGGCGAGCTGCCGCACCGCGTCCGCGCTCCGCCCGACCGTCTCGGCGATCTCGGCGAACGGCACGCCGAAGACGTCGTGCAGCACGAACGTCACGCGCTCCGCGGGAGTGAGCGACTCGAGCAGCACGAGGAGCGCCATAGACACCGAGTCGTCGAGCGTGACGCGGTCGATCGGGTCGACGGGGACGGATGCTGCGAGCGGAGAGTCCTGCGGCACCGGCTCGGGAAGCCACTCCCCCACGTAGCGCTCGCGCCGGGCGCGCGCCGAGCCCAGCATGTCGAGGCACACGCGTCCGGCGACGCGCGTCAGCCAGGCGGCCGGGTTGCGGATCGCGGCCCGCTCCTCGTCGGACAGCCGCAGCCAGCGGACGTAGGTCTCCTGCACGGCGTCCTCGGCGTCGGCGACGGTGCCGAGCATGCGGTAGCAGAGGCCGAGCAGGGCGCGGCGTTCGCTCTCGACCTCGCGGGTGGGCGGCATCCGTTTCCCTCCGTTGTCTGCGACGACCGACGAGTGGGAGATCCACGGCCGTCTGCTCACATTCTCGCGCGCTGCGTCGTCGGTGTATCGAGAGCACCCGCAACGGGCGGGATGAGAGGAGCAATGCCATGAGGATCGCGGTCGCCGGGGGAACGGGCGTCGTCGGGAGCCACGTCGTCGAGGCGGTGCGGGCGGACGGGCACGACGCCGTCGTGCTCAGTCGCGGCACCGGAGTCGACCTGACGACGGGGACGGGGCTCGACGCCGCCCTCGACGGCGTCGACGCGGTGGTCGACACCGCGAACGTGTCGACGCTCAAGGCGGATGCGGCCGTCCGGTTCTTCGAGACCGCGACCGGCAACCTCGTCGACGCGGCGGCGCGTGCGGGTGTCGGGCACGTCGTGCAGCTGTCGATCGTGGGGATCGATCGGATGCCGTACGACTACTACGCCGGAAAGCTCGCGCAGGAGCGCGTGGTCGAGGCCGCGCCGGTGCCGTGGAGCATTCTGCGCGCGACGCAGTTCCACGAGTTCGCCGGCCAGCTCTACGACCGGGCCAAAGCCGGACCGCTGCACATCGCGCCGCGCGGCCGGGTGCAGCCCATCGCGGCCCGCGAAGTCGGCGCCCACCTGGCCCGGCTCGCCGCCGGCGCACCCCAGGGTCGCGCCGCCGATCTCGCGGGTCCGCGCGAGGAGCGGCTCGACGACATGGTCAAGGCGTACGCACGGCGCACCGGTCACGGCGGCTGGATCCCCTCGGTGAGCCTGCCCGGCGGGCAGATGAAGGGCATGCGGGAGGGTCTCGCGCTTCCGGGCGACGGCGCTGTCCTCGGCAGGCAGACGTTCTCGGAGTGGCTCGCCGACCTCGGCTGATCCGCCGGGGGTCTACGCTGAGCGGGGGTCGGGGCGACACGCACCGGGAGGACTCGTGAGACTGGCCATCGCCGGCGGCACCGGCATGACCGGCGCGCACATCGCCGCGATCGCCGGCGAGCGCGGCCACGACATCCTCATCCTGTCGCGCCGCACGGGGATCGAGCTCCTGAGCGGCGCCGGCCTCGCGGGCGCGCTCGACGGCGTCGATGCCGTCATCGACGTCACGAACGTGACGACCGCGAAGCCCGATGTGTCGGTGATGTTCTTCGCCGGTGCCACGAAGAGCCTGCTCGCGGCAGAGCGCGCGGCGGGCGTGAGCCACCATGTGGTGCTGACCATCGTGGGCGCCGAGGCCGCGCCCGACGGCTACTACGCCGGCAAGCTCGTGCAGGAGCGCCTGGTCGCCGGCGGCGACGTGCCGTCGACGATCCTGCGCACGACCCAGTTCCACGAGTACGCGGCGATGATGTACCACCGCGGCCACGCCGGCGCCCACATCGCCCCGGCGGGGCGGGTGCAGCCGGTCGCGGTGCGCGAGGTCGCCGCGCACCTCGTCGACCTCGCCGAGCAGAGCCCTGCCGGCCGGACGACCGACCTCGCCGGACCCCAGGAGGAGAGCCTCGCCGACATGGTGCACCGTTACGCCCACGCGATCGGCCACCGCACACCGGTGCCCGTCGTGAACACCCCGGGCGCTCTCGGCCGTGCGCTGCGGTCGGGAGCGCTGCTTCCCGGGCCGGAGGCGCTGCGCGGCACCCAGACCTTCACGGAGTGGCTCGACGCCCTCCCCGATGCCTGAACCGGGAATGGATGCCGCGGCCCGGTGCAGAACACGGGGCCGCAGCATCCGCTTCCCTCACATCTCCTCGTGGGTGTTCGGGTCGCCGTCCCACAGCCGGCCCCGCTCGAGGGCGCTGATCGCCGCGAGCTGGTCGTCGGTGAGGGTGAAGCCGAAGACGTCGGCGTTCTCGCGCTGACGATCGGCGTCGGCCGACTTGGGGATCGGCGTGCTGCCGATCTGCGTGTGCCATCGAAGGACCACCTGCGTCGGCGTCACGTCGTGGACCGTCGCGAGCTCGGTGAGGATCTGCTCGGTGAGCAGCTCGCTGCGCTTGGCGAGCGGGCTCCAGCTCTCGGTGCGGATGCCGTGCGTGGCATGGAACGCCCGCAGCTGCGCCTGCGGGAAGTACGGGTGCAGCTCGACCTGGTTCACCGCGGGCACGACGCCCGTCTCCTCGATGAGCTCGGTGAGCTGGCCTTCGGTGAAGTTGGACACGCCGATCGAGCGGACGAGGCCCCGTTCGCGCGCCTCGATCAGGCCGCGCCACGTGTCGACGTACTTGCCGACGCTCGGGTTCGGCCAGTGGATGAGCTGCAGGTCGATGCGGTCGAGGCCCAGCCGGTCGAGCGACCCCTTGATGCTGTCGACAGCCTCCTGCCGGCCGTGATGGCGGCCGGGGACCTTGGAGGCGACGAGCAGCTTGCCGCGGTCGACGTCGCTGCGCCGCACGGCCTCACCGACCTCGCGCTCGTTCTCGTAATTGACCGCGGTGTCGAGCAGGCGGTAGCCGGAGTCGATCGCGGACACGATGGCCGCGATCCCCTCCTCGCCCCGCAGGTCGTAGGTGCCGAGGCCCAGTTCGGGGAACCAGGCGCCGTCGTTCAAGGTCACGGTGGGGATCGCGCTCATGGTTCCATCCTGCCCCTGCGGCGCGGGACGCGGCGCGCGTCACGTCGAGACCGGCACCGATCCGGGCCGGGCGCCGACCAGAGCCTCTGCCGCGCGGGCGGTACGGGCGGCGAAACGCGTCGTGTCGGTGCCGCGCGCGAGGGACTGCGCGTTGAGACCGTCGATCATGCCGATGAGCTCCCACGCCACCTCGCCGGGCTCGCTCGTCGAGAACGCGCCGGTGCGGCATCCGTCCTCGATGATGGACTCGACGAGCGTCTGCCAGCGCTCCATCTGCGCCCGCACCGCGCGGGCGAGGGCGTCGTTGCGGCGCGCCATCGCCCAGCCCTCGACCCACACGACGGTGAGCTCCTCGCGCTCGCCGTCCATGAGGGTGTCGATCAGGGCCCCGAGCCGTGCGGCCGGGTCGGCGACGGCGCCGACGACGCGTTCGACGTCTCCGACCTCCTCATCGACGAGGTCGGCGTAGACGCGCGCGACGAGGTCGTCCATCGACGGCTGGTAGTGCGCGACGAGGCCCGAGGCGACGCCCGCCCGCTCGGCGACGGCGCGCAGCGTGAGGGCGCTGAGTCCCTGCTCGCGCGCGATCGCGGTCGCCGCCGCGATGATCTCGGCGGCCCGCTCGGCAGGAGCCTTGCGGGTGCGCGGCCGGGACGATGTGCTTGACATGGTCTCGCCAGCATAGGTATCTTTCCTATTGATCGCTAGATCAATTACGGACGAAGCCGAGCAGAGGGGCGACGATGGCCTGGAGGATGCCGCACGAGGGCGATCCGCACGAGCGCACGTGGATGGCGTTTCCGAACGAGGGACCGACGCTCGGCGACGACCCCGCCGAGCAGGAGCGCTTCTACGCCGCCTGGAGCGCGGTGGCGAACGCCGTCGCCGACTTCGAGCCGGTGACGATGCTCGTCGACCCGTCGAAGGCCGACCGCGCCCGACGCATGCTCGACTCCGCGATCGACCTCGTCGAGACCCCGGTCGACGAGTTCTGGTTCCGCGACCACGGCCCCACGTTCGTCGTCGACGACGAGCGCCCCGGCGCGCTCGGCGCGGTGGACTGGATCTTCAACGGCTGGGGCGCACCGGAGTGGGCTTCGTGGCGGAAGGCCGCCCAGCACGCCCGCTTCACCGCGGACCTCGTCGGCGCCGAGGTCGTCAGCTCGCTGCTCGTCAACGAAGGCGGCGGCATCCACGTCGACGGCGAGGGCACGGTGCTCGTCACCGAGACGGTGCAGCTCGACCCGCGCCGCAACCGCTTCGCCGACCGGGCGCGCGTCGAGGCGGAGCTTCACCGCACGATCGGCGCGACGAAGGTCGTGTGGCTCCCCCGCGGCCTGACACGCGACTACGACGAGTTCGGCACGAACGGCCATGTCGACATCGTGGCCACGATCCCCACGCCCGGTCGCGTGCTGCTGCACGCGCAGCAGAACCCCGAGCACCCCGACTTCGAGGTGTCGCGTGACCTCCGCGCCTTCCTTTCGGAGCAGACGGATGCTGCGGGCCGAACCTTCGAGATCATCGACCTGCCCGCCCCCGAGACGCTGCGCGACCACGAGGGGTTCGTCGACTACAGCTACGTCAACCACCTGGTCGTGAACGGCGGGATCATCGCGTGCGGGTTCGGCGAGGAGCGCGCCGACGCGCAGGCGCGCGACATCCTCGAGGCGGCCTATCCGGGGCGACGCGCGGTCACGGTCGACGCCCGCCAGATCTTCGCCGGCGGCGGCGGCATCCACTGCATCACCCAGCAGCAGCCGGCGGTGGCCCGATGACCCGCCACCACCCCGTCGTCGAGAAGACGATCGCCGAGCTCCGCGACGCCTTGGAGTCGGGTGCCGTGACCAGCGTCGAACTCGTGGACGCGTACCTCGCCCGGATCGACGCGTACGACGCACCCGGCACGGCGACCGCCCTCAACGCGGTCGTCGTACGCAATCCCGACGCGCGGACCGAGGCTGCGGCATCCGATCTCCGTCGCACCGAAGGGCGCACGCTCGGGCCGCTCGACGGCATCCCGTACACGGCCAAGGACTCGTTCATGGCCCGGGGACTCACTGTCGCGGCGGGCTCGCCCGCGTTCGCCGACCTCGTCGCGCAGCGCGATGCGTTCTCGATCGAGCGGCTCCGCGAGGCCGGGGCGGTGCTGATCGGGCTCACCAACATGCCCCCGATGGCGAACGGCGGCATGCAACGGGGCGTCTACGGCCGCGCCGAGAGCCCCTACAACGCCGAGTACCTGACCTCGGCGTTCGGGTCGGGGTCGTCCAACGGCTCCGGCACGGCCACCGCGGCGAGCTTCGCGGCGTTCGGCCTCGGCGAGGAGACCTGGTCGAGCGGCCGCGCCCCCGCCTCGAACAACGCGCTGTGCGCCTACACCCCGTCGCGCGGCGTGATCTCGGTGCGCGGCAACTGGCCGCTCGTGCCCACGATGGACGTCGTCGTGCCCCACACCCGCACGATGGCCGACCTGCTCGAGATCCTCGACGTGATGGTCGCCGACGACCCCGAGACCCGCGGCGACTTCTGGCGCGCGCAGCCCTGGATCGCGATCCCGGATGCCTCGGCCCTGCGCCCGGCCTCCTACCCGGCGCTCGCATCGGCCGATGCCGATGCCGCCGCCGCGACCCTCGCGGGTCGCCGGTTCGGCGTGCCGCGCATGTACATCAACGCCGATCCGGAGGCCGGCACCGATCCCGACGGCGGGATCGGCGGACCGACCGGCACCCGCGTCGAGACCCGGGCCTCGGTGCTCGCGCTGTGGGAGAAGGCACGGCTCGACCTCGAAGCCGCGGGCGCAGAGGTCGTCGAGGTCGACTTCCCGGCGGTCTCGAACTACGAGAGCGACCGCCCGGGCGCCCCGACGATCACGACCCGCGGGCTCGTGACCGAGGGCTTCCTGCAGCGCGAGATCGTCGACCTGTCGGCGTGGGCGTGGGACGACTTCCTGCGGGCGAACGGCGACCCGACGCTGGACCGGCTCGACGACGTCGACGGCGCGACGATCTTCCCGCACCCCGACGGCGCGCTGCCCGACCGCTACACCGGCTTCGACGACGACATCGCGACCTACCCGGCGCAGGTGCGCGAGCACCCGTACGCGTCGTTCACCGACATCCCCGAGATCGCCGACGGCGTCCGCGGCCTCGAAGAGACCCGGCGCATCGACCTCGAGGACTGGATGTCGATCCTCGGCCTCGACGCCGTGATCTTCCCCGCGGTCGCCGACGTGGGACCTGCCGACATGGACGTGAACGAGGCATCCGCCGATCTCGGCTGGCGCAACGGCGTGTGGGTCGCCAACGGCAACCTCGCGATCCGGCACCTGGGGATCCCGACGGTGACGGTGCCGATGGGAACGATGGACGACATCGGGATGCCGGTGGGCCTGACGATGGCCGGGCGCGCGTACAGCGACGCCGACCTGCTGGCCTGGGCCGCGGCGTTCGAGGTACTGCGGCCGCGCCGCACCGCGCCGCCGCGCACGCCCGAGCTCGACTGAGGGCCGCTCAGCGCGGTATCACCGCACCCTCAGGCCTGCTCTGAGGAGTATGGACGGTTCCGCCGCCGCGGTCGAACCTCCCGCCGAGTCGGAAGGCGACCGCGAGACCCGCAGCTCGATGGTCAAAGCACTCCTCGCCGTGCTGGCGAACGTGGGTGTGCTGACCGCCCTGCTGGTCTACTTCGGGTGGGTGCGCGCAGACCGCATGTCGGTCGCCCTCGGCGCCGACGAGGCGATCTTCGGCATGACCGTCGACGACTACGTGCGCCGCAGCATCCGGTCCGTCTTCTGGATCCCCGTGGTCGCCGCAAGCGTCGGCCTGCTCTGGGTGTGGGGCGATCACCTGCTCCGCCGTCTCCGCCGCGACCGACCGTCGAGCCGCGTCCTCGCGTGGACGGAGAGCTGGCTCTGGCTGGTGGCGATCGGCGTGTTCGTCCTCGGCGTGGGGATCGGAATGCTCAACGACGCGTGGGCCTTCCGGCTCGCGCCACTCGTCTGTGCGACGGCGCTGCTCCTCCTGCTGTACAGCGTGCAGCTGCGCACTGGTCGCCGAGGCGGACTCTCGTTCACTCCGCTCGCCGACGGCATCCTGCGCGGCGCCATCGCGCTCCTCGTGGCCGTGGGCCTGTTCTGGTCGGCCGCCAATTTCGCCGTCGTCGAGGGCGACCAGCTCGCGTACGGATATCAGTCGCGGATCGCGAGCCTTCCCGGCGTCGAGATCTCCAGTTCGCACCCCTTGGATCTGAGTGCACCCGGGGTCGTCGAGACCTGCAGCGGTGCCGGCGATTCGATGCGCCACCACTACAGCGGGCTGCGTCTCATGGAGTCCACCGACGGCAAGTACTTCCTCGTATCGGACGAGTGGACGCCGCGCTACGGCGTGATCATCGTCCTCCGCGCCGATGACGAAGACCTCAGATACTCCTTCGTGCGGGACCTCGACGGTGTCCGCGCGACGAGCGACGCCTCGACCTGCGCCGCTGACCAACCCCCGAGCGAGGAGGCCGGAGATGCTCCCTGAACACGACGATCAGACGCGCCGGCGCGGAGCGCAGCGACACCGCCGAGCCATGCTCGCCTGTGCCGCGGTCGTGTCCATCGTCGCGCTGACCGGCTGCGGCTACGCCCCGACGCCCGTCGACCCGGCGGCCGGCCAGAGTACGCCGACGCCCGGTGACTCGCCGACGCCGAGCACCAGCCCGAGCCCCTCGCCGAGCCCCTCGCCGACAGGAGGCGGCGGCGGCGGGAACGGCGGCGGCGATAGTGGCGGGAACGGTGGCGGGAACGGTGGTGGTGGTGGCGGCGGGAACGGCGGCGGCGGTGGTGGTGGCAGCCAGCCTCCCACTGTGGTCTACTCGTGGGCCCTGCCGCCGACCGACATCAGTCCATCCGACAACGAGGGTCCGGCGTACGCGTCACTCCGCTCGAGCTGCGAGAGCGCCGCGCAGTACCTCGACGACACCTCGGCCGAGAAGGGCATCACGATGCACGGGTTCCAGAACCCGAGGTACGTCGTCCTCTTCTACGCGGGACTCGCACTCTGCCGCGGCGAGACGGGCCGGGCGCGGTCCCTCACCGATAACGCCTTGGCGCGGTACTCCGCCGGCGGCCTCGATCGATCATGGCAGCCCCGCGACCCCGCCACGGGCGAGTTCTACTCGCCCCCTCGGCCGCCGGGATACGGCGAGGCGGAGTGCGACCTCTACCGCACCCTGCGCAGTGTGCTCGAGCAGATCGCGCCGGACGTGATCGACTGCCCCGGAGGCGCGATGCCGCAGTTCACCTGGGAGGAGTACCCGGTCACCAGGGACGGGGTGTCCACGACGGTGCGGGTGTACGACGATCCGCTCACGTTCGACGTCGACGAGAGCCTCGAGGCGCCGCCCGACCCGACCGAAGGCCCGGACGGCACGGACGGTGCCGACGACACCGGCGCCGACGACGGGACCGAGGGCCCTCCTCCGACGTCGGGTGAGTGACGGACGCACGCGGCGGCCACCTTTGTTCGGGATCGCCGCCGCGCGCGTCTGAGTGGAGTTCGGTGCGGGTCCTCCGCCGTCAGCGCCTCGCCTCGATGATGAGGTTGAACGGCGTCTCGGCGACCACGCGGACGCGCGAGAACCCCGCCTCGTTCAGCACCTGTGTCAGCCGCGCCGGCCCGGCCTGCGCGCCCAGCACGAGTTCCCCGCCGTCGGCGATGGAGTGCGCCGTGCAGATCATGCTCGACGCCGCGTAGTACGTCTGGCCGACGACGTGGAGGTTGTCCTCCAGCCGGTCGGCTGCGTTGGGCTCGACCAGCAGCAGCGTGCCGTCCGCAGTGAGCGCTCCGGCCGCGTGCCGCACCACGCCGACGGGGTCGCCCATGTCGTGCAGGGCGTCGAAGAAGCAGATCAGCCCGAACCCGCGCTCGTCGTACTCCTTCGCACTCACCTGTTCGAACGAGGTGCGCTCCTGCACGCCCGCCTCCCGCGCGTTGCGCCGTGCCTCGGCGATCGACGGCGCGTGGGTGTCGTACCCGTGGAACCGCGAGTTCGGGAACGCCTCGGCCATGAGCACCGTCGTGTGCCCGTGGCCCACGCCCACGTCGGCGACGGCGATGCCGCGCTCGAGTGCGGGCACGACACCTTCCAAGGCAGGCAGCCACTGCGACACCAGGCTGGCGCGGTAGCCGTTGCGGTAGAAGGCTGCCGTTCCGTGCGCAAGCCGAGGATCGTGGTCGCCCCACGCGATGCCCTCACCGGTGCGGAACGCATGCAGCGCCCGCGCCTCGTCGCTCCACATCGCCGCCGGCGTGTTCCACGCGGGCGGCAGGTAGACAGGGCTGTCCTCGTCCGCCAGCACGAGCGCCTGCTCGGGCGTCAGCGAGAACGTGCCCGCCTCGGCGTCGTAGGCGACGTAGCCCGCGGCGGCCTGCGAAGACGCCCAGTCGCGCACGTACCGCTCGGCGCAGCCGGTGCGGTCGGCAAGCTGCTGCGAGGTGAGCGGGCCCGCCTCGGCGAGTGCCTGGTAGAGGCCGAGGCGTGCGCCCAGGCTCACCATCACCCCGAGGTAGCCGGCGCCGAGGTGGTCCACGGCGCGGAGCACGAAGGCGTTGAGCGCGGTTTCGTCGACGGTGTTCGTCGTCATGTCGTCGGTCCTTTCTGTTCGATCGACATCGGTGATTCCATGCTCGGGATGCCGCGCCCCTGTGTTCAGAGGCATCCAGACCCTCGTTCGGTCCATTCGTGCCACGATGTGGTGCGAGGAGGGCCGGAGATGTCCGCACGCACGCTCGACGTGAGCGTCATCGCGTTGCCCGACACCGGGGTCGCGACGATGTTCGGCGTGCTCGACGTGCTCAACTCGTTCGCGGTGATGGGCATCGGCGATCCCACCGCCCCTGCTCCCTTCCGCGCACGGATCGTCGGCGCCGAAGCCGGGCCTCTCATGGGCGTGAGCGGGATCCCCGTGCCCGTGTCGGAGGCGGTCGCCGAGATCGACCGCACCGACATCGTCATCGTCCCCTCGATCGTGCTCGGCCCGGACGGCTGGGAACGCGGACGCTACCCCGAACTCGTGGATTGGGCGACCCGCATGCATGAGCAGGGCGCGCTCCTCTGCTCCGCCTGCTCCGGGATCTTCCTCCTCGCCGAGACCGGCCGGTTCGACGACCGCGATGTGACGGTCCACTACGACTACGCCACCCAGCTGCGCGCCACGCACCCCGACGTGCGCGTGCACCCCGAGCGCGCGCTCATGGTGACGGGCACGCGCGACGAGCTCATCACCTCCGGCGCCTCGACCACGTGGCACGACCTCGTGCTCTACCTCACCGGCCGATTCGCCGGCGCCACGCTGGCGCAGGAGACGGCCCGCATGTTCGCCCTGCAGTGGCACCAGGACGGCCTCGCGCCGTACATGGTCTTCGAGGGCCGCACCGATCACGGCGATGCGGTCGTCGCCGACGCCCAGGACTGGCTCCGCGCCCACCACTCCGTGGCCGCCCCCGTGGAACAGCTGGTGGTGCGTTCCGGGCTGGCCGAGCGCACGTTCAAGCGCCGCTTCACGGAGGCGACCGGGGTGAGCCCGCTGACGTACGTGCAGCGGCTCCGTGTCGAAGAGGCGAAGCGCCGGCTCGAGCAGACCGAGGACTCGGTCGAGGCGATCGGCTGGCACGTCGGCTACGAGGACCCGGCCTTCTTCCGCCGCCTGTTCAAGCGCGTCACCGGGCTTGCGCCGGGCGCGTACCGCAAACGGTTCCGTGTGCCCGTGATCGGGGCTCGACCCTCGTAGAGCGGTCCGTCAGCGCAGCCCCGAGCGCAGGTCCTCTCCGGCCTCGCCGATCGCCGTGGTCGCCGGCGTCGCCGGGGCGGCAGCATCCGTCCCCTCGTCATCGGTGTGGAGCGACGGCGGGGCCGCGGCGTACGCGTCGGAGAGCTCGCGGTAGGGCTTCGACACGAAGGCGAGCAGCACGACCAGCAGCAGCACCAGGCTCGCGCCGACGAACGCCAGTGCGATGCCGCGGGCCTCACCCTCGCCGAGCAGCCAGCCCCACGCCTCCTGACCCTCGGGCGAGTTCATGTACGGGATGAGCCAGAACTGGGCGATGGGTCCGATGAGGAATGCCGACACGGGTGCGGCCGCGGACTCCACGCTCGCGGCGAAGCCGAAGACGCGCCCCTGCTTCTCGAACGGCACGACGCGCTGCACGATCGTCTGCTCGGACGCCTCGGCGATCGGCATGAGCGCCATGAAGACGAGGATGCCGAGCCCGTACAGCCACCACAGCTCGCGGATCGCGAACGTCATGCCGAGCAGCGCGATGCCGATGTTGACGAGCAGCATCGTGCGCACCGGGTTCTTGCCCAGGCCGAATTTCGCCACGAGCGCGCCGCCGATGATGAAGCCGAAGCTCGTCACGCCGAGGACGATCCCCCACATCTCGACCGAGAAGAGCGTGAGTCCGTACGGGTCCATGAGGGCCATGAAGACCCCTCCGACGAGGTTGTTGAACGTCGAGAAGAGGATGAGGGCCAGCAGCCCCGGCACGACCATCACCGCCGGGATCACGCCCTTGAACCCGAAGCCCTTCGGCGCCTCGCCCTCGACGTGCGCGACGCCGCGCTCGGGGATCGGGACGAACATCAGGTGGATCAGCGCCACGCCGGTGGCGGCGATCGCGATGGCGACCGTCCAGCCCATGCCGAGGAGCCCGATCGACAGACCCGAGAACACGCTCGTCACCATGAAGGCGATGCCCTGCACCGCGCCGACGAGTCCGTTCGCCTTGTCGCGCCGATCGCCCGGCACGAGCAGCGTCACCGTCGTCGAGAGCGCGATGTTGCGGAGGTTCTCGACGACACCGCCGACGAGGATCACCCCGGCGAACGCCCAGAACCACGGGCCGGTCCAATCGAGCAGCGCGCTCTCGGGGAACGCCACGAACATCGCCCCGGCCACGACATACGCCGACGCCGTCACGATGCTCGAGAGCAGCATGACCGACTTCTTCTTCATGTGGTCGACGATCACGCCGAAGACGACGCCGAACACCGCGACGAGGAGCATGTACGAGCCGCCGATGATCGCCGTGGCGAGCACCGACTTCGTCTCGAGGTACACCCAGAACGTGAGCGCGAACCAGAGGTAGCTCGACGTCACGTTGGCGAGCGCGGTGTTGACGAGCACCTGGTAGAACGCGCGGAGCGTGCGCGCATCGGGATGGTGCTGGACGGGATCTTCGGATGCTGCGGGCCCGGCGGGGCTCGGCTGGCTCATGACGATTCCTTCGGCGTGTTCGCGGAACAAGCGGTGAGGGCGAGGGTCTATGGTGAATGTGGACACTGTTCACATTCAGTGTTCACAACGTACACACCCGGCCGGGAGGACGCAATGACTTCGCCCGTGCGTGCCTATCATCACGGCGACCTCCGACACGCGCTGATCGGCGAGGGCCTGCAGCTCGCGCGCACCGGCGGCCCGGCCGCGGTCACGCTGCGCGAGGCGACCCGCGCCGTGGGCGTCTCGCCCAACGCCGCCTACCGGCACTTCGCCGACCGCGACGCCCTGGTGCGCGCCGTCGCCCGCGAGGCGCAGCTGGCCCTGGCCGCCGCGATCACGTCGCGCGTCTCGGCCACTCCGGCGGGCCTCTCCCCCGCCGAGGCCGCGATCGAGCGACTGCGCCGGGTGGGCCTCGCCTACATCGACTTCGCGCGCACCGAGCGCGGCTGGTTCGAGACGGCGTTCTTCACGCAGGACACCCATGCGAACGACGGCATCGTCACCCTCGACGACGAGATCGTCGCCCCGTTCCGGCTCCTCATGGACACGCTCGACGCGATGGTCGACGCCGGCGCCCTCGCCCCCGACCGCCGCCCCTACGCCGAGTGGGCGTGCTGGTCGGCGGTGCACGGCTTCGCCGACATCGCCGTGCACGGCCCGGTGCGGTGGCAGCCGGCATCCGTCATCGATGCCCTCGCCGCGTCCGTCGTGGAGTCCGCCATCACCGGCGTCCGCGGCACGCCCGACGCCCCGGGCTCCTAGACTTTCGCCCATGCCGCCCCCACCGGAAGCGACCACGCTCGCGCGCCCGTCGATGCTGGGGCGCGGCTTGTCGTGGATCGCCGACTACGTCTACGCCGGGCGCCGGCAGCTCGCCGTCCTGTCGCTCCCCTGGGCGATCGGGCGACCCCGCCCCGTTCCGCGGGCCTGGCGCCGCGGCGACCCCGCGCTCCCCGAGGTGTATCTCATCCCCGGGGTATACGAGCACTGGACGTTCCTGCGCCCCCTCGGCGATGCCCTCGCCGCCGCGGGCCACCGCGTCGCGGTCGTGCACGGCCTCGGCGTGAACCGCCGCACGATCCCCTCGACCGCCGACCGCCTCGGTGAGCTGCTCGCCCGCACGCCGGCCCCCGACGCCGGTCGCGTGCTCGTGGCCCACAGCAAGGGCGGGCTCATCG